>JBBPZS010000128.1:0-63123 GCA_038198605.1 Chthoniobacterales bacterium | reverse complement strand
TCGTAAACGCCGCGCGGCCCGATCGGGTTGACGTTGCCCCAGTAATCTTCCTTCTGCGGATGAACGAGCGGGTCGCCGTAGCATTCGGAAGTGGAGGCGAGGAGAAAGGTCGCCTGCTTCGCCTTGGCCAGGCCGAGAGTGTTGTGCGTCCCGAGCGCGCCCACTTTCAAGGTCGGGATCGGGAGTTCGAGATAATCGATCGGGCTGGCGGGAGAAGCGAAATGGAAAACGTAATCGATCTCATCCGGAACGAAGAGATACTGGGTTACATCCTGTTTGATGAAGCGGTAATTCTCGTTCCCCGCGAGGTGCTCGATATTCGTCAGGTGACCCGTGATCAGATTGTCGATCGCGATCACGCGATGACCTTCCGCGAGCAACCGATCCGTCAGGTGCGAGCCGAGAAAGCCGGCGCCGCCGGTGACGACAGTGACGGGCTGCTTGTTGGAACGCGCGGGCATGGCGCGTTTATCTAAATGCAGCCGCCCGGCTTAGCGAGCAGAAACGCGGGATTTATCCAGCCGGGGGGAGCCGTTCGCCATTTTGTCGCCAGGGGCGTTGCCCCGGGAGGAAGAGGGCCGGATCAACCGGATTCGGGAGAAAAGACTCGGCGCCAAGCTCTTCCATCCTCCAAGTCAAATCACAGAAAATCATGGCAATGAAATGCCATCCGGCGTGAAGCGCCGCTGCGAATATAAAAGGGGATCGTGGAAAGGAGAAAACGGAAGCCTGATATTGAGGGCTAAAAATTCACCACCACGTTTCCCGGAGAGGAAAACATGATTACAAAAAATAATATTGTTCGTTGTTTGATTGCCCTCCTGGCGCTTCCAGCGCTGGAGGTTCTTGCAGGGCCGGCTGGCTTCAGTGTTCAGTTAATCAACACTTTTGACGACCCGGATGCGGTATTCTCAACTCAACCACAGAAAATCAGCGACAAGGGCGCCGTGGTCGGTGCCCTCATCGATGGCAGCTTCCTGACGCACGGTTTTGTCCGTTTCCAGAACGGGCACTTTAGTCCGCCATTGACGGACCCACTCGACACGGGTGGGGTCACGCAGGGCCGAGGGATTAATAACGCGCTAAAGGTCTGCGGCAATTACACGTCAGATACTTCGCATGGCTTTTTCCTGCAGGGGGCGACCTTCCACAACTATGATGTTCCAGGCTCGAGCTTTACGATCGTTCTGGGGCTAAACAATGCGGGTGACTTCTGCGGATCGGACGTTCCGAGCAGCGGGGTGCAGTCGGGCTTCGTCAGCATCGGAGGATCCATTACTGAGTTCACGGTGCCAGACGCAACCAATACATTGGCCTACCAGATCAATAGCTCGGACCAGGCGGCGGGTTATTATATCGACAGTGGAGGGATTACCCACGGCTATTATCGGGACAGCGATGGCACCATCGTTTCGCCGATCGATCCCGCGGGGTCGACCGGGACGATCGTCTTCGGCAACAACGATAGTAACTACATCGTGGGAAGATACCCCGACGCCTCCGGGATAACCCATGGCTTTGTCTTTATCGCGCCGGATACCTACATTAGCTATGATTTCCCCGGGTCCACGTTCACGTCCCTCAACGGGATTAACGCCGCGGGCTCGATTGTGGGTCGTTACCTCGATAGTAGCGGCATCGAGCACGGGTTACTCGCCCGTTTGGTGAACTCGGCGGACCGCTCGACGGGGGGCGCAACCCCGCAGAGGCAGCCAGCTCAAGGGAGCGCAGTCAAGCCATTGCCGGGACGGTCACTGGTAGAGCCGGCATTCTAATTTGGTTCATGGTAAGACGCCTCCGGCTCGTCGAGCCGGAGGCGGAACCTTTGCGGGGGGTGAACACTCCCCAAGCGCTGAGTGAGACTGGGTTTAAGTCGTGTCAGCGCGAGTGGATCGGACGCGGCGGCAATTTTGATCTCTCGGCGGAAGGGCGGGCAGAAACAAAATCTTGTTCGCGCGCTGTCGCCGCCAGCCGCGGGCGGATGGTGGATTGAAAAGAGCGGGCTTAGTCCTCGACCAGGGCGTGCTCGCCGCGGCCGCGCTTGATCCACTCTTCCGTTCCCTGGACCGGTGAGTCCGGTTCCCAGAGCGGCGCCCGTTCCGGATGGTAACGCGAGCCGATCGGGATGGAATAATCATCGGCATCGTATTCGCGCGTGCGGTTGAGCAATTTTCGGAAGGAAAGAATCGAGGTCGAGGGCTGGTGCTCGTGCTCGTAAATCCGGCCGGCGAAGGCGTCGGTCATCTGTTCGGTGTAGCGGAAATGGACGAAGGTGGAGAAGGCGAACGGCTGCTCCCAGAAGAGGTCGATCATGTCTTCCAGGTTATCGATGCCCTTCTCCGCCGCCATCTGCAGCTCTTCGAAGGGATTCTCCTTATCGTCCAGCTTGCCCTCGAGATACTGCCGCACCACCGGAGCGGCGAATTCCGCTTCCCGCATGGTGACGGTGAGACCGAAGGAAAAAATCGGATCGATGAAGCGATGCGAATCGCCGATGCAGATGAAGCCTTTCCCGCAAAATCCGCGCACCTGGTAGGAGTAGTTTGGGATGACGTGCACTTTCTCGGCCAGGTCGAGTTTCTCGATCCGGCGTGGCAGCTCCGGGTTGATCTTGAAAAGCTCGCTCCGGTAGTACTCCTCCGGCGTCTGCTTTTTTTCGACGAAGTTAGCCCGCGGCGTCACCATTCCGACGCTGACGATGTCCTTGTCGATCGGGATGAACCAGGCCCAATGGAATTTGCGCGCGTACAAGATGAGCGTGTTATCACGCGCCGTTTCTCCCTGCGTGCCGCTGTCGCGGAGCGCGCCGCGAACATGCGAAAAGAACGCGACCTGTTTGTCGTAGCTGCCCATGTATTTCGGGCCGGTGATTTTTTGATTGGCGAGGAAGGTGGCCTGGCCGGAGCAGTCCAGCACGACCTTGGTTTCGATCTCTTCCTCGGTGCCGTCCGGCCGGCGAATCACGATTCCGCGCAGTGATCCGTCGGCATTTTTCAGGGCTTTGATCGCGCTGCCGCGAATCAGTTTCGCACCGCGCTCCTGCGCTTCTTTCAACATCATGGCGTCGAATTCGCTCCGCCGGACCTGCCAGGTGGTGGAATCGGTAAGGTTCCAGTTCTGGTCGCGGGAAGAAACTTTCACATACCAGCTATTGGTCGCGTTCGTGCCGTAAACCCGCACCCCGTGTTTCACCGGGTTGTCCATCGCGTTCATTTTCTCTTCCAGCCCGAGCCGGCGCAGCACCTGCGCCGCCTCGCCGGTGAGCGACTCGCCGATGTGGAAACGCGGAAATTCTTCCTGCTCGAGAATGACTGGAGTGATGCCTTCGCGGAGAAGAAACATGGCCGCAGCGGACCCGCCCGGGCCGCCGCCGATGATGAGAACGTCGATTTTTTCCATAGATGAAGGTATCTGGTCGGGAACCGACCATCTTTGGGCGGGTGGGAGAAAACCCTTTGATGCGAACGGCACCCGCTTTTGTTGATTAATAATTTCTACGGATATCAGCATTGATGGCAACGTAAGATGTCCGACGGCGTGGAATCGTAACGTTGAGGTAATGCAATCGAAAGGAGCGTCGCACGAGCCGGTTAAGCAGGTTTGCACTCCCGCGGACGAGGTTTCGAACGCGGCTTCCAACTCGACTTTTGAGAGAAACGGCGTTTCGTGTTCCCATACCAAAACGGAGGATTTTTATGTGTCGAAATATTCGAAGGCTGCATAATTTTGAGCCGCCCGCGACGGAGGAAGAAGTGCGGGCTTCCGCCCTGCAATACGTGCGAAAGCTGAGCGGCTCCACCCAGCCCTCGAAAGCGAATGAAGAGGCGTTCGCCCAAGCGGTGGACGAAGTGGCGCGAGCTTCGCACCGCTTGCTCGACGCGCTGGTCACGGCGGCCGTGCCGCTCGATCGCGAGACGGAAGCGACTCGGGCCAAGGAAAGATTTCGCGCCCGCCAAAATCGTGAGCGTGAGCTCCTCACCCGCCAGCACTCATGAAAAAGATCAACAGCAACGAATTGGAGGAGTACTCCTGGTCTTCGCCGAAGGGGAAGTTTGGCGGAAGCGGCAAGGATCTTTCCGAAGCGCTCGGCTGGGATCCGCAGGGGCCGGAGGCAAGAGCGCGACATCCTTTTGCCGTGGAAATTCTGCGGCTCGCGCCGGGGCAGACGCCCTACCCTTATCACTCGCACGCGGCGCAATGGGAATTCTATCACGTGATCTCCGGCCGCGGCCAGGCCCGGGACGAGAGCGGCCGCACCGCGATCACGGCGGGTGACGCTTTTCTCTACGGCCCCGGGGAAGCGCACCAATTGATCAACGACGGCGAGGAGGATCTCGTCCTCTATGTCATCGCCGATAATCCGATCGGTGAATCCTGTTATTATCCCGACAGCCAGAAATGGCTGGTCCGTTCTCCGCAACGAACGCTCCTGCGCGGCCGAGATTCGGAGGCCAGTTACTATGATTCGGAAGAGTAACTCGCAACCGGGCGCAGACAGATGGTAACTCCCGGATGAAGCGCGCGCCGCGGCCGATCTCGATGCGTGTCGGGCAGCTCGAGTTTCTCAAGGTCAATGCCGAGAAACAGGAGTGGCGCGATGTCTATCACTGGGTTCTCTCGCTGAGTTGGCCAAGGTTTGCGCTTCTGATCCTCGGCGTTTATCTCACGCTCAATCTTCTTCGCCGCCCTCTACGCCATGGGCGGCCCCTGCATTGCGGAAATGGTGCCGGGCTCTTTTCTCGGCGCCTTCTTTTTCAGCGCGGAGACGCTGGCCACCGTCGGCTACGGCCACATGTATCCGCAGACGATCTACGGCCACGCGATTTGCACGGTCGAGATTGTGGCGGGCATGTTTTGGCTCGCGGTCATCACCGGTTTGATCTTCGTCCGTTTCTCGCGCCCGACGGCCCGCATTCTGTTCAGCGATTCGCTCGTCATCGCGCCGTTCGACGGCCAGCCGACCTTGATGCTGCGGGTGGCGAACCTACGCCATCACAGCATGGTGGAGGCGGAGTTTCGTTTGATGCTGCACCGGGATGAGACCATTCAGGAAGGCGACGTGGTGCGGCGTTTTTACTCGCTTAAATTGCACTTCGACCGCTTGATCGCTTTTCCCGCGGCGCTCACTTTGCGCCACACGATCGATCGAGAGAGTCCGCTGCACGGAATGACTCCGGAACTTCTGCAAGGCAGCGACACGCGCCTGATGGCCTCAGTCGTCTGCGTCGAGACGGTGATCCCGGCGGCCGTGCAAAGCCAACATGGCTACACCTGGCGCGATCTTCGTTTCGGTGAACGCTTCGTCGAGATTTACACCGAGTTGAGCGAGGACCGGGTGAGTGTGGACTACGGGAGAATTCACGAGACCGAACCGGTGCTGGAAAGCGCTTGAGTTATCTGACCGACAAGCTCGTTTTCCTGGCCAGAAGCGATCTTTTGCTGAGATGAGTGAAGCCGCCGCGGAAAACATCCTCGCCGAGCAATTCGACGATCTCGAGCAGCAGCACGAGGCGGCCAAACTCGGGATGTGGATTTTCCTCGCGACCGAAGTGCTTTTTTTTGGCGGGCTTTTTCTCGCTTACACGGTTTATCGTTATCTCTCGCCAGAGGCTTTTGCCGCCGCCAGCCGGCACACCGAGGTCATCCTTGGGGGCGCCAACACTGCCATTCTCCTTTTCAGCAGCACCTTGATGGCTTTGGCAGTGCGCGCGGCGCAGCTCGGGCGGCGCGGTCACCTCATCTGGCTCCTGCTCGCGACTGCTTTTCTAGGGATGGTGTTCATGGGCGTGAAAGGGCTCGAGTATCACAAGGATTTCACCGAGCACCTCGTTCCGGGCGCAGACTTTCAATGGCACGAAGCCAACCCGGGCGCGGCGGAAATGTTTTTCTGGCTCTACTTCGCCATGACCGGACTGCACGCCATCCACGTCATCGTCGGCATTATCCTCATGCTCGTGCTCGCGGTCTTTGCCTGGCGCCGGCGCTTTGCCGGCGGGAATTACATGCCGGTGGAAATCGCCGGCCTCTATTGGCACTTCGTCGACATCGTCTGGGTCTTCCTCTTTCCGCTTTTGTATTTAGCCGGTCACCGATGACGACCAAAGTCCTCGCGCCCCGAGTTTACTGGACCAATTTCCTTTGGTTGATGGGTCTGCTCGCTCTCACCTGGGGGCTGGGTTACGTCAACTTCGGCGTCTTCAATCTGCCAATCGCGCTCTTCATCTCTTTCGCCAAGACGATTCTGATCGTGCTTTTTTTCATGCACATCAAAGGAAGCAGCCGGCTTTTGCATCTCGCGGCCATGACGGGGCTGCTCTGGCTCTTTCTCATGCTGCTACTGACCCTGACCGACTATTACAGTCGCGGCTGGGTGTCCGTGCCGAGATAGCGTCGGCCTCGGCACGCGCGGTCGCGAATTGCATACCTGCGTCTCGTCGCGTTGAGGCGATTCAGGAGATGAAATGTTTTCGACGGCTGGTTTCCCATTCTCCGCACTCTCATTGCGGGTACGCTCGCTTACATTGCGTTCATCCTCATCCTGCGGATGTGCGGGAAGCGGACTCTCTCGAAATGGAATGCCTTCGATTACGTCGTCACGATCGCGCTTGGGTCGCAGCTTTAGCGTGGTCGAGGGGAAACTGACTGCCGAGAGTCGGTCCACTCTCGCTGATGTGGAGGGATGCGCCGAAACGAAAACTGCGCCTCGTTAGGCGCAGCGTCCCCTGAGTGGACGCTGCGCCCTTGGCGATAGTCTGACTTCAGCTCTTTGTCTGGGCCCGGCCTAGCTTATTGCGCCATTCAACCCTTCCGGGAAGAACAAGCCACTCGATGCGTTTGGGGCGCCATAGACGATGTTGAGAACCTGCCGGCTCCGGCGGGCATAGACCAGGCCGAACCGATCGGTCGGGACGATGTTTGCCACGTCACCCATACTCGTTGGCCTAACGATACCCTGGTCGCGCTCATCGGGACCATCGAGGGCGTCGCGCAGATCCGAAATCTTTTGAACCGTGTCGATAACTGTCGGGTCATTCAGGGCGAGGAGCGTCGTCCGGATGTTGGCTGCGTGATAAGCCTCCGTGCCGAGCACGCCGGCCGCCGCGAAGATCAGATCGATGTTGCTCAGCAAATGGGCCCCGCCGCGATAGGCGGTCACGCCGACATCCTCGAAAATGAAGGCGCCGAGCAGAAAGCTCACTTCATCCGCAAACGGATCGAAGGAATCTCCGATGCCCGCAGCTTGCGCGAGGATATTGAAGCTTTCCATTAGATCCAGAGGCGGCCGGGCGACTGGGGTAACACCCGAAGCGGAGAGCGTCGAGCGCAGGTATTCGACATGGTTTTTTTCATCCGTGGCGATCTCGTTGGCATATTGCTGGATGAGCGGGGTCTGGAAGGGGACCAGCGGATTGGTCTTGATCGAGGTCGTGCCGAGGGTGCCGGTGCCGGTGATGTCTTCAGGCGGCAGCCCCTGGCCAGTGGTGGCGTAGAGGTAAAACTCCGCCTCGAGGTATTCGAGATTTAAAGCAAATTGCAGGACATCGAAATCGCTCGCGGTGCTATTCGTTGCGCCCCGCGCAGTTTTACTCAGCATGCCGAGACCGGCGAGGCCAATGGCGCCCGCCCCAAGACTCTTCAGGACATCCCGTCGGGTTTTACCGTTCTGGGCTATAAGTAGTTCATTCGTCAATTGTTGTTTCATCTACGCCTTTCTTTGTTCTTTGGTATTGTAGTTCTGCGCGAAGCGCATTCTCGTGAGTGATACGACCGACGCCTTCGCTTCAGATGCAAAAAACGGATAAAAAAAGATTTTTCTTCATACCCGACCCCCGCCTCCGGGCGGCGAAGACCACCAGCATGGGTGGCCGGAAGACCGAAACCGGAGTAAGAAAGTTGGGGTGACCCTATGGCCTACGACAGTTTCTCTAAATTTCTCGGAGCTCTCGAAACGGCGGGAGAATTGAAGCGCATCTCGACTCCGACCGAGACCAAGCTAGCGATTGCGGAATGGGCTGATCGGGAAATGAAATCGGCGGGGGGAGGCAAGGCGCTCCTTTTCGAGCGGCCCTTGATCGACGGGCGCGTCTCGAAGTTTCCGGTCGCGATCAACACCATGGGCTCGGAGAAGCGGATGGCGCTGGCGCTCCAGGTCGAGAACGTGGCTGACCTGGCGCAGGAAATTTCGCTCATTCTCAAAGCCAAGCCGCCGACCGATCTGCGCGAAGGCTGGACCCTCTTGAAACAGGGCCTCAACCTGCTCCACGCGCGGCCGAAGCATGTGAAATCGGCCGTCTGCCAGGAAGTGGTGCACCGCTTCGAAAACGGCGCCGGCAACTTTTCGTTAGGCGACCTTCCGATTCTGAAGTGCTGGCCGAAGGACGGGGGCCGCTTCATCACCTTGCCCAACGTCCACACGCGCGACCCGGAGACCGGCGCGCGCAATCTCGGGATGTATCGGATGCAGGTTTACGATGGCCTAACGACCGGGATGCACTGGCAGGTGCACAAAGTTGGCGCCCGGCACGGCAAGCTCTACTACGAGCGCAACGAGCGGATGCCGGTCGCGGTCACGATCGGTGGCGACCCGGCCTACACTTTCGCCGCCACCGCGCCGCTGCCCGACGGGCTGGATGAGATTCTCTTCGCTGGATTTGTGCGCAAGAGATCAGTCGAGCTGGTGAAATGCCTAACGAACGAATTGGAAGTCCCGGCCGATGTCGATTTCGTCCTCGAAGGCTATGTGCAGCCGGGCGAGACGCGGCCGGAAGGGCCATTTGGCGATCACACCGGCTTTTACACCGCGGTCGAGGATTACCCGGTCTTCCATCTCACCGCCATCACCCACCGGAATGAAGCGGTTTATCCGACCACGATTGTCGGCATCCCGCCGATGGAAGATTTCTATCTCGGCTCGGCTAGCGTGAAAATTTTCCTGCCCGTCTTCAAAATGAACTTCCCCGAGATCGTCGACATGGCGCTCCCGGCGGAAGGCGTTTTTCACAACCTCGTCTTCGTCAGCATCCGCAAGCAGTACGCCTATCAGGCCTTCAAAGTCATGCACGGGCTCTGGGGCATGGGGCAGATGATGTTCAGCAAATACATCATCGTGGTGGATGAAGATTGCGACGTGCACAACACCAGCGAAGTCCTCTTCCGCATGTGCGCGAACACCGACCCGAAACGCGACAGCACCATCATCACCAATCCGGCCGACTCGCTCGATCACGCCCCGAGCGTGCAGAACGTTGGCTCCCACATGGGCCTCGACGCGACAAAAAAACTCGCCGGCGAAGGCTACACCCGCGGCTGGCCCGAGCTGGTGCGGATGGATGAGGCGACCCAAAAAATCGTCGACGCCCTGCAAAAGAAAACGGGCTAAGCGACACATCAATCCCCTTCGCGCCGCTGTCGAAGAGAAAAACCTATCCTCACTTAAACACCGCTCTCAAACCATGCTGCCCTGCCGCCTCCCGGCCCAACCCGGAGGAGATTTCGATGCGAAAATTCCTGTCGTTTAGATCCGTGAAAGGCCTCCTTCGTTCGAAGCCGGCTAACCGGGTCGAAGTCTCGGAGCCTTCTTTTCCCAAGGCCAGAATTGGCATGATCTCGTCCGAAGAAACAGCGTTCTACTGCGAAAGTGCGGCTCGCTACGCTGGAAAAGAAGGCGCCATGGTTGATCTCGGCTGCTGGTTGGGCTCGACGTCAATCGCGCTGGCGCGAGGCCTTCTGAGTCACGGCTCGAAGACCGATGATCAAGACGAGAAAGTCTTTGGCTTTGATCGGTTCATTTGGGAAGGATGGATGCCGGCGCGCATTCCCTATTGTCAATATGAGCCCGGCGAGAGTTTCCTGCCCGAGGCGCGCCGTGTCGTCCGCGAGTATGGAAGCGGTCGGGTCGAATTAATCGAGGCAGACTTGAACCATTACCAGTGGGAGGGCGGTCCCATTAAAATCTTACTGGTAGATGCCATGAAAGGTCCCGGTCTTACGACTCATATCGCGCGGAATTTCTTTGCCAGCTTGGCGCCGGGAGGTCTGTTGATTCATCAAGACTTCAAGCACTACTTCACCAGTTGGATTCATCTGCTCCACTACCGACTACGCGAATATTTTCGCTTCTATCGCAGCGTCCCGGTGGGAACGGTGGCGTTTACCGTCGTTGCCCCAATTCCGCGAGAGACACTTCACCAAGCAACGGATTTTGCGGCGGTCACTGACGATGAGATTGATTCCGCATTCCATCATTCCCTAGCTCTCGTAGGACCTGAGGAACGCGCAAATATTGCAGCCGCACATGTCATGTATTACGCCCACTCGCAGCGGCAAGACATGGCATCCCGCATAGTCGAAATTTACCGGCCGCTCGGGTTATTGGACCAAGGAGAATTCCCCAAAGCGCTGGATTTCCTCTGTCAGATGGCAAAGAAAACGGGTTGATCCCGCGGAGCGAGATCAACCCGTTGTTAAAGTTTCGTTAGGCTGCGGCCGTTAGGGCTTGCGGAAAACTCCGCCCGTCGATGGGTCGCGCACCAGCGCGCCAGGCGGCACGCCGCGGACATCGATGATGTTGTGCGGACCGTAGGGGCTGTAGACGTAGCCCGGAGTCCCGGTCCGGCGGCCGTAGGGATAGCCCCCGGGAGGCGCATGGTAATAGCGGGCCTGGTCTTCCTGGATAGCCGCGCCCACCAGCGCCCCGGCGAGTGCGCCAGCACCGGCGCCGATCGCCGCCCCGCGGACTCGTCCGGTTGCCGCGCCGCCGATGATTGCACCGGTAGCGGCGCCAAATCCGGCACCCTGCCCGACAGGCGTTTCACATGAGCTCAGGCTCAACGCCATGGGCACAAGAATCGCGGCCGAGACCGCTGGGATAAAATACTTTTTCATAATGCTTTAGAATCGAATGTTAAACCTAGGACGGATGTTCCGGCACGCTATTCAAAAAACCGTGAGCAGTTCTCGGCCGACGCGCAGCAGCTTGCCCGGCTTGCTGATTCGGTAGTCGCGCCGGAAGACGCGAAAGCGATCGCGCTCCATTTTGCGGAGGAGCGCGTGGTAGATCGAGCCCATGATGCGGGCGCCGATCATCGAGCGCCGGTCCTCGCGCGGAAGGAGCGCGTTTGCTTTGCAGAAATACTCCTGCGCCCGGTCGGCCTCGAATTGCATTAGCCTAACGAATCGCTCGTCGTCGCGGTGGGCGGCGAGGTCTTGCTCGCGATAATCGAAGCGGGCCATGTCTTCCGCGGGGAGATAGACCCGGCCGTTGCCGAGGTCTTTCGCGACGTCGCGCAGGATGTTGGTGACCTGGAGGGCGAGCCCGAGCTCGATCGCGTACTCGCGGCAGGCCGGGTTGCGGTAACCAAAAATCTCGATGCTGACGAGACCGACGGCGCTGGCCACCCGGTAACAGTATTGCCGCAGCTCGGCGAAGGTCTCGTAGCGGGCGATGGTGAGATCCATCTCCACGCCGCCCATGATCTCCTCCAGCATCGCCGGGGTGACGGCGTAGCGCTCGGTCAGGCCGCGCACTTCAGGCGCGAGGGCCGGCTCCTCTGCGACGGGCTGATGGAGCGCGGCGCGCCAAATCTGCAACAGACGCGCTTTTTCGTCCCGCGGCAGTTCGGTCGAGTCGGCGATGTCGTCAATCAGGCGGCAGTAGGCGTAGAAGATGGTGATGTCGCGCCGGCGCTCTTTGCCTAACGAGATGAAGGCGAAGGCGAGGTTGGATTGGCTGGCGCGGGTGACCTCTTGGGCGCTGGAAGGCTCGGCCGGCATAACGTCAATAACGGATCCAGCTTTCGCGGTCGACCCGCCCAATTTCGCACTGCCGGAAAAGCGAAACCCAGCTCGCCAAGAGCCAACCGGTGACAAAAGCGCGGGCCAGGACGTAGCAGATTTTCCAGAGGAGCAAGGCGAGCAAACGCTCGGTCGCGGCCGCGCGAATGACGCTGTCGGCCAGAGAAAGAAACCAGTAGTGCAGCCCGCAGATAATAAGAAACCAAACCAGACGATAGGAATGCCGCCTAACGAATTGCCAGTGGGCGCGAAACGCTTCCCGGAGCGTTTCATTGTGGAGAACGAGCGAAATCTGCATCGCACAAAAACAAATGAGGAGCAGCGCCATCAGGCAACGGCCGATGGGCAGGTAATCGAGCACGCCGGGCACATCGCGGAAATAAGCGACGAGGAGCGGCAGGCGGAGGAGGAGCGTGCTCGCCAGGACGACAAGGCCGAGCCAGCGCATGACGAAGCTGAAGCGGCGCATGGCAAAACGAAGCAGCTCGCCTTCGCGAAAAGTGAGTCCCTTGATCCAGGCGAGCGCGACCGTGATGAGGTAAACCTGGAGGTAAACCGCGCAGAGATATTCAAAGATGAAAGCGACGGTATCGACCGCGGCCGAGGTCTGGAGGAGGTGCGCGGGGGAGAGAAACTGGGCGCGGCCGGGGAGTTGCCAGTAGATGAAGGGTTTGAGGAGCGAAGCGAGGGCGCTGATTAAAATCCCGAGGTAAATGAGCCAGCCGGCCGGGCCGAATTGCTTGCGCAGTGCTCGCACCAGGCTGCCGTGAAGTCCGCGCCAGTTCAGAATCAAAAGCAGCGCGGCCAGGATCGAAAGCGGATAAGTGGTGGCGGCGGCGTCAAAGATTCCGGCGACCGACTCCGCGGTGTGGAGCAGGCTTTCGCGCCAGACCTGGGAGAAGAGCGGCCAGTGCCACGATTCCCAGAAGGCGAACTGCTCGAGGCGCAGATCCGCTTCCGATTGGAAGGGAGTGAAGACGGCAAACTGAAACGCCGAATATGCCAGGGCGAGGAGGGCGAAGAGCAGCCAGACCCGCTTGAAGCGCAGGTTGCAGCGGAACCCGTCGCGGAGCGCGACCCGGACGGGGTTGGTCAGCATCACGAGCGCATAGCCGAGGAGCATCCCGAGCAGTGGGTAAACGCTCGGGGCGACGGCGAACATTCCCAGGATCCTCCGCCTAACGAATCAGTCCCCAGTGCCGGGTGAAAGGCCAGTAAACGAAAAGGCCGCGGCCGACCACGTTTTCTTCCGGCACCGGGCCCCAGTAGCGGCTGTCGTAGCTGTTGTAGCTGTTGTCACCCATCGCGAAATAGCTGTGCGGCGGGATGACGAAGGTGCGGCTAGGGGTGCCGAGGAAAGCCTGCCCCGGCGCGTAACCCTTGTAAGGTTCATGGGCCGACATAACGCGGCGCAGACCGAAACTCTTGGCCAACTCGCCGTTGACGTAGAGGTTGGGCGAATCGATCCGCAGCTCGTCGCCCGGTGTGCCGGTCAGGCGTTTGATGTAAAAGGGCGCGCCTGCTTCGGGATCTTCGCGGATTCCGAGGATGTGATTGGTCCGAAAAACAAAAACGTCGCCGCGGTGCGGATGGACGAAGTTGTAGCTGAATTTATCGACGAAGACCTGGTCGCCGGTATCGACCGCGCCGCGCGCGATGACCTGCCCGCGGTGATAGGAGTTCCCGGGATAAACCTGGAAATCCTGCCGTAAAATCTCCGGCGGCGCGTAAACGGTGAAGGATTGATGATCGCAGGTGATGCGCGAGAGGGTGAAGAAGAAGAACATCTTCCGCGGCGTGACATCCATGACCGTGTTCTCCCCGCCGGAAACGACGTCGATATAATTGCGGCCGTAGGCGACGAACTCAAAGATCTGTTGGACGACGTTCGGCGTGGGCGCGGTCATCGGGCGGCCGATGATGCCGTTAAGGGTCGGCTGCATCGAACCGGTCGGGATCTTGAAAGGCTGGATGAAATAGGAACGGATACCGATCGCGACCACGATCGCGACCAGGATGACCTCGACGTTCTCGCGCCAGACCGCTTCCCGATGGGGTGGGGTGTGCTCGGTCAGAAGCGCGTCGAGCCGCTCCGCTTCCTCGTGTGCCGCGCGCGAGTCGCGCGCTTTCATCGCGGCCTGAAGTTTCTCGATCTGTCCGCGGAGTTCGGCGATGACGGCCGGGCTCAGTAAATCGCGCCGGTAACGGATCAACTTTTCGGCATGCCGGAGGAGAAGGTGACTGTGCTTGATGTAGCGCGGCTCGAACATTGGGCGAAACGCTAGCTGAGGAACGAATTTTGCAAAGCGTCATTGTGGCGGGTTCTGTTTCCTCCGGGAGCACGGGCTGCCAGCCCGTGGGCCGGTGTGCAGCCTGCACCGGCAGACTTCCGGCGACGCTGCGAAACGAGAACGTGCAGGGCTTAGCTCGGACACCCGGCAAGGTAAGTTCGCGAAGGCAGACTGCCTTCGCCCACGGGCTGACAGCCCGTGCTCCCCAGAGGCTCTCCGCCATCCGGGTTGGTTTCTTGTTCGCGTCTCCTGCCTTCGGTCCGCGCCAGCTCCCCCCGAACATTGGGCGGAACGGTGGCTGAGGAACGAATTTTGCAAAGTGTCATTGTCGAAGCGCGCCCTGGCCCAGAAAGCGTCGCGCGTCAGACTCCGGGGAGCACGGGCTGCCAGCCCGTGGGCCGGTGCAGCCTGCACCGGCAGACTTCCGGCGCCGCTGCGAAACGAGAACGTGCGTGGCTTCCTTCAGCCACCGGGCACGTAAGTTCGCGAAGGCAGGCTGCCTTCGCCCACGGGCTGACAGCCCGTGCTCCCCAGAGGCTTGAGGCCACGCTGGTTGGTTTTTCGTCTCCTGCCTTCGGTCCGGGTCTTCTCCAGAGACTTGGAATATTACGTCGACCGCAGAACTTTGATGAAGGCTTCCTGCGGGATGTTGATCCGGCCGATGCTCTTCATCCGCTTTTTTCCTTCCTTCTGCTTCTCGAGCAGCTTCCGCTTGCGCGAAATATCGCCGCCGTAGCACTTCGCGGTGACGTCTTTCCGCAAAGCGGAGACGCTTTCACGGGCGATGATCTTGCCGCCGATCGCCGCCTGGATGGCGACCTGGTAGAGCTGGTTCGGGATCACTTCTTTCAACTTCGCCGCCATTTGCCGGCCGCGGGCTTCGGCGCGGTCGCGATGCACGATCATGGAAAAGGCATCGATCGGTTCCCCGTTCACGAGGAGGTCGAGCTTGACCAATTTATCGGCGCGATGGCCGGCATGCTCGTAATCCATCGAGCCGTAGCCGCGAGTGATGGATTTAATCTTGTCGTTGAAGTCGACCAGGATTTCGTTCAGCGGCAGCTCGCAATGGAGCATGACGCGGCGGGCATCGAGCGTCTCGGTGTGGTCCATCGTGCCGCGCTTCTCCATGATGAGCTGGAGGATGTCGCCGATGCTCTCGTTAGGGCAAAGGACGTAGGCGCGCACGATTGGCTCGCGGATTTCTTCGATGATGCTCGGGTCCGGAAGATGTGCCGGATTATCGACCTGGATGACCTCGCCGCGGGTAGTGAGGACTTCGTAGATGACGCTGGGCGACGTGGCAATGAGGTCCATGTCGTACTCGCGCCGGAGACGTTCCTGAATGATCTCCATGTGGAGAAGGCCGAGGAAGCCGCAGCGAAAACCGAAGCCAAGCGCGACCGAGCTCTCCGGTTGATAGACAAAGGCGGCGTCGTTCAGGCGCAGCTTGCCGATGGCGGTCTTGAGGTGCTCGAAATCGGCGGTGTTAATCGGGTAGATCCCGCTGAAGACCATCGGATGAATTTCCTGGAAGCCGGGGAGCGGCTCTTTCGCCGGGTTGCGCAGGTCGGTGATGGTGTCGCCGATTTTAATGTCGGCGGTGGTTTTGATGTTGGCGATGAAGTAGCCGACATCGCCCGCGTTCAATTTCGGCTGGGCAAACATCTTCGGGGTGAAGACGCCCACTTCCTTGATCTCGTGGCGCGAATCGTTGTTCATCATCCGCACCTGCTGGTTCGGCTCGATGCTGCCCGACATCACGCGCACATAGGCGATGACGCCGCGGTAAACGTCGAAGACGGAATCGAAGACGAGCGCGCGCAGGGTGTCGTCCTGCGGCGTCGCCGGCGGCGGAATGCGATCCACGACCGCCTCGAGGATGTCCTCGATCCCGATCCCCATCTTGGCGCTGCAATCGATCGCTTCCTCGGCGGGAATCTGGAGGATTTCCTCGATCTGCCGGTGCACGGAAGGGATGTCCGCATTCGGCAAATCGATCTTGTTGATCACCGGGACGATCGTCAGGCCCTGCTTGTGCGCGAGGTGCACGTTGGCGACCGTCTGAGCTTCCACGCCCTGGGCCGCGTCCACGATCAGGAGCGCGCCTTCGCAGGCCGCGAGCGACCGCGAAACTTCGTAGGCGAAATCGACGTGCCCGGGCGTGTCGGAAAGATTGAGGCGATACGTCTTCCCGTTCTTCGCGGTGTATTTCATCGCGACGGGGTGGGATTTGATCGTGATCCCGCGCTCCCGCTCGAGGTCCATGGAATCGAGGAGCTGATCCTGTCGCTCGCGGTCCTGGATGGTGCCGGTGCGCTCGAGCAAACGATCCGACAAAGTGGTTTTGCCGTGATCGATGTGCGCGATGATGCAGAAATTGCGGGTCAGCTCGATCGACATGAAGGGGCACACTATGCGGGCGTGCCGCGGGGCGGTCAACGGAACGGCGCAGACGCGGAAATTAACCGCAGAGTTCGCAGAGACCGCAGAGGGAGAATTGGAATTCTTCCGAACTCTGCGTCCTCTGCGATTAAAAAATCCTAATCGATCAGCGCCGCGATCGCGGCTTGGTAGACAGCGCCTGTTTCCTCCGCGTTGCCGACGGTCACGTTCAGGTCGCGGAGAAGGCCGTCTTGCAAACCGTAGATCCAGCCGTGCACCGTCAGCTCCTGGCCGCGCTCCCAGGCGTCGAGGGCGATGGTGGTCTGGCAAACGTTGGCCACTTGCTCGATGACGTTGAGCTCGCAAAGGCGGGCGGCGGCCTGGGCGTTGTCGTCGGTTTTGGTGAGCAATAGCTCATGTTTTTGCCGCACGTCCTGGACATGGCGAAGCCAGTTGTCGCTCAAGCCCAGCCGATCGCGCCGGAGCGCGGCCAGCACCCCGCTGCAACCGTAGTGACCGCAGACGATGATGTGGCGCACTTTCAGGAGGTCGACCGCAAACTGCATGACGGACAAACAGTTCAGGTCTGTGTGCACGACGAGGTTGGCGACGTTGCGGTGGACGAAAAGTTCGCCTGGTGAGAGATCGACAATCTCATTCGCCGGGACGCGGCTGTCGGCGCAACCGATCCAGAGATATTGCGGCGATTGCTGACGCGAGAGATCGAGAAAGAAATCTGGTTTCTGTCGTCGGATCCGTTCGGCCCAAGCTTTATTTTTTTCGAAGAGATGTTGCAGGGTCATGGAAAAACTCGGAATGCTTGCAGGGAAATAAGATCAATTCAGGTGGCGCACAAATCGAGTGCGAGAAACCGGACGAAACAAATTGCGCTGGTAAAGCGAGATGACGCGCTGGTGATCGGTATCAACCTCGAGATCCAGCGAGGTCCATCCCCGCTCGGTGGCGGCCGCGATTGCCGCGGCAAGGAGAGCGGAGCCGACGCCACGGCTGCGCCATTCCGGCAGTGCATAGAGTTCGTCGAGCCAGCCGCTCCAGCCGCCGTGTTCGAGGCTGAGAATGCGCGCGACGTAAGCGACGCCGATAGGTTTCCCCTCGGCCACTGCGACCAGAACAAAACCCTGCGCCGGCTCGGCCAGCAGCGTCGTTAGGCCAGCGGTGAGTTCTGTCTGTGAGCGCTCGACGGCATGTTCCGCGAGCTGCATTTCAAACAAGACCGCGACCGCGGGAATCTGCCGGGCCTGGAGCGGTTGGGTGTGGAACTCGCTCACGATGCAGCGAAGGGCGTGGGGTTCGTCAGGTTTGAGCGGCGGTCGGGTCGATCGTTTGCTCGATCTCAGGCCCGAGCTGCTGGAGGACGTCACAGGATTCTCGGGAAATGGCCTGGAGTTGCTCTGGCGATAATTTGCCCGCCCCCGGCAGTTCTCGCTCGATGACAAATTGCGGCATGTGTTTTTCCTCCGACCCGTTTCTGTGAAGCCGAGTCGCGCTGCGCGCAAGATTTTTTCCGGGATCCGCCCGTGTCTTGCTTTCCGCCTAACGTTACCGGCCGGCGTTCTCGCTCCGGCGCAGTTTCTGGAGATAAGCGAGCAGGGTCTGGTTGTAGTCGTAGGCGTAGGTGCGGGCCCGCAGGTGGAAGCTAAAATTCTGGGAGCGGGTGGCGAAAATCCGGAACCGTTGCCGGATGAACTTTGTCCCGAAAACCTCGCGCAGGCGCGGAAAAGCCTCGATCCCGGGGACCGTGCCGCGGCGGTCGATCATGATGAAGCGGAAGTCGCGCTCCTTGCTGGCCGCGAGAGCGTCCTTCTGGGGATGCGCAAACTCCGGGTAGAGCAGGTCAACCCCGGCAAATGTGTCCTGGCCCCGGAGGGGCGCGGCGGGAGCCATTCCGATGAGAAGAAGGATGCACGCAGCCAGGAAACGGTTCATCGGCGCGGGCAACATACGATCTCGCATTCGTCCCGGCCAGCCTAACCGCTCTTCTGGCGAGGAGAAAAAGAGAAGAGGCGCACCGTGTTGGCGGCGCGCCTCTTGCGAGTTCCAGCGTTGAGTCTTTACCGCTACTTCTCGTAGCGCTTGGACACCTCGGTCCAGTTGACCGTGTTCCACCATGCCTTGAGGTAGTCGGGGCGGCGGTTTTGGTAATTCAAATAATAAGCGTGTTCCCAGACGTCCACCCCGAGCACGGGCGTGTTGCCGTCCATCAGCGGGCTGTCCTGGTTCGCGGTCGAGACGATTTCCAGTTTGTCGCTCTTGTTTTTGATCAGCCAGGCCCAGCCGCTGCCGAAACGTTTCACGCCGGCGTCAGCCAGTTTCTCCTTGAAAGCGTCAAAGCTGCCAAAGGTCGACTTGATGTCGGCGGCCAGTTTACCGGTCGGTTCGCCGCCGCCTTTGGGCCCCATGATCTGCCAGAAAAAGGAGTGATTGGCGTGGCCGCCGCCGTTATTGCGCACCGCGGTGCGAATGTCTTCCGGGACGGCGTTGAGATTGCCGATAAGATCCTCGATCGACTTGCCTTCCAGCTCGGGCTTGCCTTCGATCGCCTTGTTCAGGTTGGTGATGTAGGCCTGATGGTGTTTGTCGTGATGAATCTCCATCGTCTTCGCATCGATGTGCGGTTCGAGAGCGTCGTTCGGGTAGGGTAATTTCTGTAGTTCGTATGCCATAAGGTGAAATGTCGGGCGAGTTTGCGCGCTTGGGTAGCGCTTTTTTTCCCGTCTGCAGCCGTGGCGCCGACTTGCGCAAGCCGGGCGCAGAGGTTACGTCCAGCGAGTTTCACCATGGAAATCATCTCTGTTCGGCGGCTGGCAAATCTTCTTCTCGCGCTGGCTCTGGTCGGCGGTTCCTTTACCGGCTGCCGGAAGAAATCCGAGCCCGCCGCTCCCGCGACGCCGGCGCCAACCGCTTCCGCTGCGGCCGGTTCGCCGGCACGCCAGGCGCAGCCGCCGATCACGGGACCGGTCACACCCGCGCTGGTGAAGGACGAACCGGATTCGCTCACCCGCTACCTGCATTTCCCGCAAGACGCCGCGGCCGCGAACCTCGATGGCGCGGTCCAATTCTACTGCGACATCACCGAGGAGGGCATCGTCGATACCACCCACGCGCTGGTGGCAAATAACGATGTCTTTAAAACCGCGGTCCGGACCGCGCTCGACTGGGGCCGGTTCACCCCCGCGACGGTGAATGGCAAACCGGTCCGGGTTTATCTCGGAGGCACGGTCCTGTTCATTCATCAGGGTGGAAAACCGGTCATCGTTGTTTCGCTCGCGACCCACGATCGCGACCGGGTCGGCAAGCTGGCGAATTACATTCAGCCGCAGCTGGTCGGCGGCTTGCGCCAGGCTTTGCAGGCGGAAATCAGCTCTCTCACCCAGGGCATCCTCGTCTCGGGCCAGGCGGAGGCAGTGGTAAATGTCGACGCCAAAGGCGCGCTCACCGGCACCTCTGGCATTTCGGAGAACCCGAAAGGAAGCGGCCTGGGGACTCTGCTCGATCGAGCGGTCCGTCGTGCGCAGTTCACGCCAGCTTACGAGAGTGGCACGCCCAGCGCCGGCGGGATCAACGTGGTGGCGAATTTTTCCCAGTTTTGATCGCGCGCGCGCTGTCCTCAGCGCAAAACGCGGCCAACTGAAGCGAGCGTTCGCTGAGAGAGCGGACGCTACAGCCTAACCGGCGAGGCGAACGCGCCTACTCGGTCTGGCCATCGTCATCGGCCATCTTCTTGAAATGAAGCTGGCCGACACGCCGCCCGTCGGTTTGCGAGACGGTCACGATGTAATCTTCGATCGGCACCTGCTCGCCCTGTTTCGGGAGATGGCCTAACAAGTGGGTGACGTAGCCGCCGACCGTGCTGACGTCGGAGTTCTCCACTTCGATATCGGCCAGGTCGCGCAGCTCATAGAGCCCGAGCCCGCCGTCGACCACGAACTCATCGTCGTTGATTTTGCGAAACTCGGCTTTCTCGGCGTCGAACTCGTCCTGGATGTCGCCGACCAGTTCTTCGAGCACGTTCTCCATCGTCACCATCCCGACCGCGCCGCCGTATTCGTCGACCACGATCGCGAGGTGGGCGTGGCGGCCGAGGAAGAGATTGAGCAACTTTTCCAGCGACATCATTTCCGGGACCGGGATCAGCTCCCGTTTGATCTTCATCAGGTCGGGGGCCGGGTCGCGCATCATCGGGACCAGTTCCTTGATGTGAATGAGGCCGATGGTGTGATCGAGATGGCCGCGGCAGAGCGGGAAACGGGTGTGGCGCGACTCGAGCGCTTTCTTCACGTTCTCATCGAAGCTGGCTTCGACGTCGAGATAGACGACTTCGCCGCGCGGCGTCATGATGTCGCGCACGACCCGGCGCCGCATGTCGAGCGCGTTGACCAGGATGTCGCGCCCGATCGAGGAAACCTCGTCGGACTTTTCGCTCTGGTCGAGAATCAAACGCAGCTCTTCTTCACTGTGTACCAGCTCGGCGCCGCTGACCGGTTTCAGGCGCAGCAGATTTTGCAAAAAGAAATTCGAGGAGGTATTCAGCAGCCAGATAAAAGGGCGAAAGATAAAGTGAAAGAGGCCGAGTGGCCTAACGAGAAAAAGCGAGACCGGCAACGGATCCGTGATTGCGAAATACTTGGGGGCCAGTTCTCCAAAGACGATGTGCAGAAAAGTGATCCCGAGAAAAGCAAGGACAACCGAGACCGTCGTCACCACTGTGATTGAATGGATCTGGAGGAGTCCGAAGAACGGCTCCAGCATGGTGGCGAGGAACTGCTCCCCCGCCCAACCGAGGCCAAGGCTGGCCAGCGTGACTCCCAGCTGGGTGGCGGAAAGGTAGGAGTCGAGATGTGCGCGGACGTGTTTGGCGGCGATCGCACGGGTATTACCGTCATCAATCAGCGGCTCCAGCTGGCTGCTGCGCACTTTAATGACCGCGTATTCGCAGGCGACAAAAAATCCGTTCAGCCCAACAAGCGCGACGATCGCGAAGATTTTCCCGAAAATGATCCCGGGCGAATCCCAATGCTGCGCGACGCCCTCGGCGAGAGTCGCGAGAGCCAGAAATGGAAGTGAGAAATTCATGGAGCGGATGCTGAGGAAGCACCCGAGAGCCGCCCTCGGCGGGCTACCAGCTCGACTTCGTCACACCGGGAATGAGACCGGCGGAAGCGAGCTCGCGAAACGTCAGGCGGGAAAGTTTGAAGCGGCGAATGAAGGCGCGCCGGCGGCCGCTCACCTGGCAGCGATTGACGACGCGGGTGGGGCTGGCGTCGCGCGGAAGCTGGGAGAGGCCGATGTAATCCTTTTTCGCCTTTAGCTCAGCACGGAGCGCGGCGTATTTCGCCACCGTCTTGCGCTTGCGTGCGTTGCGATTGAGCCAGGATGTTTTCGCCATAAGGAACGCGGAAGTTACCGGGGAAAAGGCTATGCGCAACCAATTTTCTCGGGTGTTGCACCGGTAGGGCAAGACTCCGTCGAGCCGGGGGCAACGCGTCGCGGCGAGTTCCACATCCTCCCGCCCGGCTCGACAGAGTCTCGCCCTACTGATGGCGTTAGCCGCCACAAACCGAGGACCGAGTGCCAGGAGGCAGCGCTGGAGGGAAGCGCGCCGTCGCTTTCGCGCAGGGCACAAAAGATGCCACCGGCGGAGCCCGCGCCGCCAAAAGCCGCGCGACCTGCGCGCTCGGCGGATTCCAAGTCGCCGCCTGCCGCGCTCCCCCTGCGATCGGCGATGCAAAAGATACCGGGAACCGCGCGGTTTCACGATCTTCGATTTAAAAGGTGCCGGGAACTGGACAGTTTTCGCGATCTTCGATGTAAAAGGTGCCGGGAACTGCGCGGTTTTCGCGATCTCCGGCTGAAAAGATGGCGGGACCCGCGCGACTTTTACGAGCTGGCGTTTCCAAGATGGCAGGAAGAGCACGGTTTTCACGAGCTGGCGTTTCCAAGATGGCAGGAAGAGGACGGTTTCACGCTCTGCGGTTCGCCGGATGCCGGACTCCGCGCGGATTCCACGACCTGGTGATTGAAAGACGGCGGGTTTCGTCCCATTTCGCGAGCCAGCGTTGCAAGGCTGACGACTCCGCTCCCAATCCCTGAGCCACCGATCCAAACCGGCATCCGCATGGCGGTTGAAGTCGCCCGCGTCCCGCCGCTCGTGGTCGCTGAAAACACGACCTGACAAGAACATGATGAATAATCTTGACGACCGACGCTGCTCTCTGTTCTCCTCGCGGTCGCGAGCTGACATACCCCATGAAACCGCGTCTTCTTCCGACCCGCCTCGGCGTCGGCGTTCCCGTTTTGCTCGACCCTGCTCATACCCGAAGGGAAAACCCATGAAACCCACTGAAGAAAAAGCAACCTCAAAACTCGCGCCAGCTAATCGCAACCGCGTTTGGCGGTTTCTTAAGAGTGCCGGCCTTTGCTGTCTCGTAACGCTTTGCTGTTTTCTGTTCGTGTTCTTGGGCCTCCGAGTGACGCCGCCGGCGCGAGCGCAAGGCACGCCAACGCCCACCCCAACATGCACTGCCACGCCGGCATTCAGCCCAACTCCAACTTGTACCCCGTGCGTAAACGGGATTTGCGAACTTCCGCTTTGCGACGCCACACCGCATTCGACACCGCCACATGCTATACCGCCTGGAACTCCAATTCCCAGCGCGTATCAGCCAAACGGGCACGACACTACGAACACGGTTCTTTATTGGAGAGAGTACGTGCCAGGGGTCGACACCCTGCCGGGATGCCCTTCCCCGTCGCCCTCTCCGTGGCCAACGGTCCTGATCTTGCACGAAGGCCATTTTGCTGGGGGGAGCATCTACTCAGGACAATTGGAGGACATCGCTAGGGAGCTACAATGCCTCGGTTATTTCGTCTTAATCGGAGATTACCGGCTGGCGCCCTGTGGTCTAGTTGAGGGTCAAACAGCCCATTCCGAAAGCACGCAGGCTGGCCGCGACTCAGGCCGGCCCGTGCAGCAGAAAAATGACATCAAATCGCTGATCCGTGCCGCCCGAAACGACGTGAGAGTCGGGAAGCTCGGAGTATTGGGGGGTTCTAGTGGTGCCACACACGCGGCTTGGGTGGCCATCGACCAGACCCAGTCGACAGTTTGGCCAGTATGGGATAAGAACCTGCGCCCAGACGCCGTTGCCTGTCTTTCCGGAGCTTACGACTTCTCGGACCGCTCCATGCCGGGCCTCCTTCAAGATGCCTTCGTCCAAAAAATCGAGAACTACACTGACACCTGTGTTCGAACCGAGCAAAGAGAGCTCTCGATTGTGCGTAAGATCGAAACCTCGCCGACGGGCATTAAACCAATTTTCGCATTTAACTGTGACGCTGAGGCAATGCCCGTCTCCCAGATTGGCGATCTCATATGCGCTCTTCAAAACCGCGGAGTTTCTCCCAGTCTTTATCAGACGTTAATCATTCCAGATAACAATCATCATGCCTTCCAATATTGGCATGATTGGGACGGGGTCGTGCCCGTAGGCAACGCGCCCACGTTGACCATTGCCACTCACGTCATCGACTTCTTTGACACATATCTTAAACATTAGCACTACACCTCGACACGATGATAACTGCGAAACATTTCGATTTATGAAAACAACCGACTCAATCTCGTCCGGCTTGCGCTGTTGTTCTCTCCCAGCTCTGATCGGTGTAATTCTTATTCTTAGTAACTTAGCCGCGCTGGGTGGCGACGCGACTTGGAATCTTAACCCGAGCGATAACGTCTGGAATAATCCGCTCAATTGGACACCCAACACGGTTCCGGGCGAATTCGATACCGCAACGTTCAACACCTCAAATGTTACCGATATCACGTTTAGCGGTATAACTCGGAGCTTGCAGATGCTCTTCAACCCAGGGGCCAGCGGCTACACCTTCACTGTAAACCACCTGGACGTGGTAATCTTCTCAGAAGTAGGACCGGTTAATAATTCGGGCGTTGAGCAGCATTTTCTCTGTCCCGTTGATGAGAGTGGAAACGCCGGAGCGTTTTCATTCGAAGGTCACTCCGCGGCTGGCCTGCAGACATTTTTTAGTGCCGATGCACGCACGACGTTCAGCGGGCTAAGCGGGGCCGCGCAGTTCCTCGAATTCGGAAGCGCAGGCAATGGCACCTTTACCATTAAGGCGGGCTCCTTAGTGGGAGATCCCATCGGGGCGCAGGCGGCCTTCTTCAGCAGCTCGGGCGCTGGGAATGCGACCATTATCAACGAAGGTTCAACGGTGAACGGCGCCGGCGGGGGAGCAACTTTTTTTTATAACCAGACAAACGCGGGGGCCGCTACGTTGATTGCCGAAGGAGGCAGCAACGGCGGCGGGGGTGGGCAGATTAAGTTCTTCGATTCCTCCAAGGGAGGGACGGCCAGGGTCGAGGTCTTCGGCAATGGTTTCCTTGATGTCAGCGATCACGGGGCGATCACACTAGGGTCGATCGAAGGCGATGGTTTGATTTTGCTCGCCCAGAGCAAGCTGACGGCGGGAGGTAACGGGCTAAGTACTGTCTTTTCCGGCATCATGAAAGAGGGCGGTGCAAGTGGCGGATCTTTCGCCAAGGCGGGCGCGGGCACCCTCACTTTGAGCGGCGCGAGTCTTTACACCGGCGGCACTACAGTTAGCGCTGGCACGCTAGTGGTCGCGAACGCTACCGGTTCGGCCACCGGCACGGGCGCAGTGAGCGTGACGGCGGGCACGTTGGGCGGGAGCGGGATCATTGCGGGGGCGGTCACGATCGGCACCGGGAGCGGTGCCGGAGCCTTCCTCGCTCCGGCGCACGGCGGTAACAAGCAACTGACTCTCACCATCCAAGGCAGCCTGACCTATAACTCCGACGCGACCTACACCTACACGTTCAAAGCCAAGGGCAACCGATCGAAGATCGACAAGGTGGTTGCCAACGGAGTGACGATCAACAGTGGGGCAATGATCAACCTGAGCGGCACGACGCAGGGTCCTCTCACCCAAGGGACAAGCCTGACCCTGCTCAAGAACACCGCCGCGACACCGATTGCGGGCACCTTCAGCAACCTGCCCGACGGGGGAAGCGTGAACGTGAACGGGAACAACCTGCAAGCCAGCTATAGCGGCGGCGATGGGAACGATCTCACGCTGACCGTGGTGCCATAACACCCGTATGAATGTGGAGCAAAGGGTCGTGACAACAGCTAGGGAATGCATCGCGGTCATATCCGGACGCATCCTTTTTATGCTCTTCTTGGCCGGCGTAAACCTCCTTGAAGTTCAGTCAAAAGTCTTCGCTGAGGAAGGCACCTGGATTGCGGGGCCAGCGGATGAAATTGGGAACGCCGGCTTAACCGCAAGTGCGGTGTCGGACGATCTGGCAGTGGCGAGCTGGAGCGTCACCCGGAGTCTTCTCAACCGTCGCTATGACCCGACCGCGACGCTCTTGCTCTCGGGGAAGGTGCTGGTAGCAGGCGGCGGGGGCACCGGCGGTATCCTGAGCAGCACGGAGCTCTACGATCCGGCTACCGGGAGATGGACAGAGACTGGCAGCTTGGTCACCGGGCGCGACGCCCACACCGCAACGTTATTGCCATCGGGCAAGGTGTTGGTGGCGGGAGGCCTCTCTTACTTGAGCGGCGCGGAACTTTTTGATCCAACCACGGGGACGTGGACCGCGACTGGCGACATGCTCCACGGTCGTCAAAGTCACAGGGCGACACTCTTGCCCTCGGGTAAGGTGCTCGTCGCTGGCGGCAGCGGCAGCAGGCGCGGTCCGCTCAAGAACGCGGAGCTCTACGATCCAGCCACAGGGAGGTGGACATCGACCGGGCAGATGGGTAGCGCGCGCGTGGGAAACAGCCAAACGCTTTTGCCCTCGGGCAAGGTGCTGGTGGCGGGGGGCTTCAAACAGGGAATGAACTACCTGAGCAGCGCGGAACTGTACGATCCGGCGACGGGCAGGTGGACCCCGACCAGCAGCATGAGTGTCGCGCGCGACAGTCACAGTGCAACGGTGCTGCCTTCGGGCAAGGTGTTGGTGGCGGGAGGATATAATTACTATGGGGGGTTGACCAGCTCGGAGCTGTATGATCCCTCTACCGAGACATGGACACTCACGGGCAGCCTTGACCCCGCGATCTCGGTGCACGCTGCGACGCTGCTGCTCTCGGGCAAGGTGCTGGCCGTGCAGGGAAGTAGCGCGGAGCTATACGATCCGGCCACTGGCATTTGGGTGCCGACGGCCAGTCTGAACAGAGCGCGAAGTAGTTTCAGTATGACGCTGCTGACCTCCGGGGAAGTCCTGGCGGCCGGGGGATTTGACGGCGGCGCGGTAAATGATGCGGAACTGTACAACGAAGGTACGGATTTCTGGCTAACACCCGATGGGGGCAGATGAGATCTGGATTCTCTGTCGCCTTTCCAGGCGGGAGGACTGAGTCTACGACCTCAAGGGCGGAGAGTAAGGCTCAGTCCTAGAATCGCGGCGATGGGGCTGGACACGTGAGTCGGTTTGGCGAGAGAACTGCCGCGATGCCGCGCAAGGCACGAGTTGAATTTGCGGGCGCCGTCTATCACCTCCTGGACCGAGGAGACCGGCGAGAGGCGATATTTCGGGATGGGACGGACTACGGACGCTTCCTTCTGATTCTTTGGGAGGGAGCGGGAACAGCGTGGTTCTGGCTCCCGCCCATGGCGGAAACAAGCGACTCACGCTTACCATCCAAGGCAGCCTGACCTTTAACTCCGACTCGACCTACACCTTTAGAGCCAAGCGGAACCGCTCCAAGATCGACAAGGTGATTGCCAACGGAGTCACCATCAACAGCGGGGCGACGATCGACCTGAGCGGCGAAACCAAGGGCAACCTGACCGAGGGCATGGTCCTGACCCTGATCAAGAACACCGCCGCCACTCCAATCAGCGGCACTTTCAGCAAACTGCCCGACGGCGCGATTGTGAACGTAAACGGCAACAACCTGCAAGCGAGCTACAGCGGCGGCGACGGCAACGATCTCACGCTGACGGTGGCGCCGTGAAGCCGGCAGGCTTGTAGGGCGGCCGTTTCGCGTGCCCCGCGTTGTCTTTTCCAACGGCAGGCGGAGCGCCCGCCCTACAATGGGAGGGAAGCGCGCCGTCGCTTCCGGGCACGGCGTGAAGTGATCGAATGGCAAGATACGTCCACCCCCGCGGCATCGACGGAGCGATGCCCTCCAAGAATCCAAGCGCCGGCGGCCGGTTCCTTCCCTCAGCGCCAGCGGGCGCGTCTAGTTGGCGATCCGAGGGCCGACGATGGCTCGGGCGAGCCGTTCCGTGCGGTGGCTGTCGGGGATCTTGGGTTGCTGATCGCGCTGGCTTCCGCTCGCGGGGAGATTTGCGGGTGAGCGGGGCTGCGCGCTTGCTTTCCGGCCTGCGCCGGATTTCACGACCACCTTGCCATTTGCTGTCGTGGCTCCGGAGCCATCGAGCAATTCGAGGAGCTGATCGGTGTTACGCACTTTGAGCGCGACTGTTCCGCTCCGGCCGCGGGCACCGGGATTTTTTCGACGGGAGGCTACCGTCGGAGGATCCACTTTGGGGGCCGGCGTGGTCGCGGGATCGGCCGCCGGGGCGGTGTTTACAGCCACGCTCGGCGTCGCCGGGCCCGCGACAGGGTTGTTCACGGTGTCGACCTCGGGATTTTTCGCGCCTTTCCCGGCTGGTGGGACGTCTGATTCGCTGGAGACGGTTGCGCTGGAAGACGCAGGAGTTTCGCCGAGGGGCTGGAAGTCGGAAAGGATGACGGTGGTGCCGTTGTAGGTGACGAGGAAAGTGCCGGAGTTATCGGTGGCGGCGAGGCGGCTGCCGGAAGCGACGTTGGTGAAGGCGCCGGAGAGCGAGGTGGAACTGAGAACGGTGAAGTTGTCGTTGTTACCGGCCTGGAACGGATCGACGAAGGAGACAACGAGGTTGCCGTTGAGGGCGACGGTGCCGTTGACGTTGAGGAAGCCGTATTGATTGCCCTGGACGAGGCCTCCGAGCTGGAAGGTGAGCTGCGAGGAGCCAAGGAGAGTGACGTTGCCATTGACGACGAGACCGCTGCCGCCGAGGGCGGGCTGGAGGTTAGCGCTATTGGTGATGGCGGCGTTGATCGTGCCGCGGGCGTCCACTAATCCGCCATTGAAAACGAGGGCGGTCGAGGAGGTTACGCTTCCGCCGGCGAGCCGGAATGTGCCTGCACTCTGGGTGTAACTGCCGCTGCCGGTAATCGAGAGTGAGTCGGCGCCGACATCAACTGTCCCCGAGGAAGTCACTGTGCCGGTAGATTGCAAAGTGCCACCAGTCGCCTTGATCGTGCCGCTGTTGGTGAATGTGCCGCCGCCGTTGCCGTTCAGGAGAAGAATCCCGCCGTTGATTGCCTGCATCGTTCCCTGATTGACGAGGCCGTTGGCCAGGTTCGGGTCAATGTTGAGGCTCAGGCCGGAGACATTCGCGGAGATAAGACCGCCGGCCTGGTTCACGATTCCGATCAGGTTTGTGCCGAAGCTGCCGGAGTTGTTCGTCTCGCCCTGGATCGTGTTGTTGACGTTAGTGAGGACTCCAGTGCCGAGGATGCGGTCGGCGCTCGACAAAGTAACAGTGCCGCCGCCGGTGAGAGTCACGGCGCTGCCCAGGCTGAGATCGGTAAAGGAACCAGTTGAGTTGATCGTGATGCTGCCGGCGTTGGTGATCGTGCCGTTGATGGTGGTGGTGCTGGCGTTATTGGCGATGAAGCTGCCGGAGAGGGTTAGCGTGTTGAGCGTTGCTGTCCCCAGATTCCGAATCACACCGGTGCCGACGGTGCTGAGAGTGCCGCCGCTGATCGAGGCGCCGTTACTCAATTGCACTTCCGATCCGGTCAAGGCCGAGATGGTCGCGCCGGTGTTAGTGAAAGCCCCCCCGCCGTTGCCGTTCAGGAGGAGTATGCCGCCATTGCTCGCGCGCATCGTGCCCTGGTTGACGAGACCGTCGGCGGCGCTGGGATCGACATTGAGCGAGAGGCCGGAAACGTTCGCGTCGATGAGCGATTGGTTGACGATTCCGATCAGGTTTGTGCCAAGGCTTCCGGAGTTACTCGTCTCGCCCTGGATGGTGTTGTTGATATTGGTGAGGATGCCGCTGCCCAGGACGCGGTCCGCGTTCACGAGGGTGAGGACGCCGCTGCCGGTCAGGGTGACATTACCGCTGAGCGAGAGATCGGTGAAGCTCCCGCTGGAACTAATAAGGATACTGCCGGTATTCGTAATCGTGCCCGCGATGGTGGTCGTAGAAGCGTTGTTTGCGATGAAAGTGCCTGCATTCGTTAGGCTGGTGAGGGTGGCGGTGCCCAGGTTATGGAAAGTGCCGGTGCCGGCCGTGGCCAGCGTCCCGCCCGTGATGCTCGCGCCGGCGGTCAGTTGAACCTGTGAGCCATCGAGCGCTTCGATCGTGCCGCCGGTGTTGATAAAAGCGCCGCCTCCGTTACCGGTCAGCAGGAGGATGCCGCCCCCGGAGGCGCGCATCGTTCCGAGATTGATCAGTCCATCGACAAGGCGTGGATCAACCACCAGAGCCAGGCCGTTCGTGCCATTGAAAACATTGGCGTCGATCAACCCGCCGCTCCGGTTAACGATCGCCAGTTCATTATTACCGAGGCTGCCGGAGTTACTCGTCTCGCCCTGGATGGTGAAGGCTTCGCCGCTACTGCCGCCGTTGAACAACGTGCCGGCGCCGCGGACGCGGTCGGCGTTTTGCAGGGTGAGCGTGCTCCCCCCGGTCAGGGTGACATCGCCATCAATCAGTAGGTCGGTGAAACTGCCGGTGGAGTCGAGCAGAATGCTGCCGGTGTTGGTGATAGTGCCGACGAGGGTGGTGGTGGAGGCGTTGTTCCCGATAAAGGTGCCGGAGTTGGTCACGCCGTTCAGAGTTGCCGTGCCGAGATTGCGAATGACGCCGCTGCCGACAGTGGTGAGGGTCCCGCCAATGATGGTTGCGCCATTGAGGAGACTGACCTCCGAGCCGTCGAGCGCCTGGATTGTTCCGCTGTTCGTGAACTCACCGCCGCCATTGCCGTTGAGGAGAAGGAAGCCGCCGCCGCTTGCCTGCATCGTGCCTTCATTCGTTAGGCCAAAGGCGCTGTTCGGGTCGACGTTCAGGGAAAGGCCGGCCACGTTGGCATCGATCACCCCGCTGCTCTGATTGATGATGCCGATTACGTTAGTCCCGAGGCTTCCGGAGTTACTCGTCTCCCCCTCAATCACGTTGTCGAAGTTGGTCAGGATGCCGCTCCCCAGGACCCGGGCGGCGTTGATCAAAGTCAGAACGCCACCGCCATTAAGACCGACATCGCCGCTCAGCGTAAGGTCGGTGAAACTGCCGGTGGAATTAATCAGGATGGACCCGGTGTTGGTGATCGTGCCGGCGACGGTTGTCGTACTGGCGTTGTTCCCGATGAGCGTGCCGCTATTAATCAGCGTTGTGAGAGTGGCGGTGCCGGCCACGCGAATCTCTCCTGTGCCGACGGTGGCGAGGGTGCCGCCGGAGATCGCAGCCCCGTTGCTGAATTGGACCTGAGAACCATCAAAGGCCAGGATGACGCCGCCGGTGTTGTTAAAGGCGCCGCCGCCATTGCCATTGAGGAGCAGGATGCCGCCGTTGGTCGCTTCCATGGTTCCCTGGTTCGTTAGGCCGACGGCTGCGTTCGGATCGACGTTCAGAGACAGGCCCGCGATATTCGCCTCGATGACGCTGCCAGCCTGATTGACGATCCCGATCACGTTAGTCCCAAAACTTCCGGAGTTACTCGTCTCTCCGTTGATCGTGTTGCCAGCATTGATGAAAGTGCCGCTGCCAAGGATACGATCGGCATTGACCAGGGTCAGGACGCCGGAGCCGGTAAAGGTGACGTCACCACTGAGCACGAAATCGGTAAAGCTGCCGGTGGAGTTGATCCGAACGGCGCCCGTGTTGGTGATCGTGCCGGAGAGCGTGGTGCTGGTCGCGTTGTTGAATTGCACGAGGCCGCCGCCGCCGAACTGGGCGCCATCGACAATGGTGAAACTGCTCCCGAACTGCAAAATCGCTCCGGCAGCGGCGGCCGCGGTGCCGGAGATGGTGCCGCCGCCAGTGAGAATGAGGGTGCCGCTTTCGGCGGAGACGGTGCCGGTGTTGGTAAGGGGGATATTAAAACTGACCGATCCCGTCCCAAGGCTGGCGGTGAGATTGCCGGAGTTATCAAAGATGGAGCCGCCGCCGCTGAAGACGTTCCCGCCGGTGAGCGTCATGTCGTAATGACCTGAGTTATTGATCGTGGTGTTGCTCACAGTCATGAGCACGGATTGAATGCTGTCGCCCGCAGTGTTTAGAATGCCGGAGGTGATCGAGCCCCCGCTGAACTTGAGGCCGTAGTTGAGGGTGAGCGGATTGGCCAGGACGAGCGTGCCGCCGCTCATGAAGAGCTGGTTGATCGTGACCCCGGCCACGATGTCCTGCGTGAGGGTGCCGGTGGAAAAGGTGACATCATAGTCGGCACCGTTGTTGCCGTTGTTAGGAACGACGCCTGGGGTCCAGTTCGCGGGCTCGCTCCAGTTGCCGGTGCCGCCATTGTAGGTCGCGGTGTTAGCCGGAGGCGGGGTGATGGTCGGGGTCGGAGTCGGCGTGATCGTCGGGGAGGGGGTGGGTGTCAGGGTCGGAGTAGGAGTAATCGTCGGAGTGGGGGTGACTGTCGGCGTAGGCGTGATTGTTGGGGTAGGCGTAATCGTCGGGGTTGGAGTAATCGTCGGGGTGGGCGTGATCGTGGGGGTGGGCGTGGTTGTTGGTGTGGGTGTGATCGTTGGGGTGGGCGTGACCGTCGGAGTCGGCGTGATTGTTGGGGTGGGCGTAATCGTCGGGGTGGGAGTGACGGTCGGAGTCGGCGTGATCGTCGGGGTTGGAGTGATGGTGGGAGTTGGAGTGCTGGTCGGCGTCGCCGTCGGAGTGGGCGTAGGCTGGTTGGAGCCGTCGTTTCCAATCGTTTCCATGACCGCGGCGCGTTGGTCGACCGCGTCAATTGCGCTGGTCAAGGTCACCGCCGTGCCGCCCCCGAAAATAACCAGGTTGGTATCGAGGAGCGCTTGTTCAGCTTTCGCCTGTTCCTGCACCTTGATCTCCTTCGCGATGAGATTCAGGCTCGGGAGCGGCGCGAAGTCACCCGACAACAGGACGGAAGTCTTGAGCAAGCGATCGAGATCGACATCGAACGGATCAGGCAGAGTGGTGCCTGTGGGGCTGACGATCAGCATCTGCCCGGCGTGCAGAAGAACGGATTCGCCGACGCGATTGTTGCGAAAGATCCGGCCAGTCCCCTCCAAGATGATGAACTTGATGTAAGCGTCGGGATGGTACTCGAGCATGATCGTGGTGCCGGTGATGGCGGCCGTGATCGCAGCGGTATTAATCTGCGCGCCGCCCGCATTTTTCGGCACCCGGAGGAGCATGGCGCCGCCACCGAGTTCGAGATTCCGCGTCCCTTCGTTGAAACTGAAGATCGTGTTGGCGCCGAGGCGGGCCAGGGTCTGGTCGGTAAAGGTGAGTTCCGCCCGAGATTCGACACCCGTGCGAACGGCAGTGCCATCGCGCACTTCGTCGCGAATCGCGGCGGGTCGAGGAGCCGCCTGTTGCGGCAACAGTTTCACGTCGCGGATGACTTGGCTAACTTGCGCTTCCTTGAGCTGGGTCGCGCGCGATTGCCCGAGGGGAAGACAAATTAGAAGAAGAGCGAGGAGCGGAGCAAAGCGCGCGACGTCTCGACACCGGATCGGCCGCGGTTTAGGCAGGAGATGAAAAACAGAGGAGCTTGATGATTTTTTTTTCACGATCTTTGAGTGGGAAGGCGCGAATCCTACGCAGCCTTTCCCTCTAAAGGCGAGAAAATTCCCCGAAAAGGGCCATCGAATTGCTAACGGAAGGAGATCGAAGTTGGCGCCTCGTGCACCGACAATGAGCGCGAGATGCAATCTCGCATCGATTCCCGCGTCGCCAACAGGGCGACGTTACAGTGACGAGGCGCGATGGAGTGTAGCGCCTGCCCAATCGCTTGCGTTGTAGCCGTTTCGCTGTGCGAAGCGTGGGGATCGGCGGGTCATAAAATTGTCCCCGATTCCGCGTCGCCTGCAGAGCGGCGGTTAGAGAACGCGCGTCCTAGCCGGCGTGGCGGTTGGGGTGGGTGTGCTGGTCGGGCTGGGAGCACCCGTCGGACTGGGAGTCGCGCTCGGACTTGCGGTTGCGGTGGGCGTCGGAGTCGGGCTCGCAGTCGGCTTTGGAGTAGGGCTCGGAGTCGGGCTCGCAGTTGGCGTGGCAGTCGGAAAGGGTGTTGGCGTGGGCGTTGGAACTCGTCCGCCACTACCTCTGGTCGCTTCTGTTTTCTGATCGATCGCATCGACCAGATTCACCGCTGTCCCGCTGCCGAAAATGACGAGATTAGTATCCAGCAGCGCCATTTGCGCCTTCAACAACTCCTGCGCCCGGATTTCCTGCCCGATCAAGTCCTGGCTCGCGAGCGGCGAAAATTTTCCCGACATCAGGCCGGAGGTTTTCTTCAAGCGATCGAGGTCGACATCGACTGGTTGAGGAAGAGTGGTTCCGCTCGGGTTCACGATCCGCATTTGGCCGGCATGGAGCAGGACGGATTCGCCGAGCTTGCTGTTCAGCATGATGCGCCCGGTGCCCTCAAGGATGATGAACTTGATGAAGGCGTTGGCGTGGTACTCCAGCATGATGGTGGTGCCGGTGATCGCCGCCGTCACCAGGGCGGTCTTGCTCTTGGCCCCGCCGGCATTTTTCGGCACCTGCAGGAGCATGGCGCCGCCGCCGAGCTCGAGGTCACGCGTGCCTTCGTTGAAAGTGGAAATGGTGTTTGCGCCCAGGCGAGCCAGCGTTTGATCGGTGAAGGTGAGCTCGGCTCTCGAGTCCAGGCCGGTGAGCACCGCCGTGCCGTCACTCACTTCATCGCTGATTTTGCCGGAAGTTTAACATCGCGAATCACCTGGCTGACTCGAGCCTTGGTGAGGTTACCGGCCGGTGCGGAGCTCAACCCAAGAGCGAGCGAGGCCGCGAGGAGCGTCCAGCGAGCACTGCGCTCCAGCAGAACGTTCCGAGCGCTAGAATTTCCAGCTCAGCGTGATGCCCCCGCCGATGTTGAAAACCTCGTAATCGAAGGCGCTGCGGTTGGATTGATTGGCCACGAAGGTGGTGAGAGCGCTCACCGTGAGCCAGTCGCGAATGCGATAATTGGCGCTGAGCGCGAGTACTTCACTGACGTCGGTCCGGCCGCCGTTGTCGTACGGCCTCACGACGAGGCGGCCGGCGGCGTTGAGAGAAAAATTCCGGCTCAGGTTGACGGCATAACCAACGTAAACGCCAAAGTCGTTGCGCTGCGGCGGGTCGGGGGTGGCGTAGAGGCTGATGTTGGCGTCGGCGCCGAAGGAAATTTGCTGCGCCCGCCCGATCCGGATCGGGACCTCGGCATTCAAACCAAGGGCGTAGTTGGAAAAGAAATCATCAAAGTTATCGGTCCCGGTGAGGCGATTGTAATCGATGTTTGCGCGCAGGGTGAGGTTGCTCAGTTTTGGGACGTAATAAACGATGCCGGCGATGGCATCGAAGCTGGCGAAATCGAAGCTGCTGAAATCCTGATAGTAGAAAAATTGCTGCCGGAGGGTGAACTCGCCGTAGAGCGTTTTGGTAATTTTCGGGGCATAGGTGATGCCGACGACGGGGGCGATGATGACATCGCTGACCCGGCCGCGATCGACGAGCGCGACGTTGGAGGTGTAATAAATCGGCACCCCGGTTTCGAGCGTGAAGGGCTCATATTTCTCCACCCGTTTCAGGATGGCCTGCTCGCCCAGATCGCTGTCGTTAGGGCTGGTAGCGGCGTAGCCCTGGTCGACGCCGTTTTCCGAAAGATTCCCCGGGCCGGGGATGGGAACGGTGCTCGGGCTGCTCAAGAGACGGGCGCGATCGGCGTCGCTCGTTTGCGCGCTGAGCGGGCGGGCGCAGAGAAAGAGGAGGAGTAGGAGCGAGTAACGAAAGGGCGCAATTTTCATGGACGCGTCCGTTTTAGGGATCGCGCCTCTCCGCCGTCAAGCCTTTCTCCGAAAAGCCAGAACGCGTCGCTTAAGCGAAGGGCAGATTTGCCTTCACCCGCTTCTCATCGGTCTTGTGCACCAAGGCCGATTTGGCGAGCTGACGTTTGCGCTTGGCATTCTTCGTCGCCATTAGATGCCGCCGGGTCGCGTGAGAACGAAGCACCTTGCCGGTTCCGGTGATTTTGAACCGCTTGGCAACTGCTTTCCTCGTTTTGCTGCGCGCGATGGACTTCGGCATAAGGCGCGGAAGATAAGCACACTGTCCGGAGGTGACAACCGATTTTCTGTTTACCCCCTCCCTATTCCAGCGATCATCTAGCGATGGAAATGCAATCATCGGCCGTCCCCCGCGTCGTCATCCTTGGCGCCGGATTCGGTGGCCTGGAAGCGGCGAAACACCTCGGGAACAAGCGGGTCTGGGTGACGGTGATCGACCGCACCAACTATCACCTGTTTCAGCCCCTCCTCTATCAGGTCGCAACCGCAGCGCTTTCTCCCGCCGATATCGCCGCGCCGGTGCGCGGGATCCTAGGAAAATACGAAAACATGGAGGTCATTCTGGCCGAAGCACAGGCGGTCGATGTCGAATCTCGTCGCGTCCGGACTACCGATCGTGAGATTCCCTACGATTACCTGATCGTCGCCACGGGTTCGCGGCATTCCTATTTCGGCCATGGCGAATGGGAAAAACTTGCGCCCGGTCTGAAGAGTCTCGAGGACGCGGTCGAAATTCGACGGCGCATTCTCATGGCCTTTGAGTTTGCCGAAAAAACCCAGGACCCCGCGGCCCGCGCAGCGGCGATGAATTTCGTCATCATCGGCGGTGGCCCGACCGGGGTGGAAATGGCGGGAGCGATCGCCGAGATCGCGCGCGAAACGTTGGCAAAGGATTTCCGGCATATCGATCCTTCGACCGCGCGCGTGATCCTGGTCGAAGGCGACAAGCGCGTCCTCTCTGGCTTTCCCGAAGACCTGTCGGCCAGCGCGCTCGAACAATTGCAGGAGCTTGGGGTGGAAGTGATTACTGGGACGCACGCCGAGAACCTGACCGAAGGCGGGCTGGAAGTGGCGGGCAAGTTCATTCCCTGCCGGGTAAAGATCTGGGCGGCGGGCAATACCGCCTCCTTTGTCGGGAAAACGTTAGGCGTGCCGGTCGACAAAGCGGGCCGCGTCGTGGTGCAGGATGATTTGACGATTCCGGGGCATCCCGAGGTTCAGGTCATCGGCGACCTGGCCAACTTCACTTCGACCAAGGACGGGAAACCGCTCCCGGGCGTCTCGCCGGTCGCGGTTCAGCAGGGGCGCCACGCCGCGCACAACATCCTGCACATGGTCGAGGGAGCCAAGCCGCAGCGCTTTTATTATTGGGACAAAGGCAGCATCGCCACGATCGGCCGCAACCGCGCCGTGGCAGATTTGAATATCGTGCATTTCAGCGGGTTCCCAGCCTGGCTGGCCTGGCTTTTCATCCACGTCCTATACCTCGTCGGATTCCGCAACCGTATGGCGGTCTTGCTGCAATGGGCCTGGGCCTACGTCACCTTCAACAAGGGCGCGCGACTCATCACCCGCAACTTCCAGGCGGAACAACGGCCGGTCGGATAGGGAAAATCCGAAATCCGAATATCGAAACTCGAAGTAAACTCGAATGTTCCAAAACCGGATACTCGAAACGATTTTCTCGGCGGCGAACTCTTTTTCGGTCATTTGAAATTTGAGCTTCGGATTTGTTTCGAATTTCGACATTCGATATTCGAATTTTACACCTGATGCGCCAACGCCATCACCTGCCAAACTTCCGCATCGCGATTGTCGGCGCCGGTGCGATCGGCCTTTATTACGGCGGGAAGCTCGCGCATTTCGGGCGCGATGTGCATTTCCTCCTTCGGAGCGATTTTGAGCAGGTCCGAAAACGCGGGCTGCATCTTCGGAGCAGGACGGAAAACATTCATGTCGCGAAAGTGCAGGCGGCGCGATCGAGCGAGGAGATCGGGCCGTGCGACCTGGTCCTGGTCGCAGTGAAAACGACTTCCAACCCGGAGCTCCCGTCGCTCATTCAGCCATTGTTAGGCGAGAAAACCCTCCTCCTCACCCTGCAAAATGGACTCGGGAACGAGGAGTTTCTCGCCCGCCATTGCGGAGCCGAACGAATCCTGGGCGGCATCTGTTTCATCTGCCTGAGCCGGACCGCGCCCGGGGTCGTCGAGCGCGCGGATTCCGGCCGGCTGTTGCTCGGAGAATTGCGCGGCTATCCGCGGCCGGTCTTGCACGACATCGTCTGGGAATTTAAACGCGCCGGGGTCGTTTGCCGCGTCGTGGCCGATCTCGCCCTCGAGCGCTGGCGCAAGCTGGTCTGGAATATTCCCTTCAACGGCCTAACGATCAGCGAAGGCGCGGCCGACACTGCCGCCATCTTGTCCGATGAGACCCTACGCCTGCGCGCACTCGAATTGATGGACGAAACGATCGCAATCGCGAAGGCCAACGGGCATCGTTTGCCGACCGCAGTCGCGCTCGAACAGATGAAGAACACGGAACAAATGGGGCACTACAAGCCTTCTACCTTGATCGATTACCTGGCCGGTCGCCCGCTCGAGATCGAAGCGATCTGGGGTGAACCGCTCCGCGCCGCGCAGGCGGCAGGGATCAAAGCTCCGCAGCTGGAAAAACTTTACCGCGAACTTCTCGCGCTCGATCAAGCCCGGCGAAAATGAAGACGGTTTCTCTGCCGCAAATCACGGTCTTCGACCGGCAACGCAAGGTTGCGCTGGCGCGGGCCGAGCTGGAAGATTCCGCCCGCCGCGCGCTGCTCCTATGTGCGCGCGAGCGTGGTGCTGGTCTAACGAATCTGGCGCAGGTGGATGTCATTCTCATTTCCGACCGCAGGATGAGCGAACTGCATCGGCGTTTCCTCCACATTGACGGCCCGACCGACGTCATCACCTTCCAGCACGGCGAGATTTTCATCAGCGTCGAGACCGCGCAACGGCAGGCGCGGGCTGAGCGCACTACGCTGCTCTACGAGCTCCGCCTTTATCTGGTGCATGGCCTGTTGCACCTGCAGGGTTTTGACGATCGTGTCCCAAAAGAGCGAAGGCGCATGGCCGCTCTCCAGGAACAAGTCCTCGCGGCCATCGCTGGGCGCCGGTCCTCCTGACGGTTGAGTTCACGCTCCTTGCGTGATATGCTTTTCGTTATGCTTTCGGCGGACGGTTCCTTCTTCCTATCCCGGTCAACGAGTTCTCCTTAGTGGAGCAGGGTGGTTCGTTCTCATGCAGGTTTTTTCGGAGATCATGAACGCGGTCGCGACGCCCGAAGTCGGGCAGGAAACGAAGGTCAAAGAAGCGCTCGATCTCCCTTGGAATGTCGTCGTGCATAACGACCCGGTGAACCTGATGAGGTACGTGACGATGGTCTTCCAGAAGGTTTTTGGTTATCCCAAGGAGAAAGCCGAGCTGCACATGATGGAAGTGCATCGGAATGGCCGCTCCATCCTCTGGAGCGGGGTGCGAGAGCGGGCGGAATTGTTTGTCCAGCAGCTGCACGGTCATCTCCTCCTCGCGACGATTGAGCAGATGAATTGAAATGGAGGTCTCGCGCAACAACGGCAGCCTCGAGATTCGCGAAATCGATCCGTTTCTGGCCGAGCTCCTGCGCCAGATCCCGGTCAGTACTAATCCCGATGCCGTGCCCGCGGCCGAGCAGCGGCTTTACAGCGCGCCGGCTACGCCTAACGAAAAGGAATTTTGCGCGGAATGGAAAATTTACGTCGAGCCGGAGCTGCGCCGGCTTTTCCAAACCGCCAACGAAACGGTCGAGGAGGATCTGCGCCAGCTGGCGGAGAACGGAAAGCCGTTTGCCAATAGCACCCTCCGCATCCCCTGCGAGCATTCCGAAGCCTGGCTCAATACCCTGAACCAGGCCCGGCTCGCGATCGCGGCAAAGTTCGATTTCACCGAGGCGGAACTGAGCGACCATTATCGCTCGCCGATTGGTTCGCGCCGCGATCTGAGCCTGTTTCAGGTCAACTTCTACGGCTTCCTGCAGGAGTTTATTCTCCGCGAACTGGAATGCGGCGGCCCGAGCGCGCCCGGCGTATAAAAAACGCGGTGGCCCGCTTCAGGCGCCGCCCTGTGTGCGCTCGCGGACCATTTTCATGAGCCGTTCCTTGAGGGCGTCGGAGGATTTAGCCGGCTTCAGGCTGAGGGCGAAGGCTTCATGAAGGCGGTAGCATTCGGTGATGAAATCTTCCGCCTTTTGGCCAAGCTCGCGGCGTCCTTCTTCAAATTCGCGCACCTCGCCGTTCTCCAGCGCACCGATCACGTAAAGCCGTGCCCGGTTCTGGAATTCTTCAAAGCTCATCTTTTAGTTCCTTGAGGCCGTCGTAGATCTTTTTCAGCCCCAATTCGAGGCGTGTCTTCACGGTCCCTAATGGAGTATTCGTATTTGCCGCGATTTCGCGCTGACTCATCCCGCGAAAAAATGCGAGCTCGATCGCCTGCTGTTGCGCAGGGGGGAGGCCGTTGATGACTTTACGAATAAGAACGCGGGTGTCGGAAAAATTAATTTCCTCTTCGGTGGCGTTGTGCACCCAGGCGTCGGGCTGCTGTTCGGTCTCATTTTGCAGACGCTCGCCAGCCCGCATGTAAGCCTGCTTCTTGCGCAATCCATCGATTGCCCGTCGCCGCGCCAGGGTCACCATCCAGCCTAACGGTTTTCCTTTTTGCGCGGAAAAATTCTTGGCCTGATTCCACAGCTCCATGAAAATCTCCTGGAGCAGGTCATCCGCTTCCGCCTCGTTGTGCACGACGCGGAGGATGAGCGCCTTGATGATCCCGTTGTAGCGATCATAGAGCTTAGAAAGCGCCTCCGGATCTTCCTGCTGAATGCCATGCATCAGCTCCAGGTCAGTCGGTTCACCCGGTTCGAGCTGCGGGCTGACGGCTGGCAGGCGTGGTCCGGATTCGTCCGGTTCAGCGTTGAGTGGGATTTTGGGGCGGCGCGGCATCGGGTGGCAAAAGAGAGAAGAAGTATAGCGGCGGCGCGAATCCGTCCAATGCCATTTCAGGCAGGGCGCGAAAAACGTCGGCCGGGGCACTGACCACTCAGGTCGGGACCCGACCGAAGGTAAAAAATCCGTGTTCGTCAGGCGGGGAAAGCGACCCGTCTGCAACGGCGCTCGCCTTCAGACTTTGTTCCCCGCCATCGGCTGGCCGGCGAAATGCAACGTCTCTAGGATCTCTCCGCGAAGGTGGAGAAAATCCTCACTGCTGCGGTCGCGCGGCCGGTCGAGATCGACCGGAATGATCTGCTCAATCTTCCCCGGGCGCTGCGTCATGATGACGATGCGATCGCTCATATAGATCGCTTCATCGATGTCGTGGGTGACGAAGAGCATGGTCGTGCCGTGGGTTTGCCAGAGGCGCAGGACTTCATCCTGCATCCGCATGCGGGTGAAGGCATCGAGCGCGCCTAACGGCTCGTCGAGCAGCAGCACCCGCGGATGATTGATCAGCGCGCGCGCGAGCGAGACGCGCTGGGCCATGCCGCCGGAAAGGTGATGCGGAAAGGAATTGGCGAAGGCTTCGAGCCCGACCAGGCGCATGAACTCGTCCACCTCGGCGCGCTTTTCGCGCAGCTTGCCCTGCGCAACCAACCCGACCTCGATATTGCGCCGGACGGTCAGCCAGGGAAAAAGATTCGGATCCTGAAAGACAAGGCCCCGCTCCGCGCTCGGAGCGGTGATCAGTTCTGCACCGATGGACAGCTCGCCAGTCGTCGGTCCAGTCAGTCCTGCCATCATACGGAGAAGCGTGGATTTCCCGCAACCGCTCGGTCCGACGATCGAGACCAGCTCGCCCGCGGCGATCGAAAGCGAGACGTCATCCAGGGCCAGGGCGCCCGGGGTGATGCCTCCATCGGGCGAGGTAAATTCCTTCGTGACGTGCCAGACGCGCAGGGAAGCGGCGTCTTCGCGGGCGGTCTCGTCGGCTACCACTTGATCACTCCCTTTTGCCAGACCAGCACGCGATCCCGCACCTTGAAGAGGAGGGTCATGATGGTGGAAAAGAAGGCCGCCATGATAACGAGCGCCCCGTAAACTTTGCCATACTCCGCCCAGCCTTGCGCCCAGGCGACATACCAGCCGAGACCGGATTTTACCCCTACGGTTTCAGCGACGACGAGGGTGAGGAACGAAGTTCCCAGCCCCATGAAGAGGCCGATGAAAATGTTCGGCAGCGCTGCCGGAATCGCGACCCGGAAAATAAGGTAAGCGCGGCCCGCGCCTAACGTTCGCGCGACATCGAGATAGGAAGCGCGGGTGTTGGAAATGCCAGAGGCGGTTAACATCGTGACCGGGAACCAAACCGCGAGCGCGACCAGTCCGACCGCGGAAAAAATGGCCGAGGGCGCGACCACCATGGCGAGCGGGATCCAGGCCGTGGCGGGAATCGGTCCGATCACTTTCAGGACCGGCATGCCCCAATAACGGGCATGCGGGAACCAGCCGATCGTGACGCCGGTGATGAGGGCCAGCACAGTGCCAATCGCGTAGCCGCCAATGAGAAGGATGAGCGAATGCCAGGTGCTGTCGAAAAGCAGGGCACGATCATCAACCAGCGCCGACAGCACCCCCTCCGGTCCTGGAAAATAAGGCATCGGGAGCAACCCCAGGCAGGTTGTGACCAATTGCCAGATCGCCAAGGCGAAGACCGCGACACCCAGAATCGGACACATCCGGCGCATCCAGTCTCGCAGCTTGGGAGAAAACACCTGCAAGCCCGCGCCAAGCAATCCGAGGACGAGCACCACACTCAATAACCATGGGTAATAATGAGTCGGTAAAACCACGCCCGCGCGCGGACCAAAGAAATGGATGGCCAGACCAATCGAGGCCGCGACCGGAACCAGAAGGAGAGTCTGCGGGCGGGTCCGGAGCAGCCCGGGCGGTCGCGCGGGGGTACGCTGGGCGGAGTCAGCCTCGCTTGGGCGCGCTGGCGCGGCTCTGTTTAGTGCTACAGTCAATTCCATCGGTAATTTTTCCAAAGGTTCTCCGTTAGGCGCTTCCAGTAGCAGTTTTCATGTGAGCGAAGGCCGATACCAGGACGGGTGAGGGCTGGGTTTGGGATTCAGGCTGTTTGCGTTGTGTTCGGAGATTTCAGAATACAATAATAAGGCGCGCTTATGGAAGTAATTTTTTCGTCACGCCCCGTTCAGGCAGTTTTCGGAATTTTTGGGCGTTGCCAGAAACGCTCCCGCCCGCCAACCTGAGCGCGATGACGCACGATCCCCTCGAGATCCGGCACTTGCGTTACTTCCTCGCCGTCGCGGAAGCTGGCAGCTTTAGTCGGGCGGCCAATCGGCTTTCCATCTCCCAGCCCAACATCTCGCAGCAGATGCGCGACCTTGAGACGACCCTGCGCGTGCCGCTTTTCCAGCGCCGCGGGAAACGAATCTTCCTCACCCCGGCCGGACAAATTCTGGAAGCACACGCCCGTTCCATTTTGCGGGAGATTGAGAATTTTCTTCAGGAATTGAGCATCGAGCCCGGGCAAATCCGCGGCGCCCTTCATCTTGGCGTTGTCCCCATCCTCAACGTCGCCTTCATGCCGCAGTTACTGGGAGATTTCGCCAGCTCTCATCCCGGCGTCCGTCTCAACGTTGAGGAAATTTCCTCGACCGAGATCGAGACCGCGCTCGAGGAAGGCCGGATGGATGTCGGTCTCGGATTTCTCACCCGCCATTCGCCCAACCTGCATTACGAACGTCTTTGCACCGACCAGTTCGCCCTGATCGTGCATCAGAGTCACAAATGGGCGCGACGGCGCACGATTGACGCCGCCGAACTGCATCAGGAGCGCGTCCTCCAGCTGCCCGATACTTTCGTCATGCGCCGGATGTCGGATGCGATTTGTCGCGAGCATCAGGTGCGTCCGCACAACGTCGCGGAGATCAACGCCATCGAGACTCTCCTGCGTTCTCTGGCCCCGCTCGACGCCGCGGCGCTCATGCCGAAGATCGCACTGCGTGGCACGACGGAGCTCACCGCCATTCGCCTCAAAGGAAAAAATCTCGCGCTCGAAATCGGCCTTCTCCGGCTCATTGGCTCGGGCGCGAGCGACGTGGTGAGCGAGTTTGCGAAACTCGCCCGTGCCACCATCCCGAAAATCGTCGGGGGTTAGACGGCGCCTTCGCGAGATATTTTTCGCGGCTCCATTCTGCGCAAAAAATGCGCAGCAAATCCCAAGCGATGTGGAGTGCCAGCCTCAAGCGGTCGTTAGGCTGGAGGCATGAAAAAATCCGGGGTCACGAAGTCGCGGCACCCGGTGAATGAACTCAACCAACGAAACCAACCATGGATTATCTAGTCGTTTTACTGGCGGCTGCTTTCATCGCGAGTTACGCCCTGATCGTCGGCCGGATCGTTTTCCAAAGTAAGTAATCGCTCGCGACGCTGGGCGGGGTGCGGCATGCTCCCGCTTCCAGGTGCGCAAATCGAAAACTCCGCCTCGGCCCGGCCTCGACTTTGCCTTCCGGGCTGATGAATTCGTCTTCGTCGCGGGAGAGCCGGCGGAATTCCTGGTCGAGACCGGGGATGCGCAAAAGATCGACCACGTCTGGATCACCATCCGGGCCGGAACTTTCGGTCGCCTCCGTGTTTCCATCAACACTTGGTCACTCAAACATGCCGCCGACGGATTCGATCCGCGCATGCGCGTGGCGGTGTCTGCCCAGCCTTGGGCGCGATTGCCGGCGAGCGGCGTGTTCCCAGCGCGCGGTTTCGATTACGGCGAGCTGGAAAGCGCGCAGGAGATTGTTTATCGGGAAATGGATCGCCCGGCCTTGGAAAAAATGCTACGGGCCCAGACCGATCGCGCCATCTGCGTCGAAGCCTGGGGCTCGCTCTACTTGCGCGACCAGCTGGGAATTCACCAGGTCCACAGCCGCCGCGCAAGTTGCAGTGTCCGCACCGATCACGTCGGCCGCGACGGCGCGCTCCGTTTCTACTTCCCCGGCCAGACTGCCGAAATGGTTCTCTTCAAGTATTGCGGCCAAGCCTGAGCCGGAGCAGGCGGCCGAAAGAGCGTCGCCACCACCGCCAAGGCCATCGTGATCCCGCGAAACATCGACCGGGGCGGAACCCTCGCGCGGGGCTTTTGCTTCGAATTGCACACTCTATTATCCCGGCGACTTTGATTTTCTCATGAGTCCTTTCAACGTGCTCGATCACCTCGTCGGGTTGCTGGCTGACAGCCTGCCATGGTTTCTCGGTGGCGCCCTCCTCGGCGCGGCCTTGGAAGCATGGCTGCCGGCGTCGTGGGCGATGCGTTGGCTGCACTCACCGCGCGCTTCTGTTCTCAATACCACCGTCGCGGGGGCGATCCTTCCTGGATGCTCGATGACGACCATTCCCTTGGCGGCGGCGTTGCAACGGCGCGGCGCGCGACTCGGAACGCTAACCGCGTTTATCATGATCTCGCCGATTCTCAGCCCGGAAACCATCATCCTCACCGCGGCGATGCTTGGGGCCAAGCTCACCCTGGCCAGAATAATTCTTCCCGTCATCGCGACCCTCGCGATGGGCCTTGCCCTCAATGCCTTTGAAAGCCTGCGCTTGAAGCATTTTCAAGCGCCACCGGTTGATGCGGTCGGAGCTGTCGACCTGAAATCGAATTGCTGCGGAGAATCCGAAGTGACTGATGGAAAGCGAACTTTCTGGCGCAGCTTTCTGGCACTGCTCCATCCGCTCTGGCTCTACTTTCTCCTCGGTTTGCTCGCCGTGGCGATCGTGCAGGCCATCGTGCCGCCCCGGGATATCGCAAGCTACTTGCATGGCGGCGTAGTCGCTTATCTGCTCGCCGCCATTGTCGGCATCCCGCTTTACGTTTGCGAAGGCGCGGAGGTGCCTCTCACCTACGGGTTGCTCCAAGCCGGGGTCGGCATCGGGCCGGCCTTTACCTTCATGCTCGGCGCCGTCGGCACCTGCATCCCCACCATCCTGATGGCTCCGAGGATTATTGGTAAAACCTCCACCTACGTCTACGTCGCCGTCTGGTTGCTCCTCGCTATCGGAGGCGGCTGGGCTGTCAGTCTCCTATGAGCTGCATCCGCCTGCTCATTCAGCAGATGTCTAGAGCAGATTGGTTTGCTCGGCGTCGCTCTCGGGTTTCGCTTTCTTGAAATTCAAGTCCGGTTCGGAATCGGGATGCTGGGCGCGTTGCGTCCGGTCGAGCAGCCCTTCGATCGTGAGCAACTGCACCCGCGCAAACTTCTTCCCCGCCATGCTCTCAGAGAAGCCGGCGCCCCGCATAAGGCCGCGCCGGCCAGCGTTACGCGATGTTGCGGCGGACCCTGTATTGTTCGTGATCTCCGCCATGCTCGCCGCGTCGCCCGCGCCGTTCAAACGGAGGTGCGATTTGCCTGCTCGGGGCGGTCCGCTGGCATTCGAGCATTACGATAACGAAAACGATCAGGTAGGCTTAGTGTCCAGCGCGTGAGGCCAGATCGACGAAGTAATTAATCCTCGGAATTAGCCGTCGCGAGTGCGCCAGACCTGACGACGAGCAGGAGACAAATCACCGCGAGCAGACCGCAGCTCACGAAACCAATTCGGACACCGTAGTATTGGGTAATCAGCCCGACCAGCAGCGGCCCGACCATGTCGCCGAATTCCTTGAAGGATTGCGCCGCGCCCATGCTCGCGCCGAGCTTGTCCTTGTCCGAGAGCGCGCCAACGAGCGCATCGCAATTTGTCCAAACAGTCCCGACGCCGAGGCCGGCCGTGATGATGACTGCGAGCAGCAACAGACCGGTGGTAAAAGTCGTCAGGATGATCGCGCCGGCCGCAAGCGATAACCCGACGATGACCGTGACGCTGATCGAAATCCGATCCGCGAGATAACCAGCGAGCGGCTGTACGAGTAGATAACTAAGGGTCGCCGCGCTGACTGCGGTGCCCGATTGCAACGGCGTGTAGCCAATCCCGTGCAGATAGACCGGCAGGAAGCCGAAGAGGATCCCGACCATGAACATGTTGACTACGATGACGGCATAAGTCGGGAGCAGCCGCGGTTCTTTGAAGATGAGAAAGAACTGTCGAAGCGAGAGATCGTCGTCATCGTCGTCCAACCCGCCGCTCTTCTCCTCGTCGCGCGGCAAGAGCAGGCTGAGTAGGAACGCAGCGACGCCCACTCCCGCTGAGACGATGAAGATCATGGCGAAGCCGTAGCCACTGATGAGAAACCCGCCGAGCGCCGGAGCAACGACGTAGCCGGCGCCTTTGATCGCGTTGTAAATGCCAAAGGCCTTGCCGCGCCCGGTCTCAAAGTATTTTGCGACGAGTGTGATCGAGACGGTGGAAAGCGCCGCCGCGCCAAGTCCCTGAACGAAGCGAACGAGGAGCAAGAGTTTTGGGCTGGTGACTAAAAAGAGCAGCGACCCAAGGACAAAGACGCCGAGACCGACGAGAAGCGTGAGCTTCATCCCGCTGCGGTCCGCGATGAAACCAGCGACTGGTTTCGCAAATAATTCCGCGAAGTCGTAGACCGCGATGAGCAGCCCGATGACGAACGCCCCGACGCCGATCGCCTGCGCGTAGGGCGGCAAGTTCGTTGCCACGATGTGCGCTCCGAAAGACGTAACGAAGCCGCAGAGGGCCAGAATGAAAAGAATTCCGTATCGCATCGTCATTTTTAATGAGCGGCGGTTTTCCAACCGCCGACGGTCGGACGGGCGCATGGAAAACGCTCTTTCTTTGTTCGCCTGGTTTAAAGAACCCCGCACTCGCTGAAAAATAAAATCCGCCGGAAGCAGCAAGCCACGGGCGGATCGCGAAGATCGCAAATCACAGGAAATCGTTTGACACACCTTTCGGAAAAGTAAGACTCTGACGATAAGTATGAAATCGAATTCAATATCCGTCTGGTTTACGACCAAGGGCCAGGTTGTTATTCCCGCGCGGCTCCGGCGCGAGTTCCACATCGAAAATGGCACGCGCGCCGTCGTCCAATCGACGCCCGAGGGCATTCTGCTCAAGCCGGTGACGAAACACGCCATCGCGCGTTTGCGCGGTGTTCTCAAACGCAAGCCGGGGGGCAAGCCTTTCGCGGCAGAGCGGGCTCAACACAAAGCGGAAGAGAAAGCGCTGGAAGAAGCGAAGTATGAGCGCACTACGCGTAGTTCTCGATAGCTTTGCGCTGCTCGCGTTCTTTCGCGGCGAAGCCGGCGAGGAAAAAGTTGCCGCGCTCCTCGAACGCGCCGGCCTTCGCGACGAGCCATTGCACATGACCGAGGTGAACTACGCCGAGGTCAAATACATCATTATGCGCAGAGACGGTCATGACCGCTGGGAAGAAATCGCCCGCGAACTCCCCGCGCTTCCGATCGAATTCCACCCGGCCACGCGCTCCCTCGCGGACTTTGCCGCTGAGTTCAAAGCACGTCACAAGCTCAGTCTCGCCGATGCCTTCGCCGCTGCACTGGCCAAAGAGCGCAAAGCCCAGCTCGTCACCGGGGACGCCGAGTTCAAGGCGCTCGAGAAAGAGATTAAAATCACATGGCTGGAGTAGCTACTCACCTACTACTCAGTGCCAGCCACAACCATGTTCGGCGCTTCCCTCCACGATCCGATCGGTTCATCTTCTATGGCTATGATCGTGATCCAGAACGCCACGTAGGTAACGCTGTGCCTCCAATGTTGTCTGCGGCCTTGGCATTACATTTCGGTGCGATGATCGCTCCGTGAAAAAGTCCAGCGATCACGTCGATTCGCTAACACGTTCAGCAATAATGCGCACGGTTAAGAATCAGCGCGTCAAATCGACACAGCTCGCATTGCGGCACGGCTTGTGCAGGCCGGCATCCGCGGCTGGAAAACGTACGCTCGCGATCTGCCAGGTACCCCCGACTTTTATTTGTCGAGGAAAACTCGCGATCTTGTCGATGGTTGTTTCTGGCACGGTTGCCGCAGTTGCTATCGACGGCCGCACTCAAACCGGAGCTATTGGGATGCGAAAGTACAGGGAAATCGTAAGCGCGATCTCCAAGTGAAGAAATAGCTTCGGTCCGCTGGGTGGAACGTGCTTCGTTTTTGGGAATGCGATCTCTTAGCCAGAGAAGACTTCCGCCGCGCGTCGCCACTGGCGATCGCAAGGTGCAAACCGATTCGCTGCCGGTCCTGATCGGGAATGTGCGGAGCATTTTCCGGAACGAGATCGACAAGATGGTGACGAGAAAGAAAGGCGATCAGCGCCGACTTCTACTACGATTACTTCACCGCGGGCGAGATGTGGATCGCGCCGCGACCCATGATCCGGCGACACCGACTCCTCCGAACGCGTAGTTTCTGCAGACGGAACGCCAAGGTGTAAGCCAGGGCGTTCCGGCTTACCAGGCGCCGGGGATTGTGCAATGACCTGCGCGTTGCTAAGCCAATAGCGTGAACCAATCTTCCGCGCCCCCGACCGAGACAGCCGCGACCGCGCCGCCGGAGCGTGCGGATGAGATCATGCTCGAGGGGCCGCACTCGCGCTTTGATGAATTTTTTACTCTCTTCCGGATCATGGCGGATTTTTTGCGCGGGTTCCGCGTGCTGCATTTCGTCGGGCCGTGCGTGACGGTCTTCGGTTCGGCGCGGATCAAGCCCGGCAGCGCGGAATATGAGTTGGCGCGCGAGATGGGCGCGGGGATCGCGCGGCTCGGGTTTACCGTCATGACCGGCGGCGGCCCCGGGATCATGGAAGCAGCCAACCGCGGCGCGAAGGAAGTCGGGGGACGCTCCGTCGGCTGCAATATTCGGCTCCCTTTTGAACAGGCACCTAACGAGTATCTCGATCGCTGCGTGACCCTGTATTATTTTTTCGTCCGCAAGACGCTGCTCTTGAAATATTCCTACGCCTTCGTCGTCATGCCGGGTGGGGCGGGCACGCTCGACGAACTTTTCGAAGCGCTGACTCTTATCCAAACGGGCAAGATCCAGAATTTCCCGATCGTGGTCATGGGCACGGATTACTGGCGTGAGCTGACCGACCTGCTTGGAAAGATGGCGCGTCTCGGGACGATCGGGGAAGCGGACCTGAGCCTCGTTTATGTGACCGATTCGGTTGAGGCGGCCCTCGAGCACATCCGGAGCAAGACGATCGAGCCTTTCGGCCTCAAGCGAGTCGTTAGGCGATCTCTCCCTTGGCTGGGTGAACGCGGTTTGAACGCCGCGGCCTCGTGAAACGAATGAAGGCAGAGTGGGGGAGCGTGAGCCTGCAGGCTTTGCCTAACGGCCGCCGATATCTGGTTGGGGTTTCTGGCGGACGCGACTCGGTCGTGCTCCTGCACTGGCTGCTGGCGCGGGATTATCGCCGATTGATCGTTTGCCATTTCGAGCACGGCTTGCGCGGTCGCGCGGGCAAGACGGACGCGCGTTTCGTCGAGCGGTTTGCGCAAAAACAGGGATTGGAATTCGAGCTCGGCTCGGCCAAGGTCGCGACGATCGCGACCCGGACGAAGCGATCGATCGAGACGACGGCGCGTGATCAGCGGCTGGCCTTTTTCCAGCGTGTCGCGTCGCGCCGCCGTTGCCGCACCATCTTTCTTGGCCATCATGCCGACGATCAGGTCGAGACGTTTCTCATGAACCTGCTGCGCGGCGCGGGTGGTCGCGGTCTCGGCGCGATGCGCGAGCGCGCGACTCACGGGCGACTAGAGATCGTGCGCCCGCTTCTCGGCGTTTGGCGTTCCGAGATCGATGAATACATCAGAAAGCACGGGCTCAAATACCGCGACGACGCGACCAACCAGGAGTTGCACGCGCGCCGCAACCGGACGCGGCACAAGATCGTGCCATGGCTGGAAAAAGAATTCGGACGCAACTTGCGCGCGAACCTTTGGCGCGCCGCCAGCATCCTCGCGGAGGAGGAAGCTTTTTTGGATGAGCTTTTGCCTAACGAAAGCGAGAACCCGCTTTTCCTCGAGGTCAGGCGGTTGCGCGACCTCCCCGTTGCTCTGCAGCGGCGCACTATTCTGCGCTGGCTGCGCGGGAATGAAATCTCGGACCTCGGCTTTGACGCGATCGAACGGGTCCGCGCCTTGTTGCAACCCAACCCTCCCGCCGCGAAAACGAACCTGCCGCGTGCGCGGCACGTCCGTCGGCGCGCCGGCCGGATTTTCCTCGAATAAAAGCCGGGTTTGCGGGCCGCTCAGCTTTCGCGAAGGGTGATTAAATGAGTTCCGCCGTTCGAGTTCGCTTCGCCCCGTCGCCCACTGGCTACCTGCACATCGGCGGGGCACGCACCGCGCTCTTCAACTGGCTCTACGCGCATCACACCGGCGGTACGCTGGTCCTGCGGATCGAAGACACCGACCAGGCCCGCAACACCGCCGAGGCCGCGCAGGCGATTTACGACGGCCTGCGCTGGCTCGGACTCGACTGGGACGAAGGCCCGCAGGTTGGCGGAAGTTACGGCCCTTATTTCCAAAGCGAACGAAACGAGATCTACGAGCGCCATTTCAAAAGGCTCGAGGAAGGCGGTTACTTGTTTGAGGAGAACGGCGCGATTCGTTTCCGCTCCCCGCGCGAGCACGTGGTGGTGGACGACGTCGTTTGCGGCAAGATCGATTTTGACCTAACGAATCCGGAAACGCATCCCGACATGACCATTCGCCGGCCGGATGGCTCCTGGATTTTCCATTTCGTCAACGTGGTCGACGACCTCGAGATGCAGATCAGCCACGTCATCCGGGGCGAAGATCATCTTTCGAATACGCCAAAGCACATCGAGCTTTACCGCGCGCTTGGATCCGAGCCGCCGCGCTTCGCCCACATTCCGCTCATCCTGAACCAGGACGGCTCGAAGATGAGCAAACGCGACGCGGGCGCGAGTCTCAACACTTACATCGCGGAGGGATTTCTGCCCGAAGCGGTGCGCAATTATCTCTGCCTCCTCGGCTGGTCGCCGAAAGATAACCGCGAGAAAATTGAGCTCGACGAAGTCGTTAGGCTTTTCGAGCTGGAAAAAATTCATCGCAAGAACGCGTCGTTTGATCTCGCCAAGTGCACCTGGTTGAACGGCGAATATGCCCATCAATTGCCGGACGATCGTTTCCACTCTCTCGCCCTGATCGCGCTCCAGAAAGCGGGAATCGACACGAGCAAGTTTCCTCCTGACTACACGCGGTCCGCGCTCGATACCTGCAAAGGCAAGTTCCGCATCTTCAGCGAGCTGCCGGCTTATTGCGGCTTCTATTTCACGGACGAGATCACCTACCAGCCCGAAGGCGTGGCGAAGCATTTCATTCCGGAAAACAAGCCGCGCCTGCAGGCGTTGCGCGATGCTTTCGCGGCGCTGGAGAATTTCGATGCGGCCTCCATCGAAGCGGCGCTCAAAGCGACCGCCGCGCAACTCGGAGTCAAGGTGGGCTCGCTTGTCCATCCGACGCGCCTGGCCGTGACCGGGAGTAACGCGGGGCCGAGCCTGTATCACCTGCTCGAAATTCTCGGGCGGAAAAAAGTTTTCGCGCGTCTGGACGCGGCGCTGGCGCAGTTGTAGACGCTTCGCTCTGAGAAGCGCGGGAGCGAGCATAGCTCGCACGAAAGCGTTTTCGCCAAGAAGTCGCAGACCGGCGCCTCCCAGAGGGAGGCGTCTACATTTTCTTCGCCCAGGTATCGCGCAGGGTGATGGTGCGATTGAAAACCAATTTTTCAGGCCGGGAATCGGGATCGAGTGCGAAATAGGCCAGCCGCTCAAACTGGTAGCGCAATGCGGGGTCGGCTTCGCCTAACGACGGCTCGCATTTCGCCGTCACCACCTCGAGCGAGTGCGGGTTGATGAAGGATTTGAAATCCCCGTCTGCATCCGGTTCCGGGACGGTGAAGAGGCGATCGTAAAGCCGCACTTCTGCCTCGACGGCCTGGGGAGCGCTGACCCAATGAATCGTCCCCTTGATCTTGCGATTGGAAGTCGCGCCGCCGGTTTTGCTCTCGAGATCGGCGGTGCAGCGCAGCTCGGTGATTTCGCCCGCGGCATCCTTCACCACCTCGTCGCACTTGATGATGTAGGCGTATTTCAAGCGCACTTCGCCGCCCGGTTTGAGACGAAAATATTTCGGGACCGGCGTTTCCATGAAGTCGGCCCGGTCGATGAAAAGCTCGCGACTAAAGGGAATCTTGCGCGTGCCGGCCGCGGGATCTTCCGGGTTGTTCGTCGCCTCCAGCTCCTCGGTTTTTCCCTCCGGATAATTGGTGATCACGACCATGAGGGGATGGAGCACGGCGAGACGGCGGAGAGCGGTTTGGTTGAACTCGTTCCGCATCGCGTATTCGAGTGCGTCGACTTCGGTGAGAGAGGGATATTTCGTAATCCCGATGCGGTAGGCGAATTCGCGCAACACACTCGCGGTCACGCCGCGGCGGCGCATGCCGGAAATGGTCGGAAGACGGGGATCATCCCAGCCGCTGACCAAGCCGTCGTCGACCAACTGCTTGAGCTTGCGCTTGCTCATGACGGTGTAGGTGAGATTGAGGCGGGCAAATTCGTACTGATGCGGAAGCGGGCGCGGGAGATCGAGCGCCTCGAGAATCCAGTCGTAGAGCGGGCGATGGACCTCGAACTCGAGGGTGCAAAGCGAGTGGGTGATGCCTTCGAGATAATCGCTCAGCCCATGAGCGAAATCGTAAAGCGGATAGATGCACCATTCGTCGCCGGTGTGGTGGTGGGCGGCGTGCCGAATGCGGTAGAGAACCGGATCGCGCAGCCAAATATTTGGCGCCTGCATATCGATCTTCGCCCGCAGGGTGCGTGCGCCATCGGGGAACTCGCCTGCCTTCATCCGGGCGAGCAGGTCGAGGTTTTCTTCCACCGGGCGATTGCGGAAAGGACCGTCCTTGCCGAGCCGCCGATATTCGTCGGTTTCTTCCGCCGTCATATCGCAGACGTAGGCTTTGCCTTTGCGCACCAGCTCCTGCGCAAACTCGTAGATCTGGGCGAAATAATCGGACGCGTAAAAGGGCTTCGCGCCTTCCTTGAGATTGAGATTTTCCTCCGCCCAGTCCGCGATCAACCAGCGCACATCGGTCATGATGGAATCGACAAACTCGACTTCCTCCTTCGCGGGATTGGTATCGTCCATGCGCACGTTGCAGACGCCGCCGAACTCGCGCGCGATCCCGAAGTTCAGACAAATCGCCTTGGTGTGGCCGATGTGCAGGTAACCGTTAGGCTCAGGCGGGAAACGGGTGTGGATACGCGCGTGCTTTCCGCTGCGCACATCTTCTGCGACGATGTCGCGGATGAAATCGGATGGATTTTCGTGGACCGGTTCGGACATGGGGTGGCGCGACGTTAAACACGGCCAGCCCGCTTGTCATCCGGCGGCGCGGCGGAAGGTGGCGCTCTGCGGCTCCCGATGAACACCATCTACACCCTGACTGACTTGCAGACTTGGAAGAAGCGCGGCGGCAGCGTCTCCCCGCCCATTCGCCTGGGAGTGGTTGGGAATCCGGTCGCGCAATCGTTTTCGCCGCGGATGCAAAATGCCGCCCTCGAAAAGTGCGGCCTGGCCTTCCAGTATGCGGCGTTCCAAATTGCGCCGGACGAATTGAGCGAAGCGATCAGCTTGTTTCGCGACCTCGACTTTATCGGTGTGAACCTCACCGCCCCGCACAAGATGGCGGCGGTCGCGCTGGTCGATGAGGTGGAAGAACGAGTCCGGAAGATCGGCGCGATCAACACCATTGCGGTCGTGGAAGGGAAGCTGGTCGGCTACAACACCGACGGCCCCGGTTTTGTCCGCGCTATTCGCGAGGAGTTTTCGGTCGACCTGCGGGATTTGCGCATCTTCCTCCTTGGAGCGGGTGGGGGAGCAGGCCGCGCTCTGGCCTGCCAATGCGCCTTGGAAAACTGCGAGCGCCTCGTTCTGACCAGCCGCACCTTTGAAAAAGCGCAGAATCTGGCAAAGGAGCTGGCCCCTCAGTTTGCCGGCCCGCGCGTGCTCGGCCCGGAAGCGCGACTGGAAGCCGTCCGCTGGGAGAGCGCGACGTGGCGGGCGCAGATTGCCCGAACCGATCTGGTCATAAACGCGACTTCACTCGGCTTGAAAGTTTCCGATCCGTCTCCGCTGCCGCATCCGCTGCTCGCGCCGCATCTAATGATTTATGATTTGATCTACAATCCGGCGCGGACGGCTCTGCTCGAGGCCGCGGCGGAATCGGGAGCGCGCGGCGCGAACGGTCTCAGCATGTTGCTTCACCAGGGCGCGCTTGCTTTCGAGATCTGGTTCGATCGCGAAGCCCCCCTCGCGGTCATGCGCGCGGCGCTTGCCTGACGGCACCACCCAGGCTCTACGCGTCCGGTCCGTAGATCAGCAGCTTCATCGTCTCCGGAATAACCGCCGGCCAATGCGGCGCGCCCGGACCCGGCGTCGGCTCCGGTCCGAACTTCGCGGTTGGGAGATAAATCCGATGGGTCATGGGATCGAGCGCGATCGTGCGGGCGCTGCGTTCCGGAGGAAATAGCCGGCGCCACATCCGAGATCGAGGATGCGTTTGCGAAATCCCCAGTCCAAGCCGAGGTCGCGCACCCGCTTCAGGTTCACCCGCATCCATTTCGGGAGGTCAAAATATTTTGGCCAGTCGACGCCCGGGCTTTGAACTGCATGGCGCTGGCGGATCGCTTCAAAGTCCTCTCCTTCGACCGCCGCGCTCAGGCTTTCCGGGTCGAGCGGAACCGTCGTCGGACGGCGCAGGAAAGGCGTTTGCCGCAGATGCCGCTGCGCACTTTGCAGGACGCGGCCGCTTCCTAGTTTTTTCAGCTTGTGGGCGAGTTGCATGCGTTTGATTCGACCGCACAAATGTGGCGGAGGCATCGTCGCCGCCAACTGCGGATTCGGCCTGCCGCCGAATCGTAATCGGGCAGTCATTTGGCGTCAGTCCGACCCGCCGGAACGACTTCGAAATCGGCCGGCCGCCTGGGGGGCGAGCGGTGGAAAATCTTGCGCGCGGTCGCGCGCAGGCGATCCCGCCCCTGGGCGGCGCGACATTGTTGCAGGCGGCGCTGGTAATCATCGTCGCCGGCGAGGAAGCAACCCATGGTGGCCCCGTAGGCCCGACGCGTTCCGGGGGCGGCGGGCGGAGCGTTGCGCCCGGAATCGAGGATCGCATAGCGCTCTACCCAGGCTGGTTCATCGCTGAAAAGTGCGCGCGGGAGATGACGCTCGACGAACCGGCGCGGCTGCGAGCCCAGCCAAAGGTCATGCACGAAAACCGCGCTGGGCAAGCCGCTGCCGAGGAGGCGGAAGGCCAGTTTCAGCGCGCGGAAATCCTTCGGCCCGTCGATCAAAACGACGTCGCCGGCACGGAGAAGTTGCGGGAGAAGAAGAAGCGAATCTCCGAAACGGCAGTCCACATTCCCGCACTCGCGCAGGCGTTCCGCGGCGATTGGAGCGTCCGGCGAATTACGGTCCGATTCCAGACTAACGATCGGTATTTCCGGAAAGAGTCGCGCCAGGACCAGCGTACTCTGGGCGCGAGCCCGCCCGGACTCGACAATCCGGCGCGGCTGCGAGGCGGCGACGAGGGCGTAGAAGAAGTAAAGCTCGCTCCGGCGAATGCCCTTGCTCTCGTGCGCCAATCCGTCGGTTGCGCCGAGATAGCGGGGGAGAAGCCGTTCCGCTTCGCCTAACAAGGTCTGCCATCTGTCTTCGCTGGCTTCCGTCCGCGATCGTAGACGCATCTTCGCGGCGAAGATACACCCTCGGAATGACAAAGCGCGAAACGAGTGCGGTGCGCTACGGTCCCTGGCTCGTGGCCTTGGGCGCCGCCCTTTGGGGAACGGAAAGCGCCTGGCGCATTCCGCTCAATGATCTCTTCGATGCCGAGGTCATTGTCTTCTGGGAGCACGTGCTCATTCTCCTCATGTTTCTGCCGCTCCTCGTCGTTAGGCTAAGGGAGATCCCGAAGATCGATGGGCGCACCTGGGGTTATCTGCTCTTCTCCGGCTTCGCCGGCTCGGCCGTAGGCACGATTTTTTTCACCCTGGCGCTGAAGAACGGAAGTCCGACGGTGGTGAACGTGGTGCTGAATATTCAGCCGGTCATTACCACGACCGCCGCTTGCATGCTCTTTGGCGATCGGCTCGCGCGCGGCTTTTACCTTTTCGCCGGGGTCGCCATCGTGGCCGGGATTCTTGTTTCGGTGACGCGCCCGGAGCTGATTGGGGTTTCCTTCGCGCAGGCGGGATTGAACCTCGGAACCGGTTACGCGCTCATTTGCGCTCTTTTCTGGGGCCTCTCTACCGTCGCCGGGCGCGGCGTCATGACCGGGATGTCGCTGCGGCTGGCCTCGAGTTTGCGAGTGGTAGTGGGGCTGGTCTGCATGACGCTCATTCTGCTCGTGCTGGGCAAGCTCAATGGCGCCGCGCTTTGGCCGGCGGCGGCCCAGGCGCGCCCCGGGACGGCTATCGGTGCGCTGATTCTTTTATCCACCATCTCGGGCGGCATTCCGCTCCTGATTTATTTCGAGGGCCTTCGCCTAACGAAAGCTTCGACCGCGGGCTATTTCGAAATGATGCAGACGCTGGCCGCGGTTTGCATCACCTGGGGATTCTTCAAGGCCGCGCTGCGCCCGCACCAGGTGATCGCGGCGCTCGTCCTGATGGCGGCAGTCGCGATGGTGCAACGGGTGCAGGAGCGAGCGGCGAGTTAGGTCTTCTTTAGCCCGAGAAGACAGAACCTGGCACGACTGGCCGAGCGGCCGGTTCGTTAGTCCGTGCTGTAGATGCCGAGCTCTGTCGAGGCCACGGCACGGTGATCGACGAAATTCGGCGTGGGACGGCCGCCGGCGCCATCTTCCCCGTAGCCACCCGAAATAAGGAGCGTGCCGTCCAGGAGCAGATTCGCCCGGTGCGCGGAGCGCCCTGTCGCGAGGTTGCCGCTCAGCGACCAGCTGTTGCTGACCGGATCGTAAATTTCCGCGCTGGTCCGCGGCCCGCCCTCGCCGCCGGTCACGACCACCTTGCCATCAAAAAAGAGGGTCGCGGTATGGGATGAACGGGATTCATTCAGGTTGCCGGTCGGGGTCCAGGTATCCGTGGTCGGATCGTAGATCTCCGCGGTGTCGAGATTATAGGTGTCGGCCGCGCCGGCAGCGATGAGGACCCGGCCGTCGAAGAGCACGGTCGCGGTTTGACGGAAACGTGCCGTGCCCATGCTTGCGGCCTGCGTCCACGTCCCGGTCGAAGGATCATACAACTCCGCGCTGGCCAGGGCACCGGTGGCGCTGTTGCCGCCGGCGACCAGGACTCGCCCGTCGTTGAGCAGGGTAGCGGTATGACGAAAACGTGCGAAAGCCATGTTCCCGGCGTCACTCCAGTTGCCCGTCGCCGGATCGTAAATCTCCGTGCTGGAGAGCGCTCCGGAGCCGGTTTCTCCACCGCCCGTGACCAGGACGCGCCCGTCGCTCAGACGCGTCGCGGTGTGATGGGCGCGCGGAATAGCGAGGCTGCCCGTGACTTTCCAACTGCCCCTCGCCGGATCAAATAGCTCGGCACTGGTTACGGCGCCGCCCTTGCCGCGCCCGCCTACTTCCAGCACCCGGCCGTCATCCAGCAGGGCGGCGGCATGGCGAAAGCGCGCGTTTTTCATGTTGCGCGTAGCGCTCCACTGCCCCGTCGCCGGATCATACAGTTCTGCGCTGGAGAAGATCTTGCTTCCGCTGGCGCCTCCTGCCGCGAGGACCCGCCCGTCGAGCAACGTAATGGCCGTATGAGTGGCGCGCCCGGTGCCGAGCCGGCCGGTTTCGCCGAAAGCAATGTCCGCGCCCGCGCACGGTTGGGTGCAGAGGAGCGCGGCACTGAGAAGGCTGAGCGGGAGCGACAGCGTGATTGCGCGCCGGGTGTGTAGGGTGGCGGATCGAATGGGATTATGCATGGGACTACTCCTTGGTTGAAATTTGGCGAGCCGAAGAGAGCGGCCACTGCCATCGAGTGGCCAGCTGTTTCTGGCCCTCTTGTTAGATCGATTTCAGTCTTCCACGCCGATTCTGTCAAGCTTTAACGACCCTGAGCTCGCTCTGAGAAAAAGACAAAAACACGAGATTGCGTGAGCATGGTTGCGTCGGATAATTTTTCTTCGCCAATGGAACTTTCGCCGAAATTTGAGGAAGCACTGATCTATGCAACGCGGACGCACGGTGGTCAGTTGCGCAAGAAAACCAGGATTCCCTACATCGGTCACCTCCTGGGGGTGACGGCGATTGCGATGGAGTATGGGGCAAACGAGACCGAGGCCATCGCCGCTCTCCTCCACGATACGGTGGAAGATTGCGGCGGCCCGGCCCGGCAGCGCGAGATCGAGGAGAAATTCGGACGCGCCGTCGGCGAGATCGTCGCTGGCTGTACCGATACCGATCAGGACCCCAAGCCACCCTGGCGTGAGCGCAAAGAAAGATATATCGCGCACCTGGCCTCCGCCTCGGCCTCGACCCGGCTCGTTTCCGCGGCGGACAAGCTGCACAATTCGCAGGCGATCGTGCACAATTTGCGCGAAGAGGGCGACGCGGTCTGGACGCGTTTCAAGGGTGGGAAAGAGGGGGCGCTCTGGTATTATCGCGCCTTGGTCACTGCCTTTCGCCACCATGAGGAGAGTGCGCTAATCGATGAACTCAACCGCGTGGTCACGCAGATGGAGGACTTGGCCGGCGCTCGCGTTTAGTGCGACGCAGCGGACAAGCGCGAAGATTTACAAATATAAATGTTGCGGTGCCTAAGCGAATGTTTTAACCGTTGAGTGTTCTGGGGGGAACAGCCGCCCTTCACACCCTTCGGGTGTGGGGGGCGGTACTCCTTCTCTCCCTCCGGTCGAAACAATCCTTCTTCTCGGGGGTCTTGTGCGCACGTCTCGCTCCTCACAAGGCGATTAGAGTTCAAGAATGAATCCCCGGGCGTTGACGCGACCGAGCCGCCCCCGGCGCAGCTCCAGGCGAATTCCTGCGAAGCGACCGACTCTCCGCCTGCGACTAGGGTAGCGAGGTGCCGATTTGTTGGCGCACGCTCCGCGCGTCGGTCCGGTCTATTCTGCCGTTGGCAATGAGGTCCTCGCGGAAGTTCGTCGCATCGGTCGTCTGGCCACTATCAGCCTTGGTCAGGCTGAAATCGGTCGTCGTCACCGTTCCGTCGCCGTCGACATCGCCCAGGAGCAGACCCACTGTGACGGAAGCGGTGGCGAGGGTGTTACCCTGGTCGTCGCTTATCCCGGTTAGCGTTACTGTCACATCCTGTGCATTGCAGGTCGGCGCCGATAGATTCACGATGTAACGATGCGGATCGCTCCCGTCGATCTGGCTGCTCGTGACTGTTCCACAGCTGGTCGTGGCGTTGGCTACACTCGTTAGGTTACCATTGAACGTGAAGTTGATCGTATAACTGCCCTGGCTTCCGCCGCTGCGCGACTCCACTCCTGGGTCGCCGGTTAGGGGCAGGTCAATGGCAAAGCCGCCTTGGACAGATTCCGCGCTCAGAAGGGAGAGGCTGCTCATCGCCGGACTCACCCGGACATAGTAGACATCTTCCTCGCCGTTAAAGGTAGCGGCATAGGCGACATTGCCACCGGTGTTGTCGGAGACCATGGTCAGGTAATCACCCAGCTTGCTTTGGTTTGGATAACCAATGAAAGGATTAAAGGAGCCACTGACCGCGACGTTAGGCGCCCAGGTCACGCCTCCGTCGGTGCTATAGGAATAGAAGAGTTGCGAGTCGGTATTGTTGGCCGCGTTCCGCGTGTCGAGCCAGACGCTGTCGATCCGCCCGTTGGGCGCGACGGCGAGGGTGCCGAACCAATGCCATTTGTTGTGATTCACCGGATCATCATTCACCCGCACCGGGGCGCTGAAGGTTTGACCGGCGTCCGTGCTCCGGACAAACATGACGTCCGTTCCGTTGTTTGCGCCGTTTGGGATTACGCTCGCCAGCATGTAAACATTGTTGTTCGTGCTCGTGCCCGACCGATCCACCGCGAGGAAAACCTGCCCGCTAAGTCCCACCGGGTTGATCAGCTCACTAAAGCCAATGCTCCCGCCGAGATTAACCGGAGTGCTTTGATCAAAAGTAGGCGTAACGGCGCTGTCTTTGGCGTTGCTCGAGCGTTCGCACCAGGCTTGGCCGGTCCCGAGATTCACTCCGCCGATAAAAAGGGTGCCGTTCGAATCCACGTCGGGCGTACCCCAGGCCGGCGAGTTCGGAATGTTAATCGGGTTCAGCCAGGTCAAGCCGCCGTCGGTCGAGCGAGTAAATTGCCGGCCCCCATAGTTATTGCCACTCGTGCTCCAGCACTGGTATTGGAAGCCGCGCCCGACGCTGTTGGTCTTGTCGATCGTGAACCACTGCTTATCGCCGCCTTTGGCCGGGGCAAGGTTAGTCCATGACATGCCGCCGTTGAGCGAGCGCCACATCGTGTCGAAGAAGGTCTCGAGCAGGCTGAGATAGAAGAAGCCTCCGCTCGCATCCGAGTCCAGCACCGGGTCGCTCCGGAAGACATTGTTCTCGAGCACGCCCGGGAAAGTCCAGGAAGTCCCGCCGTTAGTCGTGTAACTCCAGCCAGCCTGGCGAAAGTTAGAGGCGACGCTGTTAAACTGTCTCCAGCCGACCGTGATCTTGCTGCCGTTAGTGGGATCGACCGCGATCGAGGGCTCGTTTGCCGCGTCACCGGTGATGTTTTGACCACCCGCGTCGACATTTACCTGGTAACTGGTAAAGGCGTTGAACTGCGAGACCATCCGCGGCGACACGCCGGTGCGCCAAAGCAGCGCCGGCGGGTTATCGTACTTTTCCAGCTCCTCGGTCGGGAGAGGTTTGGCCGGAAGGCCTTGCCCGAAAGAGAGAGAAAGACTCGCGAGCAGGGAAAAGGAAGCCAGGAAAGTCTTGCGAAAGACGAGAGAAAACCGCCGGTGCGTGAGTGACATGGAGGGGACGGTGAGGGATGGACCGGGCGTTTGTCAATCCAAGAGACGGGGCGCGACCGATTCGCAGTGGAGCCGCGCCCTCTGCCCTGCTAGAGTGGCCCCTCAGAAAACGCGATGTCTACCTTCGAAGCGACCGACTTTTACGATCTCGATTCTCTCCTCACTCCGGAAGAACGGAAGATCCGGGAGGATGTGCGCCGCTGGGTCGGCGATCGTTTTCTGCCGGTGGTAACGCAACATTTTCGCGACGGCACATTCCCGATGGAATTGGTCCCGGAACTCGCGCAGCTCCGGGTTTTTGGTCCGAGCATCCAGGGCCATGGCTGCCCTGGGTTGGGAAATGTCGCGGCCGGCCTCATCATGCAGGAACTCGAGCGCGGCGACAGCGGCCTGCGCACTTTCGCTTCCGTCCAGGGCTCGCTCGCGATGATGGCGATCGACCTTTTCGGTTCCGAGGAACAAAAGAGCCGCTGGCTCCCAGATATGGCGCGCGGTGCGAAGCTCGGATGTTTCGGCCTGACCGAGCCGGACTTCGGTTCCAATCCCGGCGGCATGCAGACTCGTGCGCGCAAGACCAGCGACGGCTATCGGTTGACCGGTGCGAAGAAATGGATCGGCAACGCCACCATCGCCGACGTCGCGATAGTCTGGGCCAAGGTCGACGGCGAGCCCGGGGTCGACCCGGAAAGTTCCAGCGCGATTCGCGGGTTTCTGGTCGAGCAAGGGACACCGGGCTTCACCACCCGATTGATCGAAGGCAAGCTCTCACTGCGGGCGGCCTTGACCGCCGAGATCGCGTTCGACGATTGCAAACTCCCGGCCGATGCCTTGCTCCCGGCGAGCGGCGGTATGCGTTCGCCGCTGAGCTGTCTGAACCACGCCCGTTACGGTATCTCCTGGGGCGTACTCGGCGCGGCCATGGCCTGCTACGACGAGGCGCGGCGCTACGCCATGGGTCGCGAACAGTTCGGGCGCCCCATTGCCAGCTTCCAGCTCATCCAGGCCAAACTCGCGCGCATGTTAACTGAGATTACCAAGGCGCAGTTACTCGCGCTGCGTCTCGCGCAGTTAAAGGACTCGGGCTCGGCCAGGCATTACCATATCTCGATGGCGAAAATGAATAACGTCGAGATCGCACTCGATGCCGCCCGCACCACGCGCGACATCCTCGGCGGGGTCGGCATTCTCGATGACTACCAGTGCTTTCGCCACATGTGCAACCTCGAGAGCGTCAAGACCTACGAGGGCACCCACGACATTCACCTCCTCGTCCTGGGGCAGCAAATCACAGGCATCCCAGCCTTCGGCTAACCTAAAGCGACGCTCCCCATTCCCCGGCGAAGGATCTCGCCTTCGTCCTCGTCCCTCCGCCTGTAGCGCGCGCTGTCCCAGCGCACTCAGCCTACTTTCCCCTCAGCTTTCCTCCTTCTTCCTTTTGACTTCCGACTTTTTTCCCCGCCTTCATCCCAACAACCCTTACCCCAATAACCAATAACCAGGAAAAACCTGAGGTTTTTCCTTGTCCCCCCGCCTTCCTTTGCCTACAAAGAAGGGAAGGGGAAGAGTCCCGTCCTCCCACCCCATCAAGGGCGGCAGCATC
>JBBPZS010000127.1:0-27327 GCA_038198605.1 Chthoniobacterales bacterium | reverse complement strand
ACGATGAAGTCGAGATCGCGCACGATTTCTTTCCGGCGCCGGTAACTTCCCGCCGTGCTGACGAGGGCCGCCGCGGGATGATTTTTCAAATCCGCCAGCAATTGCTCCGCCTCGCCCGCGACTGCGCCTAACGAAAAGCTGCCGGCGTGTTTCGCGCGATCCGCGATCGTCTTCGCGAGTTTTTCCTGGGTCGCTTTGCCAAAGCCAGGTAGTTCCGCGACCCGCCCGTCGGCGCAGGCCTGCGCGAGATCAGCGATCGAGTTCACGGCTAGCTTCTCATAGAGCGCCTTGATCTTTTTCGAGCCCAATCCGGGAAGCGAAAACAGTTCGAGGATCTGCTCGGGAAATTGGGCGCGCAGTTCGTCGTAGAATTTCGACGACCCGGTCAGGACCAGCTCGCTGATTTTCCCTGCGATCGCCTTGCCGACCCCGGGGATTTCGGTGAGCCGATCCTCCCCGGCCAGCTCGCGCAGATTGCCGCCCCACGTTTCGATCGAACGCGCCGCGTTCGTGTAGGCGCGGATCTTGAACGGGTTCTCTTCCTGGAGCTCGAGCAGGATCGCGATGGTCTCGAGAACGTCGACGACCTGCTCTTTTTTCATCGGCTGCACCGGAAAGGGTTGCGCGGAAAGTGAGAAACGTCGAAAACTTCCGTGCGTCGTTTAATCCAGTGGCCCTGGCTGGCACGCCAACGGCTCTGGAACAGAATGAAGTTATTGCGACGCGTCGGCGTCCTCCTCAGCCTTTTCGTTTTTGGAGCAGCACCCGCGCTGGCGGCGAATCCCTTCCCCACTCGAGGACCGACGGTGCCGGGACAGGTCGCGCAGCTCCGCCACGGGATGGCCTGCGCCCCGGAGAAGGCGCCGCTGGCGGTGAAGCGCGCGATCTGGGCTGCAAATGAATTGCGCAAACGGCCCTACCGTTACGGCGGGGGGCACCGGTCTTTTCTCGATAGCGGTTACGACTGCTCCGGCACAGTTTCCTACGCGCTGGCAGCAGCCGGTTTATTGCGGATCCGCTCAGCTCGAGCGACCTGCTCCTTTACGGGCAGCAGGGCTGCGGGAAATGGATCACCGTTTACGCGCGGAACGGGCATGCTTACGCCGTCATCGCCGGCCTGCGCCTGGACACGACGGCCTGGAATAGCCGCAACCATCGCGACGCGCCGCGCTGGCATCCAAACAACTGTCCGCCGCGCGGCTTCAAATCCCGGCATCCGGCCGGTTTCTAAAACGAAAAAGCCGCCGGCGAAACGGTCGCCTGCGGCTCTTTGTTTTCTCCGAACCAGGAGAGGTGGACTGCCGCGCGGGTTCGGACCGCGGGTCGGCTGTCCGATGAAGCTCCCTTTACGAGAGCCCGCGGGTAGAGCTGTTCGCGCTGCCGCGACTCGAGTCGGTTTGGCGGGTGCCCCGATTCGTCTGGCCACGGCCTGGTGTTGGTTTGCTGCCGCGCGCCCATGCCGCCTTTGGCGTCTTTGTTCGGTTTGAGGTCCTTGATTTTCACTTCTTTTTTCTGAGCCATATGAGCTAGCTCCTTGTTTTGTTTTTGGTTGTTGTTGTTGGGTTGATGTCCGTGGCGCCGAAGAGCAATTGCCTCCCGCCCGAGACGTTGCCTTTCGGGATCAGATCATCGAGCTTGATCAATTTTTCTTTGCCGCGTTTCGGCTTGGGAATCGAAGATTCTCCCGCCGCCGCTGCTTTTTTGTCCTTCGTACTCACGTTCGCGGTCCTCTTATCATGATCCATGCCGGGGCCCGGTTTCTCGCCTAACGAACCGGCGCCGTGCAGGCTTACGAGCAGTGTTTTCATAGGTAAATGCGGGTGCGGCGAAAAGGTAAAAGTTCTAAAAAAGACTGGAGCCGGCTCCAAGGCGCCTCTCCCAGCCGGTCTCGTTGTGAAACTGTCGCGTCGCATTCCTGATCCGGTTCACGGTTCACTTTTGAATCATCTTTCGCAGGTGCCGGGCGAGCGTGGCGCGGGAGATGCCCAGCCGGCGCGCGGCCTGGCGCTGGTTCCGTCCCGTCTGTTCATAGACCGATGCGACGTGGCGCGCGAGCGCGGTGGCGAGGGAAAAATCATCGGAGGGCGGTGCGCTGCCATTTTCGCCCGGCGCGGGAGCGACGGCGGGGAGCGGTTCCGGCTCGCTGGTTTGCAAATCCGGGGGGAAGACGACGTGCTCGGGCAGAATAACGCGACCGTCGCAGAAGAGCGTCATCGTGCGCACGGTGTGGCTGAGCTCGCGCAGGTTGCCCGGCCAATCGTAGGTGAGCAGCTTTCCCATCGCCGCGGGATGAATGGCGGTAATCTTTTTCCCCTCGTTCCGGGCGGATGCGCGCAGCTCGGCGGCGATGAGCGCGGGGAGTTCTTCGCTCCGGTCGCGCAGGGGAGGGATAAGCAGGGTGAGCCCGTTCAACCGATGGTAGAGGTCTTCGCGGAAATTGCCCTGGCGCACCCGGTCGCGCAGATGATCCGCACGTCGCAGGTGAGCATTTGCTCGGAGCCGACGCGCTCGAATTCGCCATACTCGAGCACGCGCTGGATTTTAACCTGGGCGAGCGGGCTCATGTCCGCGATTTCGTCGAGGAAAAGCGTGCCCTGGCTGGCGAGCTCGAACTTCCCTTTCACAGTTGCTTGCGCGCCGGTGAAGGCGCCGCGCTCATGCCCGAAGAGCTGGCTCTCAATCAGGGTATCGCTCATCGCGGAAGCGTTGAAGGCGACGAATGGGCTCTCGGCGCGACCGGAGGAATTGTGGATCGCGTGGGCCAGGAGGGTTTTGCCGGTGCCGGTTTCGCCTAACAAGACGACCGGCACGTCGGAGGTGGCGGCGAGCTGCGCGAGCTTCAGGCAGCGCGCCATCGCGGGGTTGGTGGTCGCGATGTCCTCGATCTTGAGTTTGGAAAGCGGGCGCAGCATGGCGGCTGGTTAGTCGCGCACGTTCTCGCGCAACTGACGGATCGGCCCGAAGGCGTATTCCATAATCGTGCGCTGGCCGACCACGATGCGCGCTTCGCCGGCCATGCCCACGCGCACGGCGAGCGGATGACGCCGGCCCGTGGTCGTCTCCGCGAGCGAGGCGAGCCCGATGAAATGCGGACCTTCCGTGGAGGCGACGGCCGCGGGACTAATCCAGTCCAGCTTCGCGGAGACGACGCCGTAGCGCCGGTAAGGGAACGCGTCAAAAAAGAGGCGCACGGTCTGACCGCTGGCCAGTTTTGGCAGTCCCGCTTCGCCGACCACGAGGCGGGCGCGCGGTTTCGAATCGGTCGCGGATAGCTGGCAAAGCTCCTGGCCGTTTTGCACCACGCTGCCTTCGTTGCGCTGGGCGAGCGAGATGACCACGGAGTCGTAGGGCGCGCGAATCGTGAGCACATTTTGTTTCGAGTTTTCCAGGTCTCCCAGCAACGCGCTCAGGCGGACCTTCAGTTTTTCGATCTCGGCCACGTTTTCGTCGTGCACCCGGGCGTGTTCATTCTTGAGCTGCGTGAGCTCGAGACCGACCTGCTGCAAGGTCCGTTGCGCGACGCTCAGGTCCTTGTCGGATTCAGCCGATTCGAGCTGATAACGGAGCACCTCGACCCTGGAGATGCCGCCGTTTTTGGTCAGCTTGTTCATGCGCTCGACGAGGTCGCGGCTGGTGGCGGAATGCTTCTCGCGAAAGCCGACTTCGCTCTCCGCCTGCGCGATCTCGGCGGTCTTGATCTCGAGCTGCGCCGCAAAAGCCGCGTCGGCTTTCGCCAAGCCTTCCTCGTGCGTGTGGAGATCTTCGGTGAGGGTGCGTTGATCGGTGTCCATGCCGCGAATCTCATCGGAGCGGAGGAGGAAGAGCGGCGCGGCCTTGCGAACGGTTTGCCCTTCCGTGACGCAGACCTTGTCCACGACGGCGAGGCGCGGCGATTGAATCGGATCCGCGCCCGAAGCCGAGGTGAGGACGAAGGGACAACTGACCGTTTCCGGCAGTTTCACCAGAACCGAGGCGAGGAGCGCGAGCCCAAACATCGAGATCATGAGCCACGCGGCCGAACGGATGAACCAGGCCGGTGGATCCTGCGGGAGCATCTCGGATTCCTTGTCGATCGAGCCGGGCTGCATGAGTTCGTTAGGCATCGTGAGGCGGAAAGGTTAAATCCCGAGCTGCTGGCTGCTGAGATAGAAATAGAGGCCGCGCTGCGCCATCAGCTGGTCGTGGTTCCCGACCTCGGCGACGGATCCTTTTTCCAGGACGACGATGGCGTCGGCTTCGCGGATCGTGCTCAGGCGGTGCGCGATCACGATCGTGGTCCGGCCGGCGGTCAAACGTCCGAGATTATCCTGGATCGCGCGCTCAGATTCGGTGTCGAGGGCGCTGGTGGCTTCGTCGAAAATCAACACCGGCGGGTTGTTATAGATCGCGCGCGCGATCGCGACCCGCTGTTTTTGTCCGCCGGAAAGCGAGAGCCCGGATTCGCCGATCTTCGTCTCGTAGCCCATCGGCAGTCGCATGATGAAATCGTGCGCCGCCGCCGCCTGCGCTGCGACCAGCACTCGGTCGAGATCGGGCTCGGCGTCGCCGAAGGCGATGTTCCGCGCGATCGATTCGTTGAAGATGTGGTTCTCCTGCAAAACCATCCCGATGTGCCGCCGCACGTCGCGGTAATTGAGCGTTTTCAGGTCGACGTGATCGAAGAGGATCGTCCCTTCCGTCGGCTCGAGCAGACCGGCGATGAGCTTGATCAGCGTCGTCTTGCCGCAACCGCTCCGGCCGACAAACGCGACCATTTTTCCTGGCGCGAGGTCGAGCGTGACGTTGGAGAGAATGTTCGGCGCTTCCGGCCCGCCGTATTTGAAGCAGACATTTTTTAACTCGATCCGCCCTTCGAGACTGTGCACCGGCGTGAGGCGGGAACGGTCGCGACCCTGCTCCGGTTCCTGCTCGAAAACGTCGTTTAACCGGTTCAGCAAAACGGTCGCGAACTGCAGATTATCCCAGACGCCTAACGTTCGCATAATCCCGCTGTAGGCCATCGCGGTGAGCGAGCTGAAGGCCACGAAACCGCCGATCGAGAGCGCGCCGTTCATCACCTGGTTCGCGCCGACCCAGAGAAAAACGGCGGTCGAGATCATCCCGATGCTTTGCATCACGCTGTCGTAGGTCATGACGATGAAGCTGCTTCGGAAAAGCTTTTTCGAGACGGAGAGGAACTCGTTCAACATCATGTCGCGGAAGACCGACTCCGCCGCGGCGGCTTTGACCGCTTCGATCCCCTTGATCGCGTCGATCTGATGCGAGGAATATTTTCCCTGGCTCTCCTCCACGCCGGCGAAGAGCGGGCGCAGCACCTTTTGCGAGAAATACATCAGCCCGAGATAGAGCGGCGTGGTCGCGAGAAAGGCGAGCATGAGCGACGGGCTGTAGATCACCATGAGCCCGAGCGCGCCCACGAGTTGGACGAGCGCGAGGATGGCGCCGATGCTGTGCTGGCCGCAAATTGCCGGACCTGCCGCGCGCCATCGAGCCGGCGCTGGATGTCGCCGGTGCGTCGGCTGGTGAAATAAGTCATCGGCAGCGAGAGCATCTGCCGGCTTAAAAAATCGAGAATCGCCGTGTCCAGCCGCACGGCGGCGAAGGAGAGGAGAAATTCCTGCGCGAGCGAGGCCGCGGTGATGAAGAAAAGCGCCGCGCCCATCCCGAGCAGAATGATCTTAAGGAGGCCGACGTCTTTCTCGACGATCACCTTGTCGACCACCATCTCGGTGAAGATCGGGAAGAGCAGCTCGAGCACCGTGATCGCGACCGCGAGGAGCATCACCTGCGCGAAGATGACCTTGAATTTTGCGAGGAACGGCCACATCCACGCGAACGACGCTTTGCTTTCGGGCGCGTTCTCGAAGGCCGTCGTATAATCGAAAAGCGCGGCGTAGCCGGACCAGTTCTGCTCGAATTCTTTTCGCGGAATCTTGCGCAAGCCGCGCGCGGGATCGGCAACTTTCACGAAGGCCGGCTGCACGTCGTAGAGCACCATCCAGTGGTTGCCTTCCCCGTGGATGATCGCCGGCAGCGGCATCACGTTGAGATTGCGCAGCGACACCTTGAGCGCGCGCGCCGCGAGCCCGAGCTCGGTCGCGGCGCGGCAGAGCGCTTTCAAACTCGTGCCGTCGGTCGAGGTGTGGCAGAGCTGGCGGATCCGCGCGAGCGAGACTTTGCGACCGAAATGCCGGCAAATCATCCCGAGGCTGGCGGCGCCGCAATCCATCTCGTCGATCTGCTCGATCGCTTCGATTTTGCGGATCCGCTTTTTGCTTTTCCGGAAGAGCCCGCCCTCTTCCGCGAAAGGCGCCTCGGCATCGTCGCTCCGCTTCGCCGCGGTTTCGTCGAGCGCGACTTTGTCGTGCGTCGCGCTCGCGGCCGGGAGCATCTCGGTATTAAAATCGAGCGGGACGCGCGCCTCCGTTTTGGCCTGGTATTGAGCGAGCCGCTCTTCCATCAGCTGGCCGAATTCCGGATAGTTCTTCTTCAGGTCGCGCACCGCCGCCGGCTCGAGCGCGAGCAGCCGGCAATCGCTGAACGCCTCCACCGAGGCGGAGCGGGGCGTGCCCTTGAGAATCGAGAGCTCACCGAAGAAATCGCCGTCGCGATAGAAGGCGAGATTCTTTTGCGCGCCGTTGTTTTGCGCGAAAGCGCGGGCGCGCCCTTTCTCGAGGATGAACATCGCGCCCGGCGCGTCGCCTTGCTGGATGATGGCGCGCCCTTTCGCCACTTCGACCGGTCGGAGCTTCTCGATCAGGCTGCGCAAGGCGGGCACGGGCAGCCGGCCGAAATTGCTGAACTGGTAAAGAAAACCGTGGAGCGCGCGATGCCGCGCGGTGATCTCGAGATGCTGTTTCAGCTCCGGATTTTCCTCGACCACCTGGAGGAAATCCGCGCGATCGAGCCGAAGCGCTTCCACCCCCGTGCTGCAACGGACGGTCGCGCTGCGGGTGCCGCCTTCGGCGAGCGCGGCTTCGCCGAAACTGTCGCCCGGCTTCACGCTCGCGAGCACCACTTCGGTGCCGTTTTGATCGGCCTTCACCACCCGGGCGCGGCCGGAGAGAAGAATGTAAAACGCGTCCGCCGACTCGCCTGCCTAACGATGATGTCGCCAGACTCGTAGTTTTCCTCGTGCAGGAGCGCGCGGAGCTTTTCGAAATGGTCGTCGGAGAGAAACTGGAAGAGCGACGCGCGCCGGAGGAGGGTGTCGTCGGTCGCTCTCATCTCGTTAGGGGAGAAGATTTTTCCATTGCACGTGCTGGGCGCAGAGCTCGCCGAAATGCCGATCGAGGATGCGCTCCTCGGCCCGGGTTTTCACGATCGGGTCGTCCACGTTTGGCTCCGCCTTGGCGGCGATCCGGCAGAGGTGGAAACCTTCGCCACGGGTGATCGGCTCGAGCACGCTGCCGGGCGTGACGCTGAGGAATTTCTGCTGCAGATCTTCCGGCACATCCTCCAGCAAAATCTCCGCGTGCCGGTAGGGATAGCGGCCTTCCTCGGCCACTGCCTGCATCTCCATTCCATCCGTGCGCACGCAGAGGAGCGCCTCGCGCGCGGCGTCGAGCGAATCGAACTCGATCGTCCCGACCTCGAAAAGCGTGAGCGGTAACCGGAGCGCCGAGACCTCGTGGGCGCGCGCTTCGCGGGTGAGCAGGGCGTCAGGCGTGCGCTGGTAAACCGCCTCGGTCGCCAGCTGTTCGCGCAGCCAGGCGGGATCGCGGCCGAGCTTGCCCAGCCACTCCATCACCTGCTCGTGCGGCAGATCGTTCCGCTCGAGGAAACGGGCCTTCTGCGCGTTGAGCAATTCGTCGTCGACGGCCCCGCCTCCCTCCGCGCGCCGCGCCGCGACGCGCCAGCTCGAGCGGCCGGCCATGCGCTCGAGCTCGCCGTTCAGGATCAATTCGAGAGTGAGCAGCTCGCGCATTTCCGGGGAGGCGTCGAGATAATCCTCCGCCTCGGCCGCGCTTTCCTCCGCCGTTTCGCCCCATTGGTGCCGCACGAAATAGGCGCCGAAATCTTCGAGCGTGAGACCGCGTTCGCTCAGCCAGCGCTCCGTTTCTTCCGCCGTGATCAGGTCGTGCTGATAACGAAACTGTTCTGCCGCGGAGTCGATCGCGGCCTCTTCGATCTCGAGCTCGCTCGCGTCCGCCTTTTCCTCCGCCGCGACGAGGCGCAGGAGGTCGCGCCAGAGCGGCGCCACTTCGCCGCGGAAATGCGCGGCATCGATCAGGTCGCGAACCGTGAACGCCGTCTTCCTCACTGGAAAAAACGACGCGGCTTTCGACCCCCTTTGTTTCCACCTCCGCCATGACTGGCCGATGATTAGTTCTGAGCGAGGGTGAAATGTCCAGCGAAACACACCGGTTGGCGCGCGCGAGAAATTCATTTACCTCCTCGATGCGCGCCAGGTTGCGACGCTTGGCCACGCTCACATGATGAAGAAAAAACCGCACGCGGTCTCGATGCAGGTCGGCCAGTTCGAGTTCCTCAAGATCAACGTCGGCCGGCGGGAATGGCGCGATATTTATCACTGGGTGCTCTCGCTCAGTTGGCCGCAGTTCTCCGCCTTCATCGCGGGCGTTTATCTCGCGATTAATCTCCTCTTCGCCGCGCTCTACACCATCGGCGGCCATTGCATCGACGGGCTCGAGCCCGGTTCCTTGCTCGCGGCCTTCTTCTTCAGTGTGGAAACGCTGGCCACGGTCGGCTACGGACATGCCTATCCGGCGACGCTCTACGGCCATCTGCTGACCACGATCGAGATCATGGCCGGGATGTTCTGGTTGGCGGTCATTACCGGGCTCATCTTCGTGCGCTTTTCTCGGCCGACGGCGCGGGTCGAGTTCAGCAAGAACATCGTCATCGCGCCCTTCGACGGCGTCCCCACGCTGATGATCCGGGTCGCGAACATGCGCAACCACAGCATGGTCGAGGCGGAGTTCCGAATAAATTTCAACCGGGACGAAGCAATCCTGGAGGATGATCAGTTCCGGAAATTCTACATGCTGAAACTCCACTTCGACCGGCTGATCGTCTTCCCGACTGCGCTCACCGTCCGGCACACTATCGACGAGACGAGCCCGCTCTACGGCGAGACGCTCGAGTCGCTCCGCGCGAGCGATGCGCGCTTCGTGGTCTCGCTCAACTGCATCGAAACGGTGATCCCCGCCGCGGTCCAGTCCATGCAGGATTACAGCGTCCGCGACATCCGGTTCAACGAGCGTTTCGTCGACATCTACGAGTTCACCGAAGAGGGGAAACTGATCGTGGATTACGGCCGGTTGCACGAGACCGAGCCGGTCTCGGGTTAGAGTTGTGAGGCTCCGCCGGATGCGGGCGGTTCAATCCGGCTCGGTCAATTCCCGGAGGCGATTCCAGAGGGGAAATTCCGCGCCTTGCCACCACGCTTGAAACGCTGCCCGATCGGCAAAACCGCCCTCGGGGAAACGCAGAAAGCGCAGCGAGGGTGCTATTACCGTCGAGTACTGTGGATCGAGCACGATCCGTTTCCATTTTTCAAACGCCGCATTGTTCGCGCAAAGTGCCACTTGCCTAACGAAGCTGGCAACCCGCGGCATTTCGACCGCATAGAGGAGATTCGGGGCCGCTTCGACCGGCGCGTCCGCAGCCGCCACCGGCAACGCCACATCCGACCAATCATGCCGATGTTCCGGGACCGTCGCGAGAGAAGCAAGCGCCCTGCTCACAGCGGTGGGGTGATCTGAGACGAAGCGGTGGATCGAAAAATGGCCGCCGCGGGCTTCCCAATCGAAATAGTCACGCGGATTCCGCACGTCCGGCAGACCGACGTCCCCGCGTAGTGCGGCCAAGTGGTAAAGAAAAGCGCGCCGGCTACGGGAAACAAAACCAGCGCAAGCACAACCATCCGCCACCGCGAACGGGATTTCGGGACGGATGAGTGGAACTCGAGAACCGAGTCGATGGCCTTCGTGGTCACGGCGCGCAGCCCGCCTTCGCGGGAAGCGCCTCGCGGCGCCCCCCGCACTCCAGGTGGAGCCTCGGCAAGCTTAGTAGTTCTGGCCGACGATGCCGATCTTCGCCAGCTCTTCGGCCAGCTCGTCGAGCTCGTCTGTCTTTTCGCTCAGCGAACGCGCCATCTTGAAGAAGATGTCAGTCTGGTCGTAATAACCCGTGAACTGCAGTGCGCCGGGGCCTTCTGCCGTGATCGGCACGGATGAACCGGTGTGGTTGCCGGTGCGGAAGCCGACCGCGATCCGAAATTCGTTCGTATTCTCGGGATATCCGTCGCCGTTAGCGTCGGCATAATCCGGGAAACCGCTGACTTCGCCGACGTTGTTTCCGAAGTTAGCCGGCGCGACTACTCGTGGCGGAGTCCCGAACGGAAAGAACGGTCCCATCGCGGGGGTAAAGGGAGCAAGCGTGGCCGGATAAACGGAGTTACTGCGCGTGTTCAGGACAGCGCCCGACACGGCCGCGTCGCCGATCCCTACGATGTGCATCGACTGATCGTGGTCGGCCGTGACCAGGATAAGAGTCGAAAGGTTGCCGTCGTTGCTGTGGTTGGCTGCGAAAGTGCGTCCGACGCCCACTGATTGGTCGAACTCGATCGTATCCCAGATCACACCGTCGGCATGGTTGGGATGGGACTGTTTGTCGATCGAAGCGGCTTCCACCATGAGGATGAAGGGAGCGCCGCCACGGTTCAACGCGCCGATCGCCTTACGGGTCATCCTATCGAGGAACGGCTGATTGGTAAACCCAGCGAAATCGGGCAATGGCTCATCCGGATCACGAACGAGCCCGAGCTTGTCATAAGCGACGTTCATGTTGCCGGTGCGGAAGAGGCCAAGGACCTTCGAGGCGCCCGCGCCTAACGAGTTTAACTCGGTGCGATTAGTCACATAGGTATAACCCTTTGCCTGGAGTTCGGCGACGAGGTTGCGCGTGTCGCCGCTGTTGGCGGCGGTGCGCGCGTCGAAATGTTCTTTGCCGCCGCCCATGATTACGTCAAAGGTCGGGCCGCTGGTAAAAACGCCTTCCACGTACTGGCGCGCGATATCGTAAAGGAGACTGCGCGTGATGGTGTGGCCGCCCTCGCCCGCGGGCGTGGCGTCGGTCACGTCGGCCGTGGTCACGATGCCCGTTTTGTACCCGTAGAGTCGTTTCAAGTATTCCCAGAGCGTCTCGATGCGCGGATTGTCCAAGGCGAACGGTTTGGTCGCTTGGATGTTGGTCGAGTCGAACTTGAAGTCATCGTTATCCGGCTGCACGTTCAGCGCACCGTCGATCGTCTTGTTGCCGCTCGCCCAGGCGGTCGCCGTATTCGCTGAGTCGGGCACCACCCGATCCTCAGCATAGGTCATGACCATGCCGCTGACCGGCATTGTGTCCATGTTCTGCAACTGATCAAAGAAGCCTTCCCGGAAACGGTTGTTCGTGCTCTTAGCCACGATCCGCCCCGCGTCGCGATAGCTGGTTCCCATCGCGTCGCCGAGGAAGAGAACGATATTTTTAAACTTCTTGCCGTTTCCCCTGAGATCGAAGTCCTGCACGCCGATTCGCTGCGTGGCGTGGCCTTCGCCGCTCGCGTCCTTGACGGTGACGTTAACGGTTCTTATTCCCTTTCTGAAGCTCAGCCTCCGAAAGGTCCATGCCTTGTCGGGATCGCCCGGGTTGTTGTCATTGTTGGTCGTTACTTCCGGAGCGGGCAGGACAAATTGTCTGTCGTCCGTCCGGACTACGATTGTGGCTTTCGTGTTCGCGAGTCCGGTCGCTTCGACCCGGAGATCGAACTGCTGATCAGTGAGAAGACGGAAGCGTTCGGGAAGGCGGATCGTCACTTGCGGGGCGGCCCAGCACAAAGCCGGGCTCAGACAAGTAAGGAGACTGAGGACGATGGATTTTTTCATCATGATAGGAGTGTGTGTTGTATAGGGTTGAGTTTTTGCACTGCACCGGGACCCTGGACTGCGAAAGTCACGATTGGATGACAGTCAGGTAACTTTTCTGTCAAACCGTCCTACAGCCGGAAAAGCTGCGGGCTTTCCACGAAGTCACGATAATGTCACGCCGGCGCTGCCTCGTCGCCACAATCGCTCGCTAGCTTTCCATGTCGCGCGAAGCCGCTGGCTGGCAAGCTCCGCTAAGGCGCCGAGACGCCGGTCGAGAACGGCGCGAGCAGATAAGTTTTCAGCAGAGGCAGTCCATTGGCAGGCAGCGCCCCGGGGTTGGTAGGCCGGGGGCGTTTTGCTGCCGGTGTGCGTCAAATTTAAGTTACCCGGTGTTACCGAAGTGCACGATCTGCTACGCCAGGCGAACTCCGCGCTTCCTCAAATGCCGCTTGATTCGCGTTTAGCGGCGACATGTTCCCGCTTTGGAGCAGGTCCATACCGAGCATTATGATATTTGAGGGATCCTCTCAAGCAATTGACATTCGTGAACCGCCGTCCTACCCATTCCGAGCTGGCATGAGTCTTTTCCAAAACAGAATTCTACAGATGCTCAGCGCGCTCGTCGCGCTGCTTGTTTTCAGTGGGGATGTTTTGGACGACGTCTGGAATATGCCCGGTTCAGCCGCGCCGACTCATTCGTCGCACCAGCACAAAGGTGGTGCGGCTAAAGCGAACTCTGCCGGTCACGACGACGCGGTTACGGTCGGTTCCGCGCTGGCCTCGCCCGCGCCACTGGCGCCCCGGCGGTCACATATTTGGCTGTCGATGAGAAAGCTCCCGTTGGAGCACCGCCTGCGATCGATCATCCGCCTCAGTTAGCCTAATTACCTGAGTCGCACCCTCGCGCCCTGATGGCGCGAGTGCCTTCTCAGGCTTCTCTCGATCCGGCGCGATCGCGAAACGCTTCGCTTCGCTCTCGGATTGCCCATGCGCTTCTGGAGTGCGCCCAAATTCCGGACTGTCACGACCACCAATTTCTCATGAAATATCTGTTCCTAGTCTTCTTCGCTGCAGTTTCCGTCGCGCGCGCCGAGACGTTGCAGCAACTGACTGCCGAGGCGCTGCGGCGAAATCCCGAATTGCAGGTCTTCAAGCAAAGCGTTGCCGCGGCTAAGGGAGTCGTTACGACTGCCCGGACTTTCTTCAACCCGGAGCTGACTGTCGCGCCAGGCGTCCGGCGGACCGGAGGTGACGGGCAATCTGGGAGCGAATTTCATAGCGACTTTGTCCTTAGCCAGCTCTTCAAATTTCCCGGCAAACGGGCGCTCGAGATCGCGCTGGCCCAGAGCGGCGTACAAGCTACCCAGCTCGCTTTGGAAGGGCTTCGATTCCAGATGGCGGCGAAGGTTCGCAACGCATTTTACGATTTGCTCGCGAGCAGGTGGCTTCGGCAAAAGTATTTGTCGACTCTGCCAGGAAGCGCGCGGCCAGCGGTTTCGCCGGAGATTTTGAGACGATCAAGAGCGAAGCCGAGTTGATCGACGCCGCCAAAGCGCTCGGCGAAGCGGAAGGTCGTGCGGTCGCGGCGCGGATCACGTTGAACATTCTGCTTGGACGTTCGCCGGGCGGTCCGCTTGCTCTCTCTGGCATGTTTGAAAATGCAGCCCCGCGCGGTGAAACTGCCGGCTTTCTCGCGCTCGCGCTGTCCCGCAATCCGGCTTTGCAAGCACAGCTTCTCGAAAAGGAGAAGGCAGGTCTTACCTTGCGCGCCACGCGCTTCGGGCGTCGCCCCGATTTCGCGATCGGGCCGTCGCTTTGAGTACACGCAGAACGAGCAGACCCTATGGACTGGGCGTGACGGGCGCTCTGCCGTTCTGGGATCAGAAAAAAGGGGAAATCGAAACCGCCACCGCGGAGCAGGCGAAAGTAGGCGCGGAGGTCGAAAAACTGCGCGCGGAAATCCGGGGAGAAGTCACGCAATCCGCCGAAGCATTGCGCATCGCCAGAGGACAACTCGCACTCTATTCGCCCGCCTTTTTGGAAAAACTCCGAGCCTTCGTGCAGCAGGCCGAACGGGGGTACGCGCAGAACGCGACCACGCTCATCATCTATCTCGACGCCAAGCGAACCTACTTCGACACGCTCACTTCCTATTACGAAGCGCTCGGCCGGGTAGCCGAAGCGAGCAGCGATTTGGAATCAGCCGTTGGCATCCCTCTCGATCTTAAACCCTGAATCTCTTCGCAATGACCAGAATTTTCCTAATCGTTTTCGCCCTCGCAGCCATCACCGGCTGCGGGAAGAAAGAAGTGGAGCCGCCACGCGCGGATGCGCCAGCCAGTCATAACGAGAACATCGTTAGCCTAACGAAAAAAAATCTACAGAACGTCGATCTAAAAATAGACCCGGTCGAGCGCGGCAATATCGAGATAAAGTTTGAAGCGGCTGGCGCCGTCAGCGCCAACCTGAACAAGACGGCGAAGATCGTCACCACGCTCGAAGGCCGTCTCGTGAAGATGAACTTCGACCTCAACGACAAAGTCAAAGTCGGCGACGTGCTCGCGCTGGTCGAGACGCCAGAACTGCTGGGCAAGCCGCTGGAACTCAAAGCACCAATTGACGGCGCGATCATCGAGCGCAAAGCGGTCGTCGGCGAATTGGTCGACAAAGGCACGGTTATTTACACCATCAGCGATCCGCTCAATCTCTGGGTTATCGCGCAAATCAAAGATCGCCGCGGTAGAGGTGGGTCAGGAAGCGACCTTCACGGTGCTGGCGCGGCCTGAGGAAACACTTCAAAGGCCGGGTCACACGGATTGGCGATCAAGTCCAGCCCGATTCTCGCACTCTCGAAGTGCGGATCGAGACAACGAACCCCGAGAGCAAAGCTAAAACCCGGCATGTTCGCGGACGTGGCAATTACCACTGTAGTCTTGCGCGACGTGCTCGTGATTCCGGAGAAGTCCGTGCGGAGCGATCAGGAGCAGCCGTTCGTCTTTGTGGCGCTGCGCGACGGTCGATTTCAGAAGCGGGTCGTAAAACCTGGGCAGGAAGAAGGCGATCGCGTGCAGGTGATCGATGGTTTGAAAGCGGGCGACAAGATCGTCACCGACGGCAGCTTCATTCTGAAAAGCGAACTGCTCAAAGGAGACATCCAGGATAACGACTGACGCATGATCAACGCCGTCCTTAATTTCTCCGTCCGGCAGCGAATGCTCGTCATTCTCGGCGCTGTTCTGCTGACGGGCTTCGGAATTCTCGCGCTCAAGCAGATCCCGATCGACGCCTTTCCCGACGTGACGAACGTGCAGGTGCAGGTGATCGCGACCGCGGGCGGAATGTCGCCGCCTGAAGTGGAAAAGCTCGTTACCCGTCCGATCGAACTGGAGATGTCGGGTCTGCCGCGACTCGTGGAACTGCGTTCCGTTTCCAAGATCGGAATCTCTGTCGTGACCGTCGTTTTCGAGGACAGCGTGGATGACTACTTTGCCCGCCAGCTTGTTTCCGAGCGGCTGCAATCGGCACGCGAAAGTTTCCCCCCGGGCGTGGGAGCTTCGTTAGGCCCGATCACCACCGGGCTGGGGGAAGTTTTTTAATACACGCTCGTCAGCACGGACAAAAAGCACGACCTGACCGACTTGCGGACGATTCAGGATTACATCGTCAAACCGATCCTGCGCACCGTTCCGGGCGTGACTGAGATCAATTCTTTCGGCGGTCTGGTCAAGCAATACCAGGTGATCGTAAAACCTGATCGACTGATTGCGCACAAGATCACCTTGCAACAGGTCTTCGAGGCGCTGGAAAAGAATAACTCGAACGCGAGCGGCAACTTCATCACGCACGGCGCCGAGCAGTACATCGTGCGCGGCATCGGGCTGGTAAAAAACGTTAGCGACATCGGAAACATCGTCGTCGCGACCGAGGATCACACGCCGATCTACGTGCGCGACCTGGCAGAAGTGAAGATAGGCGCCGAGCTGCGCCAGGGCGCGGTAACAAAGAACGGCAAGGGCGAAGTGGTGGCCGGAATTGTCCTTATGCTAAAGGGCGGGAGCGGACGGGACGTGGTCAACGCGGTGAAAGCGAGATTGCCCGAGGTGCAGAAAGCATTGCCCGAAGGGTGAAGCTGGTGCCTTACTACGATCGGACTGAGCTGGTCAAAGACGCGATTCATACCGTGACCAAAGCGCTGGAGGAAGGCGCGGTTTTCGTGCTCGTCGTTCTGATCGTGTTGCTGGCCGATTTGCGGAGCGCGCTAATCGTTACTCTTATCCTCCCGCTGGCCGCGCTCTTCGCCTTCATCATGATGAGATGGTGGGGCCTAACCGCCAACCTCATGTCGTTAGGCGGGCTCGCCATCGGCATCGGCATGATGGTCGATGGCGCGGTTGTCATGGTGGAAAATATCCACCGCCATCTGACCGAGAAAACCGATCCCGCGCAACATCATCAGCGGAACAAAATCGAGACGGTCCTTTTACTCCGCCAAAGAAGTGGGGCGCCCGATCGTCTTCGGCATTTTCATTATCATCATCGTCTTTCTCCCGCTCTTCACCTCCAGGGCTTCGAAGGAAAGATGTTCAGTCCGCTCGCCTTCACGATTTCGTTCGCGCTCCTCGGGTCGCTCATTCTTTCGCTCACCGTCGTGCCGATGCTTTGCACGTTCTTCTTGAAACAGAAGCCCCACGAGCACGACCCATGGCACATCAAAAGGCTGAAACCCATTTACCTCGTCGCGCTCAAGCCATGCGTGCGTCATCCCTGGCGCACCGTGCTGCCGGCGGTCGGCGTGCTCCTCGGCTCCTTGCTCTTGTGCCGCTGCTCGGCACTGAATTTCTGCCCTCGCCCGATGAGGGCGCGATGGCAATCCGGGTCACGCGATTGCCGAGCATCTCGCTCGAAGAATCGCTCGATCTCGAAACCCGGATCGAAAAGATCGTGAAGAGCTTTCCCGAAGTCATCGGCCTGGTTTCCAATACCGGCCGCGCCGATATCGCCTCCGATCCCGACCCGATGAATGTGAGCGAAACGATCGTGACTCTCAAACCGCGCGAGGAATGGACGACGGCGCCACGAATGAGGGCTTGGTCAACGCCATGCGCGAGAGACTGGAAAAGGTGCCGGGCGTGACGCTGAGTTTTTCCCAGCCGATCGAGCAGCGTGTCGATGAACTCGTCAGCGGAGTCAAAGCGGCCATCGGCATCAAGATTTTTGGCGACGACCTCGGGGTGTTGGCGAGCAAAGCCGATAAGGTCGCGGCCGTCCTGCGCACCGTGCCCGGGGGCGGCCGACGTGAACGTGGAGAAGGTCGGCGGTCTCGCTTATCTCCAGATTGAGATCGAGCGCGACAAGATCGCGCGTTACGGCATCAACGTCGCCGTTAGGCCAAAACCCACCCCCTCACTTGCCAGCGGCGGCAAAGGGAGTTATCAGGTCACGACATGATCGATTACATCCAGAAGGGTGGTCTCCTCATGTGGCCCATTCTGGTCTGCAGCATCATCTCGATCGCTGTCTTCGCCGAACGACTGTTCTACTTCCACCGCGCCGCGATTCACGTCGGCGAATTCCTCCAGGGTCTTTCGAACCTGGTGCAGCGCCGCAACTTCGCCGAAGCCCTCCACGAATGCGCCGGCACGCCCGGGCCGGTGGCGCGGGTCATTCACTCGGCGATTATCCGCCACGACGCGCCGCGCGCGGAACTACGCGAGATCGTGCAGGAAGCCGGCCAGCTGGAAGTGCCCAAGCTCGAACGTTTCCTCGGGGTGCTCGCGACTCTGGCCTATCTCACGCCTTTGCTTGGATTGTTAGGCACCGTCGCGGGCATGATCGAAGCCTTCGGGATGGTCTCGTCGAATGGCGGCTACGCGACGGTCACTGAGTTATCCACCGGTATCTATAAGAGTCTCCTTACCACCGCAGCCGGTCTCGTCGTCGCGACTCCTACTTTCGTCGCTTACAGCTATCTCTCATCACGGGTGAACACGCTCCTGCACGACATGGAACGCGCCGGGATCGAAGTGGTTCATATGCTGACCGATCGCGCGCCGACAGCTGAGATCATCAGCTTCCAGCAGGCGCAGACCAAGGCCGCGGAACAGCGCTTCGAGCGGTAATTTCTGAGCCACAGATAGACACAGATTTTCACAGATTGAAGAAAGTCTTTTCCCCAATCTGTGTTCCATCTGTGTCGATCTGTGGCCCTAAATTCCGGCCGGGGGCGAAACGCCTTACCTAACGAGACATGAAGCTCACGCGCACGAGCAACATCAGCTTCGGCTGGCTCTATGTCTTTCCCCTCCTCGACGTGCTTTTCCTGCTCATCTTCTTCCTCCTCCTGAGCTCGAACTTTGTCCTCCAGCCGGGTATCTCCGTCACCGTTCCCTTCTCCCGTTTTACCCTCGGTCCGCAGCCTAACCAGCAGATCATCAGCATCACCGGCGGTCCCAGTCCCGCGATCTATCTGCGCGATCAAAAGGTCACCCTCGATCAGCTCGGGCCCGGGCTCGACGCGACCAAGCGCGAAGGTCGCTCGGTTGTGATCAAGGCTGATCGCCAGGCCTCCTACGACCTGGTCATGGCCGTGACTAATGCCGCGCTCGAGCGCGGCATCACTTCCGTGGCGCTCGCGACCACGCCGCAACAGTGATGGCGGCCAGCTCCTCCGCGCAGCCGCACGGGCAGTTACTCTTTCACTGGGAACGGGCGCGCCGCCGCCGCTTCGCGATCGCCGGATTCATCCTGGCCTCGTTAGGCTTGCACGCGCTTTGTTTTTTGCTTTTCCAGGTCATCTACCCGCCGACCATCGCGCTCCTCCCGCCACCCGCACGGGTGAGCGTGATCGCGCCGACTTCCCCGGAAGCGCGCACCTTCCTGCATTGGCTGGAAGCGGAAGACCCGGCGCTCGCTTCGCAAACCCAGCGGCCCGCCGAGGCCCGTCTCTATCAACTCCCGAAGCTCGCGCACGTGCCCTCCTACATCGCCGTGCCGCCGCAGTTAAAGGAGATTCCCCCGCCCGCCCCGGAGCGGCTCGAACAGGCGGCGATGCCGCCCGCGCCCGTGCCGATGGACGAGCCGGCGCCGGCGTCGCCGCCGATCGTCGCGCCGACCACGATCACTTTTTCCGGTTCGTTAGGCAAACGCCCCTTCACCCGGCCGGAGCTGCAGTTCCAGGCGTCGCTCCCGGATGCGCCGCAGGCTGCGCGCTTCCGCGTCGCGGTCGATCCCGCGGGCGTGGTCCGCTATTGTTTTCTCGCTGCCTCCTCGGGCGATGCCGCGCTAGACGAACAGGCGCGCCGCACGCTCGCGCTCTGCCGTTTTGAGCCTGACGAAAAGCCAACCTGGGCCGAGGCCACGATCGTTTTCGGCACCGATCTCGCGCGGCCGAAACCGGCGGAGCACGTGCCGTGATCCGGGTCAGCCTCGCGGCCCTGGTCACGATTTATCTGCTGCTTTTTCTTGCGGCGGTTTTTCTCCTCTGGATAGTGGGCGAGTGGAACCGGCGCCGCCGGGAACAGCGGGCACTGCGCCACCGTCTGCGGTGTGTGATTTGCGCCTTCGAGTTTGAGGATCGCACGGCCACGCTGCTGCCCCGCTGCCCGCGCTGCGGCAGCCTCAATGAACGTTTTAAACTGGATCGGATTTAATCATGGGAATGTGGATCGGCCGAAATCGCAAAGCGCGCGTCACCTACGGGTTCGACGAGATCGCGCTCGTCCCTGGCCAGGTGACGATTAACCCTAACGAAGTCGACATCACCTGGCGCCTGCCGCGGAAAGGGAGCGAGCCGCTGGAATTCAAAATCCCGATCCTCGCGAGCGCGATGGACGGCGTGGTCGACGTGCAGTTCGCGATCGCGATGGGCAAACTCGGCGGCCTCGCCGTGCTCAACCTCGAAGGCGTCCAAACCCGCTACAAAAACCCCAAGGAAGTGCTGCAGAAAATCGTCGAGGCCGACAAGGCCGAGATCACGGCGCTGCTCCAGAAAATTTATCAGGAACCGGTGCAGGAAGATCTCATCCGCGCGCGGGTGAAAGAGATGAAAGACTCCGGCGTGCCGGTGGCAGTCAGTTCCATTCCGCAACGCGCGGAGAGCTTCGGCGCGATCGCGCAGGAAGCGGGCGCGGATATTTTCGTGGTCCAGAGCACGGTCTCGACGGCGCGCCATGTTTCCACGGAATATGCTTCGCTCGACCTGACGAAATTCTGCCGCGAGATGCGCATCCCGATCATCGTCGGCAACACGGTGGGCTACGACGCGACCCTGGAAATCATGGAATGCGGACCCGCCGCGATCCTGATCGGCGTCGGTCCCGGCGCCGCCTGCACTTCGCGCGGCGTGCTCGGCCTCGGCGTCCCGCAGGTCACGGCCACGGTCGATTGCGCCGCCGCTCGCGATGCCTATTTCAAAAAATCATCCCGCTACGTTCCGATCATCACCGATGGCGGCATGAGCAAAGGCGGCGACGTCTGCAAAGCGCTCGCCTGCGGCGCAGACGCGGTCATGGTCGGGAGCGCTTTTGCGAAGGCCTACGAAGCGCCCGGCTCCGGTTATCACTGGGGCATGGCTACCCCGCACGCCAATCTCCCGCGCGGCACCCGGATCAAGGTCGGCGCCACCGGTTCGCTGAAGCAGATTCTTTTCGGCCCCGCGGAAGTGGACGACGGATCGCAAAATCTCGTCGGCGCCATCACCACCTGCATGGGCAACGTCGGCGCAAGGTCGCTCCCGGAATTTCAGCAGACCGAAATCATCATCGCGCCCTCGATCAAGACCGAAGGCAAATTGTTCCAGACCGTCCAGAGCGTTGGCATGGGCACGCGCTAGGAAATGATATGAATGGTGATAAGTGACCTGTGAATAGAGCAAACCCGATGACGCACGCCCTCTTTACTATTCACTTATCACTAGTCACTATTCACGATCCCGAATGAATCGCAGAGTCGTCATCACCGGCATGGGCGTTATCACACCGCTCGGCCGCGAGCTGGAGGAATTCTGGGGCAACCTGCTCGCCGGGCGCAGCGGCGTCGGCCCGATCACGCGTTTCGATACCAGTGTCGGCTACGACAGCACGATTGCGGGCGAAGTCCGCGACTTCGATCCGAAACCGGTTTTCAATAATCCAAAGGAACACAAGCGCACCGATCGCTTCACCCATTTTGCGATGGCCGCGGCGAAAAGCGCGATGGCGGACGCCGGGATCGATATGGAAAAAGTCGTGCGCGAACGCTTCGGCGTGATCGTCAGCAGCGGCATCGGCGGATTAAAAACCCTCGAAGATCAGCACAGCGCGCTGGTCAACAAAGGCCCCGATCGCGTCTCGGCCTTCACCATTCCGATGCTCATCAGCAACATGGCGAGCGGGCTCATTTCGATGGAGTTCGGTCTGCGCGGACCGAACATGTGCATCGTCACCGCCTGCGCCACCTCGAACAACGCGATCGGCGAAGCCTGGCGGATCATCAAGTTCGGCGACGCCGACATCTTCCTCGCCGGCGGCTCAGAAGCCTCCGTCATTCCCGTCGGCCTGGCCGGGTTCTCGGCGATGAAAGCGTTGAGCACGCGGAACAGCGAACCGGAAAAAGCCTCGCGGCCGTTCGACCGCGACCGCGACGGTTTCGTCATCGGCGAAGGGGGCGGCGTGGTCGTGGTCGAGGAACTCGAACACGCGAAGGCACGCGGCGCGAAAATCTACTGCGAGCTCGCCGGCTACGGACTCTCCGGCGACGCCTATCACATGACCGCGCCCCCGCCCGACGGCGAAGGGGCCGCCCGCGCGATGAACATGGCGCTCGACCACGCGAAGGTTTCGGCCAGCGACGTCGACTACGTCAATGCGCACGCCACTTCCACCGGGCTCGGCGACATCTGCGAGACGCGCGCGATCAAGACCGTCTTCGGCGATCACGCGAAGAACGGGCTTGCGATCAGCTCGACCAAATCGATGACCGGCCACTTGTTAGGCGGCGCCGGTGCGATTGAGCTCGCCGCCTGCATCCTCGCGATGCGCGACGGCAAAATCCCGCCCACGATCAACCTCGATAACCCCGATCCCGAGTGCGACCTCGACTTCACGCCCCACGTCGCAAAGGAAAAAAAAGTCCGCGTGGCGGTCAACAACTCGTTCGGCTTCGGCGGCCACAACGCCACGCTGGTGGTGAGCCAGTTCCGGGATTAGGCCTTCGACGTGGCCCCAAGCGGGGAAAATGATTTTAGGCCATGAGGGTAATTGAGCTGAAAAAGCCCTGATCACGGCTGTGGAAACCGCCCGGACCGGCTCGAAGTCCCAGCGTCGGCGACGTCGTTCGGGGAAAGGCGCCCATTTCAGCGCCACAAAGTCGGCGGCGCCAGCTCGACGACATTTCCGGCTGGATCGCGAAAATAAAGTGAGCACCCGCCCTCCGGCCATTCGACTTCCGACTCGATCGCGACTCCGGCCTCCTGCAGGCGCTTGCGCCAGGGTGCGATTTCGGAGTCGTCGATGACAAAGGCAATGTGCCCCTCGCCAGTTGCGCCGTGCGTCGGGACACCCGCGTCAGGAATGCGTGTCCGCGCGGGATCAAACACGAGCAGCACGGTGGCGCCGCAGCGAAAGGAAATTCCCCGGCCGGCGAAACTGGAAACGATCTCAAGCCCGAGCACCCTATGATAAAAGCGCTCCGCTGCTGCCAGATCGTTCGTGTAAAGGGCGGCTTCGCTCAGTTGGCCTAACTGCATGCAGCGAAAGTGCGTTTCCTGTGGCGCGACGGCAAGAGCCGGTTGCTGCTATCACTCCCGGACGCGAAGTTAGAGAGTTGTATGCCGGAGATTGGAAAAATGCTGGTTGTTCTGGGAGCGGTCATCGTCCTTCTAGGGCTCGCCCTCTGGAACGGGTTTGGTCTTTGGCTCGGCCGCCTGCCCGGAGACATTCGGATCGAGCGCGGTTCATCGAGCTTCTACTTTCCGATCGTCACCTGCCTCGTCCTTAGCATTGTCCTGAGCCTGCTCCTCGCGTTCTTTCGTCGTTAGGCAATGCCCGCCGCCCAAAGCCGCCTCACGAGGCACGTCGCGCGGTTGCGCCAATGCCGGCGCTGCCCCCTGATGCATCCGCCGCCCATTTCCGGCGGCGCGGTGGTGAGCAAAATCATCCTCGTCGGCCAGGCGCCGGGCGTGCGCGAACCGGTCGTCGGCAAGCCGTTCGCCTGGACCGCGGGCCGGACGCTCTTCCGCTGGTTCGAGGAAGCGCTCGGACTCAACGAAGAGGAAGTGCGAGCAAAGATTTATTTCGCGGCCGTCTGCCGTTGTTTCCCGGGCAAAGCGCCGGGCGGGAGCGACCGCGTCCCGAACCCGCAGGAGATCGCCAACTGCTCTTCCTGGCTGGAGCGCGAGTTGGAAATCCTCCAGCCGACGCTGGTCATCCCGGTCGGCAAACTGGCGATCGCGCAATTCATGCCCGTGGGAAAACTCGACACGGTGATCGGCCACAGTTTTCCAGCGGAAAAAGCCGGCCACCGCTTCGATCTCATCCCGCTCCCGCATCCTTCGGGCGCTTCGCCATGGCACCGAATCTCGCCGGGACGCGAGCTCCTGACGAAGGCTCTCCAGCTGGTCGTTAGTCATCCCGCGCTCAAAGCCTCGGCGAAACAAAACCCCTCCTGAACCTCTTGGCTTCCTCGTTTCCGGATTCATCTTTCGGCATGTCCGATCTAATCCGCGTCACCGTCTGGGGAGAGAACATCCACGAGCGGAAAAACGAGACCGTCGCCAAAATCTATCCCTACGGAATGCACCACTGCATTGCCGACGGCCTCCGCGCAGAGCCGGCCTTCGTGGTCCGGACCGCGACCCTCGAGGAACCGGAGCACGGCCTAACGAGTAAAGCTCTCGCCGAGACCGATGTCCTCCTCTGGTGGGGCCACGCCGCGCACGGCGATGTCGCGGACGCAGTCGTGGAGCGCGTCCTCAGCCGGGTCTGGGAAGGGATGGGCCTGATCGCGCTCCATTCCGCGCATTACTCGAAAATCTTCAAGCGGCTCATGGGCACGAGTTGCTCGCTCACCTGGCGTGAAGCGGGCGAGCGGGAACGGCTCTGGGTTTGCAACCCCGGGCATCCGATCGCGCGCGGGCTCGACCGGTCTTTTGAACTCGAGAATACCGAGATGTATGGCGAGCCCTTCGCGGTCCCGGCCCCGGACGAAATTGTCTTCCTCTCTTGGTTTGAAGGGGGCGAAGTCTTCCGCAGCGGTTGCACTTGGAAGCGGGGCAACGGCAAGATCTTCTACTTCCGTCCGGGCCACGAGACCTATCCGATCTACTTCCATCCGACGGTGCGGCAGATCCTGCGCAACGCGGTCCACTGGGCCGCGCCCGAGGGGCAGGCCTGGATCGACAGCTGCCCGAACATCCCGCTCGGCGAAGCCCACGAGAAGCTGAGCGCGAAGGGCCCGCGTCTACACCGGGAAGGCGAGGCAGGATTCAAATAAGCATTTGAAATAGAGATTTGAGATGCCACCTTCGCCCATGGCGAAGGCGCGCACTTCTTCCCCCGCGACCGATCCGACCCCGGAATCCCTGCTCGCCGCCGCCGGCGAAATTTTTGCCCGCCGCGGCTACGAAGCGGCCACCGTGGCGGAGATCACCCGCGCCGCCGGGGCCAATGTCGCCAGCGTGAACTACCACTTCGGCGACAAGCACACGCTCTACCTTGCGGTCCTGCGCCATTCCCTCCCACCCCCGCCCGACCCCGTTGCCACCGCGGCCGGCGCCAGGCTTTCGCCCGAGAAACAACTGACCGCGTTCATCGTTGAATTCGTCCGAGCGTTGATCGGCGAAGGTCGCCCGAGCTGGGGGGCGCGCATCATGGCGCGGGAGATCGCCCAGCCGACGGCGGCCTTGCCCGAGGTGATCGGTGAAATCATGCGCCCCCGCTACGAGCGGCTGCGCGCAATCATTGGCGCCTATCTCGGCGAGCGGCCCGCTTCGGAGCGCGTCCGTTTCGTCGCCCACAGCGTGATCGCGCAGTGCGTGCATTGGGCGCACGCGCAGCCGCTTTTCCCGCACCTCTGGCCCCAGTTTCGACTCACCGCGCCGCAGGTCGATCGGATCGCCGCGCATATCGCGAAGTTCTCGCTCGCCGGGCTCAAGGCGATGCGGGCAGCGCCCGTCAAACGATGAGCCAGGTTCGGCCTAACGAACAAAGCCATTGGCGCCCATCGCATAACCCCTGGGCGATCGCGCTCACGGTCACGATCGCCACCTTCATGGAGGTGCTCGACACCGCGATCGCGAACGTCTCCCTGCCGCACATCGCCGGGAGTCTCTCCGCCAGCCAGGACGAAGCGACCTGGGTCCTGACCAGCTATCTCGTCGCGAACGCCGTCGTCCTGCCCTTGAGCGCGTGGATCTCCGATCGTGTCGGGCGCAAACGCTTCTACATGAGCTGCGTCGTTCTCTTCACCGTCAGCTCTTTCCTTTGCGGCCTCGCGCCCAGCCTGGGACTCCTGATCTTCTTCCGCGTCCTCCAGGGCATCGGCGGCGGCGGACTCGCGCCGAGCGAGCAGGCCATTCTCGCGGACACTTTCGAGCCGGCTAAACGCGGGGTCGCCTTCGCGGTTTACGGCATGGCGGTGGTCCTGGCACCAGCGATCGGGCCGACCCTCGGCGGCTACATTACCGATCACTACTCCTGGCACTGGATCTTCTTCATCAACGTCCCGGTCGGCGTGCTCTCGCTCTTCCTCACCGCGCATTTCGTGGAGGACCCACCCGCCCTTCAGGAAACGACCAAAAGATCGCGCGGACTTTCGATCGATTACCTCGGCGCGGGTCTGATCGCGGTCGCGCTCGGCTCGCTCGAAGTGGTCCTCGATAAAGGCCAGGAGGACGACTGGTTCTCCAGCAGCTTCATCTTCTTCTTCGCCATCCTCGCGGTCGTCTCGCTCGCGATATTTTTAGTCTACGAATGGCGGCAGGAACATCCGATCCTGAATCTGCGGCTCTTCAAGAACCGTAACTTTGCCGTCTGCACCGTGCTCATGCTCACCCTCGGCGGCGTACTTTACGGGACCACTGTGTTGATCCCGCAATTTGTGCAGACCCAGCTCGGCTACACGGCCGAGTTAGCGGGGAAGGTGCTGACTCCCGGGGGCTTCGTCGTCATTCTCTGCCTGCCGGTGGTCGGAAAGCTCGTTTCCAAGGTCGATGCCCGTTACCTCATCGGATTCGGCTTCATCGTCAGCGCCCTCGCGCTCTTCCATATGACCAAGCTCTATCTCGGGATCGACTTCCGCGCTGCGGTCATGTTCCGCATCTACCAGGCGGTCGGTCTCGCCTTCCTCTTCGTGCCGATCAACACCCTTGCTTACATTGGCATCCCGGCGGCGGAGAACGGCCAGGTCTCGGCGATCATCAACCTCTGCCGCAACCTCGGCGGCAGTATCGGCATCGCCACTTTGACAACCTTGCTCGCTCGCCGGACCCAGCTCCACCAGTCCTATCTCGGCTCGCACATCTCGCCCGGGGATCCCGACCTGCAGAACACACCCGTTCCTCTACTGGCTGACGATTGTCGCCACGACCACGGTCGGGACGACCCTGGCGGATTATTGCACGCGCTCGCTCGGCATCGGCTACACCGGTGGCTCCGCCATCCTGCTCATCTGCGTAATCGCTTCGCTCCTGATCTGGCGTTGGTCGACCGGGAGCATCTCGGTCGAAACCGTGAACACACCGAAGGTCGAGATCTTTTACTGGGTCACGATCATGTTTTCACAAACGCTCGGGACGGCGCTGGGCGATTGGGTCGCGGATACAAATTCTACCGGCTCCCTCGGGGCGGCCGCGCTCTTCGGGGGACTGCTTCTCGTGACCGCGCTGCTCTATCATTTCACCGGACTTTCACGGGCCGTTTTGTTTTGGGCAGCCTTCATTTTGACGCGCCCGCTCGGTGCGGTAGTCGGCGATTTTCTCGATAAACCGGTCGCGAAGGGAGGGCTCGCGCTCAGCCGTTACACCGCGTCGATCGCGCTCCTGGTCGTGATCGTGGCGTTGATCCTGTTTTTCCCGCAGAAGCCCGCGCAAAAGCGCACTGACATTTTCGTGCGCGTCTAATTTCTCCTCAAGGATTCGCCGCCGGCGAGCGGCCGACCCGCTGCGCACCCTTGCCGAAAAGCGACAGGAGCGTCGGCAGGACGATAAGGGTGAGCGGCATGCCGAAGACGAGGCCGGAGATGATCGCGATGGCCAGCGGTTGTTGCATCGCCGAGCCCTGGCCGATGCCGAGAGCGAGCGGCATGAGGGCGAGGATGGCGGCGAAGGTGGTCATGGCGATCGGGCGGAGACGGTTGATACCTGCAATGATGAGGCGGTCAGCGCTCGGCTCCAGTTCGCGATACTCCGAGTAATAGAAGATCGCGATCTCGGTGACGATGCCGACGATCATGGTCATACCCATGCGCGAGGTGATGT
>JBBPZS010000126.1:0-61582 GCA_038198605.1 Chthoniobacterales bacterium | reverse complement strand
TGTAGGCGTTGTATCCTTTGTTCGTCCCCACCCGCCCGGCCCGCTGCCGTCCGTAGCCGAGGTGCAGGGCCACGCTGTGCTCCGCCTGCCCCGGCAGGATCCAGACTGGCGCGTCCAATTTCCGCCCCCGGAATGTGAGCTCGATATAGTCGCCGTTCTGCAACTTCTCGCGCTGCGCCAGCGCCGGACTTACGAGCGCGGCGTTATCCCAGGTGATCTTGGAAAACGGTTTGGGTAACTCCTGGAGCCAACCGTTGTTGGCGTAGCGGCCGTCGAGCACGCTCGGATCGGGGCGAAAAAGAATCTCGAGATTGTTCCGCGCAATGGCGGCGCTTTTTTGCGGAACTGGCGGCGCGGGCTGGGGGCTCTCCTCGGCCGCGGCTTCGCCTTCGTTCTTCGACACCACGCCATCGCTCAAAAAGGAGCGCCATTGCGCTTCAAAGGTACCAGTCGAGTTCCCTTTTTCCCACATTGCCCTAACGAGTTCGTAAGCGGTCCGCGCCGGTTGCTGCACGAACGCATCGAGCAATTGATGCGCGGAAATTCCCTCATAAAGCGGCTCGACCAGCGGCTGCACGATCGTGGCTGTGCCGTCGAAAGCGCGCAGGTCACTCCAGCTCTCGAGGAAATGCGTTGCCGGGAGCTGCCAGTGACAAAGCCGCGATGTCTCGTTCGCGAAGAGACTGTGATGCAGGCGCAGCTTCACCTTGCGGAGCGCGCCGGCAAAATCGAGATCAACCGGCGCATCGTAAACCGGATTGCCGCCAAGAATGAGAAGAAGCTCGACCGCTCCGCTCCGCATCTCCTCGACCAGCGATTGCAGGGAAGCCCGTTGATTGACCGGGCTGACCTCCGCCGGGGCGGCATGCCGGACGGTGACGCCGACGTTGTCTAACGACGCGTTGATTTGCGCGACAATCGCGTGCACCGCGGGCGGCTGGGTCTCCCCGGCGATGACAATTCCATGGCCGGCGTTGGCGCGCAGATCCTGCGCCGCCGCCCAGACCCAACTGGTGGAGTTGAGTGGGACATCGCCTCCTCCCCCGCCCGCTCCGGCCAGCGCGGCCAAGGCCGCGGCCAGTTCCCCGATCTGGTGACCGGCTACCGCGACGCGGTGATCGGCATTGGACCCGGTGATGGTCGGGGTCGGCTCCGCCGCGTAGAAGCGGCTCATCGTCGCGCCCTCGGCTTTCTCCACTCGGCGCCGGGCGGCAAAATCGCGCGCGTGCCGCAAGGCCGCCGGATGTTGCGAAAGAAAATCGGAGTCGAGCGCGACGATCACTTTCGCTTTCGAAAAATCGTGAATTGTTTCCGCACCAAAAACGCCTCCGGCCCGTGCCTCGCGCACCGCGTCGCGGCTGAGCGGCTCCCATTGATGCCACTGCGAGCCGGGGAATTTTTCCCGGATCGCCTGCAACTGGGCCGCGAGTGTGGGCGAGGTCACATTCTGCGTGAGAAAGCGAAGACCTGCTCCGCCATTGCCCGACTGCGCGGAGAGTGCCTGGTTGAGCTGCTCGAGAAAAATCCCCCAGGTTGAGATCGAGTCGCCATTCGTCAGGCTTTTGGCCCGATCTGGATCATACAGGTCGAGCACGTCCGCCTGCGCCCAAATGGAAGTGGCGCCGAGGCTCGCCGGGTGCCCGGGATTTCCCTCGATCTTGGTTGGGCGGCCTTCGTGGCTCGTGACCACGATCCCCTGCCCGTAACCGGAAAAGCTCGTCGCGGTGGCAAAGTGCAGCGGTTTGCCCGGAATGACCTCCTCCGGCCGGTCGACATAGGGGACGATCTTCTCAATCGGCTGTTTCGTGCAGGCCCCCAGCCCGGCGAGCGCAACCGAGGCACCCATCAGGCGCAAAAAATCGCGCCGCTGCATTTCGTTCGTCCACTCCGAGGCCCCGCGCGGAAATTCGCGATGCAACATCGCCTCGAATTCCGGCGTTTCCGCCAGCTCCTCCAGGCTGCGCCACATTTTTGCCTCCTGCTTCATCGATGACAGACGGAGCAATCGGTCAGGCGGCCGCTGGCGTCGATGCCATACTCCCTAACGAGCCGGGCTCCGGCGGCGGCCTGGTCGGGCGGCGGTTGCCAATGGAGATTGTAAATTTCAGAGCGCGGCCGGACGAAATTCTGCGGCGCGCGGTGGCACTCGAGGCACCACTTCATATAAAGCGTCTGCGTCCGCCAGGTCAGCGGCATCTGGTCGAGCTGGCCATGACAGGTCGAACAACCGATCCCATTCCCGACATGGATGCTGTGATTGAAATAAACGAAGTCGGGCAGGTCGTTGACCCGGTTCCATTGCAGCGGCCGGTTTGTCGTTAGGCTCTGCCGGACCGGCTGCAGCGCCGGCGCCTCGGCATAAAGCTGCGAGTGGCAGGTCATGCAGACGTGCGTGCTCGGGATGCCGGCAAAGGAGGATTTTTCCACTGAGGTATGGCAGTAGCGGCAATCGATCCCATCGTCCCCGACATGGTGCTTGTGACTAAATGCCACCGGCTGCTCCTGCGGTATGCCGACGTAGGTGGTGTAGGGGGACCAGAAGACCGCGGAGGTTACCCAGCCCGCCCCAGAGACGAGGAGGAGGAAGCCGAAAATTAAAACTCGGGAATGGACGTTGGCGCTGCGAGAAAAGATTTGGGCCATGGAGTCGCGCCGTCCCCAAAGGCATTAGAACCGGCGCGGTTCAGGCGCAACTTCGGGCAGTTTTACGAAGACCCATCTTTTCATGTCCAACAGGCGGCGAGCACTTGCGAGCGCGCTTTTTCCGTGAACCGCTCACGTTTATCTTTCGCAGGGCATGTCCTCGACGGTTTTATATTTTCCCGGACCGATTTCGGCAATTCCTAAAGGGCGGAGAAACCATCTTTTCTGCCAACCAAGCGCCGGAAGCTTCGGCCCGGCTGTAGATCGGATAGCTATTCGTTAGGCGGAGATCCAGCGTTCGGCCTGAGGCAGTTCCGCCGAATCGAAATATTTCAGATCCTCCCGCAAAAAAAACGCGCCAAGTTTCATCAGCCATTTCTGCCACGCCTTTTCCCCGATCACCGCGATCTTCTCCACCTTGTCGGCGTGGCGGAAGCTAAAGTGGAAGTCATCCCAGGCCGCGCCGGGCTCCCAACCTTCGAACTTTTCCATCACGAGCAGCATTCTCATTGTGCCGTGGCGCGTGATGGTCTGCTCCCAGCAGGGGATGAGCGCCTCATAGTCTGTCTGGGTTAGTTTCCCGCTCACTTCGACGCGGACGAGGTTGCCTTCTTCCGGGAATATTTTGTGCATCGCTAAAGTATCGCGCTCCTGGCGGCCGGAGGATTTCTGACAACCGGTAGGACGCGCTCAGGCGAACTCCTTTTAATGAAAAAAGGACGAGTTGTTGTTATCACCGGCGCCTCTGCCGGAGTCGGGCGCGCCGGCCTCGAGGGGGCGCGCCGCGAAGTCGAGACCTGCGGCGGCCGCGCGCTCGTTCTTCCGGCCGACGTAGCCGATGCCGACGCCATCGAAGCGGCTGCGGCGGAAGTGGAGAAAACTTTCGGACCGATCGACGTCTGGGTGAACGTGGCCATGGCCTCGGCCTTTTCGCCGATCAAGAAAATGACCGCGCAGGAATTTAAGCGGCACCGAAGTGACCTATCTCGGCTACGTTTACGGCACGCTCGCCGCCCTCAGCGCATGCTCCCGCGAGATCACGGCGCGATCATTCAGGTCGGCTCCGCCCTGGCGTATCGCGGCATCCCGCTCCAGGCGGCCTACTGCGCCTCGAAGCACGCCATTCAGGGATTCTGCGACTCGCTCCGCCGCGAGCTCCTGCATGACGGGAGCAAGGTTCGCCTAACGATGGTGCAAATGCCGGCGCTCAACACCCCGCAATTTGGCTGGGTCAAAAGCCGGCTCCCGCACAAGGCCCAGCCGGTCCCGCCGATTTTCCAGCCAGAAGTCGCGGCGCGCGCAATTTTGTTCGCCTCATAACGATCGCCGGGAAATTTACGTCGGCCTGCCCACGGTCGAAGCGATTGTCGGGAACAAGATCGCGCCCGGCTTGCTCGACCATTACCTGGCAAGGAACGGCTTCGCCTCCCAGCAGACGGATGAGCCGGAAGACCCGAACCGACCCGACAATCTCTGGGAGCCGGTCGATGCGGAGAAGGATCATGGCGCGCGCGGGCCGTTCAGTCCCCGGGCACGCAGCCGCAGCCCGCAGCTTTGGACGACGATACATCGCAACTGGATTGCGGGGGGCATTCTCCTTGCGCTCGGTAGCGGCGTGGCGGGGTGGCTCGGTTGCCGGGATCGTCGTTAGGGTTGCAGTAGTGTTTTCGCGGGTAGGGTGGGCGTCCCGCCCGCCGGTGCCCGCATCTTGCGGGCACGAGCTTTTCCAAGAGAGGAGCGCGCGTTGTTAGAGTTCGTCGCCGCGGGACGCGGCGACCGGCGGGCGAGACGCCCACCCTACCCGGGAGTTACCGCCATGTCAGGACCGCTCAGAAACGCGGGGTGCATTCTTCGCAGAGGCGGAGCGCGGTATTGACCAAGGCCACGTGCGAAAAGGCCTGGGGAAAATTACCGAGCAGCCGCTTCTTCTTTGGCGCGTATTCCTCGGAGAGCAGCCCGAGATCGTTGCGCAAATCGAGCAGCCGCTCGAAGAGCAGACGCGCTTCTTTTTTTCGTCCCATGAGATGATAGCAGTCCGCCAGCCAGAAGGAGCAGGGCAGAAAGACCCCTTCTGACCCGGGCAGGCCGTCGACCTTCTTTTCGCGCGGCAGATAGCGCAGAACGAGACCGTTCTCGAGCAGATCCTCCTCGACCGCAACAATCGTCCCGAGGACGCGTTCGTCATCCGGCGGGAGAAAACCGACGAGCGGAAGCATGAGGATGCTCGCGTCCATCGCGGTCGCGCCGTAGAACTGAGTGAAGGCGCCTTTCTTTTTGTTGTAGCCGTGGCGGCAGACGGAGCGATGCATCTTGTCGCGCAGTTTTTTCCAGCGCGCGAGGCTGTTATTCGCGTCGCAATGATAATGCTCCACGAGCTTGATCGCGCGATCGAACGCCACCCAGGCCATCACTTTGGAATGGGTAAAGTGCCGGCGCGGACCGCGCACCTCCCAGATCCCTTCATCCGGTTCCTGCCAATTCTTTTCGAGAAAATGGAGGAGCGCCACCTGCATCCGCCAGTCGGCCGGGTTCGTCTCCAGCCCAGCACGATGCGCCTGATAAATCGCGTCCATCACTTCGCCGAAAACATCGAGCTGAAACTGACCGGAAGCGGCATTCCCGACCCGGACCGGTTGCGATTTTTCGTAACCGTCGAGCCAGGGCAATTCGAACTCGTCGAGCCGCCGTTCCCCGCGCACGCCGTACATGATCTGCAATTGCGCGGGGACACCGGCGATGGCGCGGAGGAGCCATTCACGCCAGGCTTTCGCCTCCTCGGCATAGCCGGCGCCGAGCAGAGCGATGAGGGTAAAAGTCGCGTCGCGCAGCCAGCAAAAACGGTAATCCCAGTTCCGCACCCCGCCGATTTCTTCCGGCAACGAAGTCGTTAGGGCGGCGACAATCCCGCCGGTCGGCCCGTAGGTCAGGCCTTTGAGCGTGATGAGCGAGCGCATGACCGCGTCGCGCCACGGGCCGCTCCGCTCGTGCCGTCCCGACCATTGTTGCCAATAGGTTTCGGTCTCTTCCAGCGCGTGCTCCGCCTCGATTTTGCGCGGCGGCAGCTCATGCGAGGCATACCAGGTGAGGACGAAGGGAATTCGCTCGCCTTTTGTGACGGTGAAATCCGCCACTGTCTTCAGGTCCTCGCCATGGGTTTCGACCGGCGTATGCAAGATGAGCGCATCCGGGCCAGCCACCGCTTCGAGACCGCCGTGGCGCTGCCGCACCCAGGGGACGACGGAGCCGTAATCGAAGCGAATGATCAGCTCCATCCGCAGCGTCACCTTCCCTTTGACGCCCTCGACGATACGGACAATGTCGGGATTGGTCCCGCGCGGCGGCATGAAATCAATCAGTCGAATCGTTCCCTGCGCGGTCTGCAATTCCGTTTCCAGAATGAGGGTGTCGCCGCGATAACGCCGGGTGCACTTCTTGATTTTCCCTTTCGGCCGGAGGAGCCAGCAGCCGTTTTCCTTTTTGCCTAACAATGCCGCGAAACAGGCCCCGGAATCGAAACGGGGCAGGCACATCCAATCGACCGACCCCGCGCGACTGACGAGAGCGCCGCTCTGCGTGTCGCTCAAAAAGGCGTAATCCTCGATTCGGGCCGGCGTTTTTTTAGGACGGGATTTTTTCATCAGCTAACGCGGGGAATTTCCGGCAAACCTCGGCGACAGCCACAAGCTTTCAGCCCGCTTCGGCCAAACGTTCGATGCCCTCGCGGGTCAGGCGATAAATGGTCCACTCCTCGTTCGGCCGGGCCCCGAGCTTGAGGTAGAATTGAATGGCCGGTTTGTTCCAATTCAGCACCGCCCACTCCATCCGGCCGCAGTCGCGGTCCCGGGCCAGCTCGGCCAGCCTAACGAGCAGAGCACGGCCATAGCCTTTCCCGCGCACGTCCGGGCGGACGAACAGATCTTCCAGATAAAGCCCGCGCCGCCCCATCCAGGTGGAGAAATTGTGAAAGAAAAGCGCGAACCCGACCGGCTGGCCGGATTCTTCGCCGATCAGCACCTCCGCTCCCGGGTGCGGTCCGAAAAGATTTTCCCGGAGCTGATCCTCGGTCGCAATCACTTCGTTAGGCGCGCGCTCGTATTCGGCCAGCTCCCGGATGAGAACGAGAATTACAGGGACATCATCGCGCTGTGCGAGGCGAATTTGGAAACCGGTTGCCGCTGCCATGAGAGGATTGAGCCCCGGGCATGGGGGCAAGTCAACGCCGAGACGCCCCGCGCCCCCTAACTTTTTGCCAGGCACTCCTGAAGAAAGGAGAGCACGGCCGCTTCCTCGGAACGGAGATCGCCTAACGATTCCTCGAGGGTTTTCTCGGTCTGCTTCTTCAGACCCTCGATCAGGTTGCCGTCGAGATAGGTTTCCAGCACCGCCGGATGGACATAGCATTTGCGGCAGACGGCCGGGGTGTTCCCGAGCATTTTCGCGACCGCGCCGATGGCCGCCTTCACGTTTTGTTTGGCCTGCGATTTGTTCTCAAAGATGTCCTGCGCCTTGAGCGCCATCGCCGCCATCACCGTCCCGGCCCAGGTCCGAAAATCCTTCGCGGTGAATTCTTCGCCCGTGATCTCGTGCAGGTATTCGTTCACATCATCCGAGGCGACGTGATGCCGTTCGCCCTCCTCATCGAGATATTGGAAAACTTCCTGACCCGGCAGCTCCTGGAGTTGGCGAACGATCTTCGCCACCCGGCGATCCTCGGTGTCGATATCGTGCTCCTTCCCGCTCTTGCCCCGGAAACGAAAGCGGACGGTGGCGCCTTTGACGTCGACGTGGCGGTTGCGCATGGTCGTTAGGCCGAAGGATTTGTTTTCCCTGGCATACTCTTCATTGCCGATGCGGATGAAGGTGCGCTCGAGCAGTTGCACGACGGTGGCGAGAACCTTCTCCCGCGGAAGTCCGCGCCGTTTCAGGTCCTTGGTGATTCGGCGGCGAATCTTCGGCAGGGCCTGGGCGAAGATGACCATCTTCTCGTATTTGTTTTCGTCGCGTTCTTCCCGCCAGCGTTCGTGATAGCGATACTGTTTGCGCCCGCGATCGTCGCGACCGGTGGCCTGCAAGTGTCCGTTAGGCGAAGGGCAAATCCAGACTTCGGTGTAGGCGGGCGGAATAGCGAGGCGGTTGAGGCGCAGGATGCGCGCCTCGTCCCGGATCTCCTTCCCTTCCGTATCGAAGTAGACGAATTTTTTGCCGCGCTTCTTCCGGCTGTAGCCGGGTTGGTCGTCGTTCACATAGCGAAGACCTGCCTCCTCGGCAGCCTCTTCCGGATCGGTCACGATCTCCAAATCGCCGATTTTCTCCTTTTCCCGGCTGAGCTTGCGCGCGCTGGCCACGCTAGCAATACGCACCCTAGATGCGCGGAGGTTGTCTCCCTTAGTGGAGAAGCGCGAACATTGCGGGTCTGGGTAAGCGGGCGCGCCGCTTAACCCGGGGGGAGCTGGTGCCACGTCGGGCGCGACCACCACCTGCTTGGGCGGCTTCTCGGGCGCGAGCTTGCCGCCAGAAGCCGCCGCCGATCACGGCGCCAGCACATGGAAAAATGCGACGGTCCCGATTATCTCTTGACACTAAGCGCGCAAAAAGGCTGGGATGCCCGGGTCAACCAGATCCGAGGCTGGAACGGACGCTCTTTGTGAGATCCCGAAGTTCGGACCTACAATCCAAAGAACAAATCCACCTATCAGGAAAATCCTATGCATTCTCACCTTCAACTCACCCAACCAAATCCACTCCTCGCCGCCTCAAACCGCGAAAACCGGTCGGTCGTCGGTGGGCGGTCGGTCCGATCGATTCTCCTTCGCTCCATCGCGCCTTCTCTGTTGTTTCTCGGGCTCGCGCTGTTCCTCGTCCGGCCCTGCCTGGGTGCGGGCGGCTCATTTGCCTTTGCCGAGACCGGCACGCTTGGGACCGCGCGCTCTTACCACACAGCGACTACCCTCCTCGACGGGAGAGTGCTGGTGGCGGGAGGTTCAAATGACGGTGACGCCGGGTTCACGAGCGCGGAAATTTACGATCCGGCGACCGGTGTCTGGACAGAAACGCGCAGTCTAAACGCAGGGCGCTACCGGCACACGGATACCTTGCTACCAGACGGCAGGGTGCTTGTCGTCGGCGGCCTCGATAACAATCGCGCCATTGCAAGCGCGGAGATCTACGATCCGGCGACTGGGCTGTGGACGCCCACCGGCGGCCTCGCCACCGCGCGCAGCACTCATACGGCGACGTTGCTGCTCGACGGCCGGGTGCTGGTAAGTGGAGGAGGAGCCACTGGGGGAGGCGGCGCCTTCACGAGCGCGGAGATCTATGATCCGTCGACCGGCCTCTGGACCGAGACTGCCAACCTCGCCGTGCCGAGATTTCGGCACACCGCCACCCTGCTGCCCGATGGCCGGGTGCTGGTGGCTGGAGGAAAAGGAGGGAGCGGAGGCGGCGCACTCAATAGCGCGGAGATTTACGATCCTGGCAGCCAGACCTGGACACGCGCCGCCAGCCTCAACGTCGCCCGGTTCCGCCATACGGATACGCTATTGCTCAATGGGAAGGTAATTGTCGTGGGAGGATTGACTTCGAGCCTGAAGCTGATCCAGAGCGCGGAACTGTACGATCCAATGACCGACACCTGGACCTCCACCGGCAACCTCACCTATGGTCGCGCGACATTCACCGCGACACTGTTGGCGAATGGCAAGTTGCTCGTCATAGCCGGCGAGGGTGGGCCCCTGACCAGCGCGGAGCTCTACAACCCGTCGCGCGGAGTCTGGACGGCGGCGGGTAACCTCATCACCGGTCGCTCTGGCCACACGGCGAACTTGCTCGCCGGCGGCGAGATCCTGGTTGCAGGAGGTTACGGCGAGGAAACTTCCTCGCCGCACCGTCGCGTCTCGGGGCCGGCGTTCGTGGATCACGGTGCGCTGGAGACTGCAGAGCTGGGAATTCGCAGCCGTTGAAGTCACCGACGCCGAAGAGAAATCATCTCGTATGCTGCTCGATGAGCATTTGAGGTGATGGCGCGGCCCAGCGCGGCGGGAAAGCGCGGCGACTCACTGCACAATCCCGCAAGCTGGAAGCTCGCGCTACCCTGGCTAAGCGGGGGCGCCGCTTAATCCGCCGCCCAGCGGCGGGGCGACATCGGGGGCAATGACGACCTGCTTGGGCGGCTTTTCCGGCGCCATCCGACCGGATTGCGGCGGCGGAGCGGGCGGCGGATTCATTAAACGTCCGTGCTCGATCACTTCGCGGATTTGCACGCCGTCGAGGGTTTCGAATTCGAGCAGCGCTTTCGCGATCACTTCGAGCTTGCTGCGATTCGCGCTCAGGATTTCGGTCGCGCGCGCATAAGCGTCGTCGACCAGTTTGCGCACTTCGCGATCGATCTGTTCGGCGGTCGCTTCGCTGTAATCACGGGCGCGCGAGATGTCGCGGCCGAGGAAAACGTAATCTTCATGCTCGCCGTATTCGACCATGCCCATTTTGTCGCTCATGCCCCACTCGCAAACCATCTTGCGGGCCAGGCGCGTCGCCATCTGGATGTCGCCGCGCGCACCGCTGGTGACGTCGCCGAAAACGATTTCTTCCGCGACCCGTCCGCCCATGCTGACGACGAGATCGTCGAGCAGCTCTTTGCGGCGCTGGGTATATTTGTCCTCGAGCGGCAGCCACATGGTCGAGCCTAACGACGGTCCGCGCGGGATGATCGTGACTTTGTGCAGCGGCTCGGTGAACTCCAGCATCTCGAGCAGGAGCGCGTGGCCGGCTTCGTGATAAGCGGTGTTGGTCTTTTCCTTTTCACTCAGCGCGAGACTGCGGCGTTCCTTGCCCCAGCGGACTTTGTCGCGGGATTCTTCGAGCTCGGAAAGGGTGATCCCTTTGAGACCGCGACGCGCCGCGAGGAGGGCCGCTTCGTTGATAACGTTGGCCAGCTCTGCGCCGGAATAGCCGGGCGTGCCGCGCGCGACGACGCCCATATCGACGCCTTCCGCGAGTTTCACTTTCTTGGAATGGACGCGGAGAATTTCTTCGCGGCCTTTCACGTCGGGCAGATTGACCGTGATCTGGCGATCGAAACGTCCTGGACGCAGAAGCGCGGGGTCGAGGACGTCGGGCCGGTTGGTCGCCGCGATGATGATGACGCCTTCCTGGGTGTCGAAGCCGTCCATCTCGACGAGGAGGGCATTGAGCGTTTGCTCGCGTTCGTCGTGACCGCCGCCGACACCGTGTCCGCGATGGCGACCGACCGCGTCGATTTCGTCGATGAAAATAATGCAGGGGGCCGATTTCTTGCCCTGCTCAAACATGTCGCGCACGCGGCTGGCGCCGACGCCGACAAACATTTCCACGAAATCCGAGCCGCTGATGGAGAAGAACGGCACATCCGCTTCGCCGGCAATGGCGCGCGCGAGAAGGGTTTTGCCCGTTCCTGGAGGGCCGACGAGGAGCACGCCTTTCGGGATGCGGCCGCCGAGTTTCTGAAACTTTTTCGGGTCACGCAGGAACTCGACCAGCTCCTGCACTTCGTCTTTCGCTTCTTCGACCCCGGCGACGTCCTTGAAGGTGATCTTGTTCTTGTCCCGCGCCAGCATGCGCGCCTTTGACTTGCCGAAGTTGAGCGCGCCTTTGCCCGCCATCCGGATCTGTTGCCGGAAAAGAAAATAAAGAATGAGGAGGAAAAGTGCGATCGGCACGAAGCCGATGACGGCCTGGGCGAGGACGTTCGACTCGGTGCGAATTGCGATCGGGACACCGGCCTTATCCAGTTTCTCCTGGAGATCGGTCGTGAAATTCAGATAGATCGTCGTCCGAAACGGCACCTGCTGCGCCGGGGCGCTGCCCACCCCGGGACGGGAATAGGCGCCGCGAATGGTCTGCGTCGGCCGGCCTTCCTCGACCACGAGACGGAGCGGTAGCTTCGGATCATTAGCGATCTGCTTGTGCTCTAGGAGCTCGAGAAAGCGATTGTAAGGCACATCCTCCTCGGTCCCGTAGCCGGTGCTGCCGCGGAACAAAACCGCCAACCCAATAAGGGCGAAGGCGATGGCAAAAAGGATGACGCCGCGCCAATTAAAGTTCGGGTCGCCACCACGTTTGCTATCTTTTTGCGAATTGCGATCGGGCTGAGCCATAGAAAATGCTACGCTAGGAGAGGCGTGAGCGCGAAAATTATCATGAAGCCTCTGGCAATGCAAAAGCAGGAGCCGCGCCGCCTCATTGCACCATTCGGAGCCCAGACCTATCGTGGCCGTTAAGCAGCATGTCGGAACCGGTGCCTAGTTTTGCGGATAAAATCGATCGGGCGGTTCAGCTCGTCACGCCGTTGGCCTACCGTTGGCGGCGGCGCGGCCGGCGCTGGATGCGGCGGGCGATGCGCAAACCGCGCAGCGTGGCCGAGGGGCCGAACCTCCTTCCGCTCCTGATTCAGGTGCTGGCGAGCTTTTCCAAGGCCGACGGCGTTCTGCTCGAGGAAGAGATCGATTCCAGCCTCGGCTTCCTGCGTTACGACTACCCGGAAGCGGTTTATTCGGAGCTGCGGATGCTCTTCCGCCAGGCGCTCTACGAGCAGCAGGATCTCTCCGCCATGGCGCAAAAGCTCGCCGCTTCGCTCAGTGCGGATCGCAAGATTATGCTCGGCGTCCAGCTTTATGACCTGATTTCCCAGGCCGGCCTGAAACAGGATCAGGTCGTCGCCTTCTATTCCTTCATGTCGCAGCTCGGGATGGCGGCACAGGCGATCGACATTGTTTACCAGCTCAATGCTTCGGAGGATTCCGACCAGCAGGTCTACCAGCGCGGCGCTTCTCCCCTCGAGGCGATCTCCTTTGGGGCCAATGGCGAGGCCGATATCACGATCAAAAGTCTGAGCGGAACGGAGCGGCTCCTCGCTTTTCGTTATCACGACTTGATCCTGCTCAAGAACTACAGCGCGCAGGCCGTATCCGTTCGCGGTCGCCCGCTCGCCCGGGGCGGGTTCTGCCGCATTTATCCCGGGCAACGCATCCTTATCGGCGACTACGTTCTCTCTTTCCAGGACCTCGCGACTTATTTTAACGCCAAGAAAAACGTCTCGCTTCCGCAGATCTACGTCCGGGTCAACAAGGACTCCGATGAGGTGGAATTGGAGCGCTCGCGCACCCGCGAAAGTTCGCTCGTAGTGACCTTCGGGCTCAAAGTTCAGGTCAAGGCCCTGCGCGATGTGCGGGCCAAGCTCAACGGCGTCCGGCTCATGGCCAACACCCAGGTCGAGGCGTCGCTCGATGACCGGATCGTTTTCTACAACGACACCGAGATGGATCTCTCCGATCTGCGCCGGCGCGCGCGTGCCCTTGGCGGACGTTTCCAGCTCAAGGCCTCGAAATCGGAATACCTCGTCTCGAACAACCCCAGCCTGCTGGAGGAAGACGACATCCTCCTTTCGCCCGGCACCGCGGGCGACGTGCTCCTGAAGATTTCCTGCGATTACGACAAGCGCGTCGGCCTTCTCGAGGTGCTGGAAGCTGATCGCCCGATTATGGTTGGCGACCTCGCTGTCCGCACGACCGCGCCGCTCTCCGACGGCGACACCATTCGAATCGATGTCGGTCAATTTCTGCGCTGCGACTTTTCCGAGCGAATCATCGAGGAGGAACGCAACATCATCCGCACCCTCGAGGTGGTGGATGGCAACCATCGCTTCAGCAATAGCGACATCGCGCTGGAAGGGATCAGCTTTGCTCTTAACCGAGGCGAGATGGTCTGCGTCATGGGCGCGAGCGGCTCAGGCAAAAGCACGCTCATGCGCGTGCTCGGCGGTCAATTGCAGCCGACCCGGGGCGAGGTGCTGCTCAACGGCCAGCCGCTCTACGACAACCTCGACGCGCTGAAACGCTACGTCAGTTACATCCCGCAGGACGACGCGTTCGATGAGCACCTCACGATCGGGGAAAATCTCCAGTTCGCCGCCGCCATCCGCTCCCCCCACCTCTCGCGGCGCGATCGCACCCGGCGCCTGGAAGGCAAATTAATCGAACTCGGCCTGAGCGAACGGCGCGACAGCATCGTCGGCAGCCCGGTGAAAAAAACGCTCAGCGGCGGCGAACGCAAGCGGCTCAATATCGGTCTCGACATGATCGGCTCGGCCGACGTTTACCTCTTCGACGAGCCGACCTCCGGTCTTTCCTCCAAGGACTCCGAGCACGTGATCGAGATCATCCGCGGGATGGCGCACAACAAGATCATCGTCGTCACCATCCACCAGCCGAGCTCGAAGATTTTCCAGATGTTTCACAAGGCCATCCTGCTCGACAAGGGCGGGCGGCTCGTCTTCTTCGGCACCCCGACCGACATGCTGCGCTACTTTGCGGAAGCGGAACATCAGCATCAATTCGGCGCCGACCTCGGCGCCTGCGCCGCCTGCGGCACGACCCGGCCGGAGTTTATCTTCGACGTCCTCGAAACGCCCCTGCGCGACCTGAGTGGCGACATTATTTACGAGGAAAACAATCGCGGCCAGCTCATGCCGGCGCGGCGTTACTCGCCCGAATTCTGGCGTGATAAATACGAGGCTTTCCGTCTCATCCAGGACGTCAAACAGATCCCGCTCCGGCGCGACCCGGTCCTGCCGCTCCCGCCCGCCCCGCCGCAACGAATCCGTGAGCCGATTCGCTGGCACGATGAGTGGACGCAACTGCGGACGCTCTTGCGCCGCGCTTTCACGAGCAAGTTGCGCAACCGCGCCAACCTCGTAATCACGATCGGCGTCGCGCCTCTGCTCGCCCTCCTTATCGCCACCATCCTGCGTTATTCCGACAGCGGCAGTTACGATTTCGCCTCGGCCTATCACATCCCGACCTATCTCTTTCTCACCTTGATCGTCGCCATGTTCCTTGGCCTGACGAATAGCGCCGACGACATCATCCGCGACCGCGCCGTCCTGCAGCGGGAACGGAATCTGAACGTGCGTCTCTCCTACTACGTTTTTGCCAAGACGATTTCGTTAGGCGTGTTCGCCTTCGTCCAGACCATCCTCTTTGTTTTGATTGGCAACTACATTCTCGAGATCCGCGGGATGTTCTGGTACGACCTCGCGATCGTCTTCATGACCGCGATGAGCGGGGTGTCGTTAGGCCTGGTCATTTCCTCGCTCGTGGCCGACCCGAAGACGGCCGCCAATATCGTTCCGCTCGTCCTCATTCCGCAGATCATCATGGGCGGCGCGATGATCAAGTACGAGGACATGAACCGGAACCTCGGACTGGTTTACACCTTCTCGCGCTGGTTCCACGAACATCCCAACAGCGACGAGACGACCAAGATGGACAGCCGGCTCCAAGTGCCTTTCATCTGCGAATTTGTCGCGATGCGCTGGTCCTACGAGGAGCTGGTCGTGGCCCAGGCCAAGCTCAATCCCCTAACGAAGAGGCAGGAGGAAGCGCAGCAGCAGATCGACACCATTGTGGCCCGGCACGAAGCCAACCCGGGCGATCCGAAGCGGCTCGACGACCTGAAAGAAACGCTCGCCGTTCTTTCCGGTCTGGAAGCGGGCACGGCGCGCGAGGTCAAGCAATACCTGCGGGTGATCGATCGCGTGCTGAGTGGAAAAATGTCTTTCTACCGCGCCGCCTTCACGAAAGCGACCGGCCCGGTCACGGCCGAGCAGCTTTTCGTAAACCAGAAAATCTCCGACCTGACCGCGAACGCCGAGATGGAACAAAACGATTATCGCCGGGGCGGAAAGCCGAACGTCTTTTTTGGCGCGAAGAAGCGTTACTTCAATACCCCCGTCAGTGTCTTCGCCTTCAACACCGGGATCCTGGTTGGTTCGAGCCTGATCCTTCTTTGGCTGCTCCACGGGATCTTGCGTCGGCAGTTGGTCGTGCGAAGGAATTAGAATGAAGAAAGCCAAAGACCAGACCCGCCTCATCGTGGCGGCGAGCGAGAGCGATGCCGACATGCTTTACGCCACCCGTTTTTTTGCCCCCGATCCGTTTATTTTCCTCGAGCAAAACGGCAAGCGGACTCTGGTCCTGAGCGATCTGGAGCTCGATCGCGGTCGCAAACAGGCGGAAGCGGATGAGTTTGTGGCCTACAGCACTTTTGAAAAAGAAGTGCAGGGAAAGAGCAAGAAGGCACCTCCCTACGAGAAGGTGCTGGCCCATTTCCTGAGCAAAAGAAAAGTGCGCTCGGCCATCGTGCCGGCGAATTTCCCGCTCGGTTACGCGCGCGAACTGGAGTCGAAAAAAATCCGGCTCCAGCCGACCAACGGTCTTTTCTGGCCGGCCCGGGAAGCGAAGTCGGAGAGTGAACTGCGCCTGATGCGAAAGGCGCTCGAGATTACCGAAGCCGGAATGGCGCGCGGCATCGAGGTGCTCAAACGCTCGAAGCCGGGGAAAGGCCAGAAGCTGGAATGGTCGGGCCAGGTCCTGACCTCCGAGCTGCTCCGGGCCGAGATCGACACCGCGGTTTTGCGCGCCGGCGGCCTGCCCGCCAACACGATCGTGGCCGGGGGCGATCAGGCCTGCGATCCGCATGAGCGCGGCCACGGCCCGTTGAAAGGAAACAGCCTCATCATCCTCGATATTTTCCCGCGCGCTGCCGGGACCGGCTACTACGGCGACCTTACGCGAAGCGTCGTGCGCGGCCGGGCCAGCGAGGAGCAGCGGCGGCTTTGGGAAACGGTCAACGCCGGTCAGGCGCTCGCGCTGAAGAAAATGAAGCCGGGTGTGGACGGGCTGAAATTGCACAAGGAGGTGCAGAAGTTTTTCGCAGACCAGGGTTACCCAACCGAGTTGCGCAACGGCCGCCAGACCGGCTTTTTCCACGGCACCGGTCACGGGCTCGGGCTGGAAATTCACGAACATCCCCGTTTCCAAAGGACGGTTTTCAAAGTTGGCCAGGTGATCACGGTCGAGCCCGGTCTTTACTATCCGGGACTCGGCGGGGTTCGAACCGAAGACGTCGTCGCGATCACGAAGAGCGGCATCCGCATGCTCTCGCGTTTCGAGAACCATCTCGAGTTGTAGACGTCGCCCTCTGGGCGACGCGGGTTTGCGCGCGTTAATGTCACGCGCGCTGTCGAGTCGGAGACCCGCGCTTCGCAGAGCGAAGCGTCTACAGGTTGCGCAAAATGAACGCAAACCCGCTTCAGGCGTCTAAACCAGGGACTTACTTTACCCATCTACATGTACGCACCTTACGGTTATGGTGGCGGGATGTTTTTCTCGTCCAATTATTTGATCCTCGTCGGTATCCCATTGCTGATCGCGCTCTGGGCGCAGTTCCGCGTCAGCGGCGCCTTCAAGAAATGGGGAGCGGTGCGCGCGTCCTCCAACATCACCGGCGCGGAAGCGGCTCGTGAAATATTGCAGGCGGCGAATATCCGCGACGTCGAGGTATTGGAGATCAACGATTATCTCGGGGACCACTACGATCCTTCGAAAAAGCGGCTCTGCCTTTCGAGTAATGTTTACAACACGCCGTCGGTCGCCGCCCTCGGCATTGCCGCGCACGAAAGCGGGCACGCCATTCAGCACGCCAAGGCCTACGCCCCACTCAAGGCCCGCATGGCGATCGTGCCCGTCACCTCCATCGCCTCGCGCATCCTGCCTTTCGCCATCATCGGCGGCATTTTTTTTCACATCACCGGGCTGATCACGATCGGAATCTATTGCTACCTCGCACTCCTCGTTTTCCAATTGATCACGCTCCCGGTGGAATTTGACGCCTCGCGCCGGGCGAAAATCATCCTCCAGCAAATGGGCATCATCCAGCAGGGCAACGAGACCGTCGGCGTGAACAAGGTTCTCAACGCCGCGGCCTGGACCTATGTGGCTGCTTTCATCGCCACGCTCGGAAACCTCCTCTGGCTCCTTTCGGTGCGCGACCGCCGCTAAACGATGACACCGGCTGTCGCCCTGCCCGCCCCCCGCCGCCTAACCGATTTGTTATCGTCGGGGGCTCCAGCGCGTGCTAAACGTAGCCGGGAGCTGATGGATGAACCGCGAATCGACGAAGATAAGCCGCTCGTCGCGCGTGCCCAGTCGGGAGACGCCTCGGCCTTTGACGAGCTTGTCGTGAAATATTCCCCGCGCCTCTACGGCCTCGTTTACAACATGACCTCGAACCACGAGGACACGAACGACATGCTCCAGGATGTCTTCGCCAAGGCCTACCGCGCGATCAACGGTTTCCGCGGCAAATCGTCCTTCTATACCTGGATTCACACCATCGCGGTCAACATGACGCTTAACTTCCTGAAGAAGCGCGGCCGCCGTTATCACCTCAGCCTGGACGACGTCGATTCGGCGATTCAGAACGACAAAGAGTTCATCGAGCTGACCTCCACCACCAGTCCGGTCCGGGAAGCCGACCTCTCGGAGCTGCAGCGAAGATTGAACGAGGCGATGATGAAGCTGTCTGATGAACACAGGGCAGTCGTCACCATGTTTCATATTCAAGGAATGCCACACGCAGAGATCAGTAAAATCCTTGGCGTTTCCGAGGGAACAGTGCGATCAAGGCTCTTCTACGCGAATCGCCAACTGCAAAATTATCTGGACGAATTCCGCAAAAACCCCGTTGGTTAGAACTCGCAGCACGCATGGACAACTTCGACGAAAACGACATCGGAACATTGCTTCGCTTGAAAAAGTATGAGCAGCCCCCTCCGGGTTACTTCGAAGATTTCCTGCACGAATTCCATCGCCGTCAGCGCGACGAACTGTTGCGCCAGCCGATCTGGAGCGTGCTCTGGCAGCGGCTCTCCGATTCGCTCTTCCGCCTCAACATCCCTTCCCTGACCTCCTACCCGGCCGCTGTCGCCGCGGTCTTGGTCTGTGCGGCGGTGGTGTCGCTCAAGGTTTCCCAGGGACCGCAATCCTCCGGGGTCGCCATGGTCGATGCGAGCCCGGTGGCCCATCACAGCGTGATCGACCAGATGTCGTCGGAACGCGCGGCCGATTATCTCACCCTCAGCTCGGTCAGCGACGGCGCAAAAGAAATGCGCGAGCGGCTCGCGCTCTCCACCCGCAGCCTCGGGCCCGATCTTTCCCGGCAGATGAATGACAGCGCCTATACTCACCGAGCCTCGACGCCGCCGCGTTATGTGCTTGATCGGTTGCCCGTGAGTTATGAGCCGTCTTTCAAGTTTTAGCGGGTCCCGGCGCTCGACTTCCCCACGCGGGCGCATCGCGGGATTCGTTAGTCTGATCGCTCTCGTTAGTCTGCCTCTTCTCCAGGCCCAGGAGGACACGGCCGGCGCCATCAGCCGCGAAGTCAAAGCCATCTTCGAGCGCTGCGGGAATGCCGTGGTCAAAATCCACGCCGTCGACGAGCACAGCGAGCTTTCCGGGACCGGCTTTTTTGTCGATCCCACCGGCACCATTTACACCTCCTATTCCGTCGGCGGGGAAGCGAACAACTTCACCGTCCAGTTCGGAGGAAAAAAATACCGAGCCACCCAGCTGATGGCCGATCTGCGCAGCGGCATCGCCCTGCTCAAGGTCGACGCCGCGACTCCTTTTCTGCCCATCGGCAAATCGGCCGAGCTCGCGCTGGCCACGCCGGTCGTGGCCATCGGTTTTCCGCTCGACCTCCCGGTCTCGCCCAGCTTCGGCATGGTCGCCGGGTTCGATCGCAAATATCTCGGCCGTTATTTTTCCACTACCCATCTGCGCGTCAACGTCCCGACGCAGCGCGGAGAAGCGGGCGCGCCGCTGCTTAATTTCAAAGGCGAAGTCGTCGGCATTCTCGTCAGCAGCGTCGACAGCGGGTCGGCCTGCTACGCCCTTCCGATCGATGCCGCGGAAAAAATTCGGCGCGATTATGTCCGGTTCGGCGACGCTCGCCACGGCTGGATCGGGATCGATGTCCAGGAAGCTTCGAAACCGGCCGAAGGCTCGAGCGCGGAGATGACGCAAATTCGCGAAAACACACCCGCTTCCGGATCCGGATTGCAACCGGGCGATATCCTCCTCCAAGTCGGCAACGTCCAGGTTCATCAACCGGAGGACGTGATCGACGCCTCGTTTTTCATTAGTGCCGGCGATTCCGTGCCCATCACGGTGCAGCGCGGCGATCAAAAGCTCACCGTGAACGTCCAGGCCGCTTCGAACAAACCGGAAGCGATGGCGTTAGGGCCGAGTAAAAAGTCGGTCGTTCCGCTGCGCCTCGACGCGCCGCGCAAGTAACTGTAGACGTCTCCCTCTGGGAGACGCGGGCGTGTGTCCTGCCCCGGAGCGGAACCCCCGCGCTTCGCAGAGCGAAGCGTCTACAACATCTCGCGAAACGCGGTCTCGTCGATCACGCGAATCCCCAGCTTTTTCGCTTTCTCCAGCTTGCTTCCCGCTTCCTCGCCCGCGAGGACGAAGCTGGTTTTCTTACTCACGCTCCCGCTTACTTTCCCGCCTTGCGCCACGATTTGCTCCGCGATCTCCTCCCGCGACTGACTCAAGGTGCCGGTGATGACCCACGTCATTCCCTTGATCTTGGATCCTTGCGGCGCGGCCTTCTTCGGCTCGCTCGTTAGGCGCAAGCCCGCCGCGCGCAGCTTTTCGATCATCTCGCGGTTGCCCGGCTCGCGGAAAAATTGCGCGATGCTCGCCCCCACCACTTCACCGACGTCGGGGATGCGCTGCAATTCCTCTTCGGTCGCCTCCATCAGCGCGTCGAGATTCGGGAAGTGGTCGGCCAGGGCGCGAGCCGCGCTTACTCCGACGTGCAGGATTCCGATGCCAAAGAGGAGGCGCCAGAGCGGCTGCTTTTTGCTCCGCTCAATCGCCGCCAGCAGCTTGGCCACGCTCTTCTCGCCCATCCGCTCCAGGCTGGAGAGCTGCTCGCTCGTTAGGCGATAAATGTCGCTCACTTCGCGGACCAATTCCTTGCCGACGAGCTGTTCGACCATTGCTTCGCCCAGCCCTTCGATGTCCATCGCCCCGCGCGAGGCGAAATGTTCCACCCGGCGTTTCAACTGCGCCGGACACTGCGCGTTGACGCAGCGCACCGCGACCTGCCCTTCGTCCTTCACCACCGCGCTCCCGCAGATCGGGCACTTCTTCGGCATGCGAAACTTTTTCTCCGACCCGTCGCGCAGATCGGTCCGCACGCTGACTACGGCCGGAATCACTTCGCCGGCTTTTTCGATCACGACCGTGTCGCCGATCCGGATGTCTTTGCGCCCGATTTCGTCTTCGTTATGGAGAGTGGCGCGGGCCACCGTGCTGCCGGAAACAACCACCGGTTCGAGCGCGGCCACCGGGGTAAGGACGCCGGTCCGGCCGACCTGGATAAGAATATCGAGCAGCTTCGTCTCCACCCGTTCGGCTTCGTATTTGAAAGCCATCGCCCAGCGCGGCGACTTGGCGGTCATGCCTAACGACTCGCGCTGGAGGAAAGAATCGACCTTCACCACCGCGCCATCCGTCTCGTAAACGAAATCGTGCCGCACTTTCTCCAGCTCCCGAATCGCGCCCAGGATTTCCTCGAGCGATTCCGCCGTCCACCAGCGTTCGCTGCAGGGCAACCCGAGCTTTTTCAGCAGCGCAAAAAGCTTCGCGTGATGGGTCAGCTCGATCCCCTCGACCGCGCCGGTCCCATAAAAAATCACGCCTAACGGACGTTGTGCCGTGATCCCCGGGTCGAGCTGCTTCAGCGAACCGGCGGCGGAATTTCGCGGATTGGCGAAAACGGGCAGCCCGGCTTCGCTCCGCTCTGCGTTCAACTTCGCGAAACCTTCCTTCGTCATGAAAACTTCGCCCCGGACCTCGAAAATCCGTGGGGCGTCGCCCTTCAGCTGCTTTGGCACAGAGCGGATGGTGCGAATGTTTTGCGTGATATCATCGCCAACGGTCCCGTCGCCGCGGGTCGCGGCATATTTCAGGCGACCCCCCTCGTAAAGGAGCGAGACGGCCACGCCATCAACCTTCGGTTCCACCACGACCGGGATCTTTTCGTTAGGCAAAAGCTTTTCCATCCGCCGATAAAAAGCGCCCACTTCCTCCTCCGAATAGGTGTTATCGAGGCTCAGCATCGGAGCGCGATGCGTCACCTGGGAAAAGGCCTTGAGCGGAGCGCCGCCCACCCGGTGGGTCGGCGAATCCGGGCTCACGAGCTGCGGATGGCGCTCCTCGAGCTCGAGCAGCTCGCGGTAGAGGCGATCGTATTCGCGGTCCGAAATCGTCGGCGCGGCCTCCTCGTAGTAACGGCGATTGTGTTCTTCAATCTCCGCGCGCAAGGCTGCGACACGTCTCGCCGCTGCAGCTTCGGTTTCCGCCATGAGCGATCATACAAATCGCGGCGCAATCGGCAATCTCCGGTGGCCGCTCAGGCAAAGGAGCAGCAAAGTGTCGGGTTCCATGGAACAAGCGACGGAAAGAGTCCTCGGGATCGAAGGCGGCGGGACGCGCACCTCCTGGGCGCTTTTCGAAAGCCGCGGCGAAACGCTCCGCCCGCTCCGCGCCGGCCAGCTTCCCGCAACGAATTTTCGCCTAACGAGCCGGGAACGGATTCTCGAGCTTTGGCGCGAAATGCCGCGACCGGTGGAACGGGTCGGCGCCTTCCTCGCGGGCTGCGGCACCCCGGCGGATCGCGCCGACCTCGCGCAGGTCTGCGCCGAAGTCTGGCCTGAAGCCATCATCGTCACCGGAAGCGATCGCGAGTCCGGCTTCGCCGCAGCTTTCGAAGCGGGCGATGGGATTGCGGTCAACGCCGGGACCGGTTCCTCGGTTACCGGCCGGCGCGACGACCGGATCGAACGGGCCGGCGGCTGGGGCCACATCCTGGGCGACGCCGGGGGCGGATATGACCTTTCGGTCCAGTCCCTGCGCGCGGTCCTGCGCGAGTACGATCTCCATCGCCGGGGCAGCGAGCTCGCGACCGAAATCCTGCGCGCCCTTTGCCTGAACGATCTGAACGAGCTCGTGCGTTGGGCGCAGACCGCGGACAAAATGGAGATCGCCAGCCTGACCCCGGTGATCTTTTCCGCCGCGGCTGCCGGGCAGGAAACGGTGCAGGAGATTCTGCGCTCCGGTGCCCGCGTCCTCGCCCGCTACACCGCTGCGGTCGCGCAACGCCTGGACTTCCCGTCGCCGCCGGTGGCCCTGCTCGGCGGCCTTTTTCGCGGCCACTCGATTTACGTCGCAACCTTCGAACGGGAACTGGCGGAAGTGCTGCCCACCGCCAGGGTCTTCGTCGAAGAAAAGTCGTCGTCGTTAGGCGCAGCCTGGCTTGCGCTCGGTCGCGCTCCGATGCTGCTACCGGCTGCGGAAACACCGGCGACGGAAATCGCCGCCCTAACGACGGAAGAAATCCATCAGCAATCGACTCAGCTCGACCGACTGACGCCACGGGAATTGGTCGACCTTTTTGTCGACGAAGAAAGTTCGGTCGAGGAAGCCTTGCGCGCCGCCGCGCCGCAACTCGCGCAAGGGATCGACTTGATCGCGCACGCCCTGAAAAACGGTGGCCGCCTTTTCTACGTCGGGGCGGGGACGAGCGGGCGCCTCGGGGTTCTCGACGCGAGCGAGATTCCGCCGACTTTCGGGGCGCCGCCCGAACTCGTGCAGGGAATCATGGCCGGCGGGGCCAACGCGCTGCATCGCAGCGTGGAAGGCGCGGAGGACGACGTCGAGGCCGGCGCCCGGGCGATGGGCGAACGCGGTGTCACGGCGAAGGATGTAATTTGCGGGATTTCGGCTAGCGGCCGCACGCCTTTTGTTCGTGGCGCAATCGAGCGGGCGCGGACGATCGGGGCGCGGACGATTTTTCTCTCCTGCCAGCTGCCGAAGGCTGATCTGCCTAACGAACACTGCGACCTGAGAATCGATTTGCCGACCGGGCCGGAACTGCTCGCCGGCTCGACGCGATTGAAGGCCGGCACCGCGACCAAGGTCGCGCTCAATATTCTCGACTGGGGCGATGGTGCAGCTCGGCCGGGTCAGCGGCAACCTGATGATTGATCTCCGGGCAACGAACAACAAGCTCCGCGACCGTGCGGCGCGCATGCTGGCTCAGCTTGCGGACTGCGACTACACGAGCGCGCGGGAGCGGCTCGAGCGCCACCGCTGGAGTGTGCGGGAAGCGCTGGCCGCAGCGAAAACGGAAAACTAAAAACCTTCCGTCTCGGGCCGCATTTCGCGCGGGAAATTTTCGCTCGCCAATCGATTCCTGGATTCGACCGCGGCCAGGACATCCGCGAGGGACTCAGTTTTCGCGGCTACCGCGGCGGCAGGATTCTCAGTCGGAGTGCCACTGGTCGTGGCGGCGAGGCGGACGTCTTTGCCTGGCCTTTGCTTCACCAGCTTGGTCTGCTCGTCGAAGGCATCGCCAATCTCATAGGCGAGATAGATTTCCTTGGTCACCATCTGGCGGCGGACTTTTTTATCCGCGCCCCGCAATTCGAGCCGATAAATACCGTCCACGCCGAGAGAGTGGGAAAGCGGCGTCGGCCGGAAGGTCTTGTTCACCACCATGCCCCGGGCAGCCCAACTGCCGAAGGGACCGGCGTGAGCGATGGAAGAGGTCAAGAGAGCGATAACGAGAAACGGGAGAAGTCTTTTCGTGTGCATGATTTGCGCAACTGCCACTGCAAGTTCCACGCCCGCCGGGCGCAAATTTCGCAATCTGCGTAAAGGCCCTCAAAAAAACATTTTCCAAAACAAGCGCGCCTGAGCGCCCGCGCACGAAGGAAGGGAAACCTAAACCGGAGGAAAGTTATGTTGTGGACAATATTCGTTATTCTGTTGGTGCTGTGGCTTCTCGGATTGGTCGGGGGCTATGCGTTCGGCGGCTTCATTCACATCCTGCTTGTGATCGCCATCGTCGTTCTGATCATTAATCTCGTCTCCGGCCGGCGCGGAGTTTAGAGACCTCTATGAAACCAGCTGGCATCATCGGCATCATCCTGATCGTCGTTGGCATTATTGCCCTCGCCTATGGAGGATTTAACTTCAAAGAGCACAAAAAGGACGTGGACATTGGTCCAGTGCAGATCGGGCATACCGAGACGCATTCGGTTCCTTTCCCGCCTATTCTCGGTGGCCTCGCCATCGCCGGCGGAATTGTGCTGGTGATCGTCGGCAGTCGAAAATAGCGCGCGCGGCCTTTCGGCCGCGGCAATCGAGCCGGGGGCAGGTGCCCCCGGCACTCGCTAAATGTGAATGGCGTGGCCGAAGGCTTGGCCAGCCGCTTCGTGCACTGACTCGCTTAAGGTCGGGTGCGCGTGGATCGTCGCCTCGATCTCTTCGTAGGTCGCCTCCAGCGTCATCGCCAAGCCCAGTTCGGCGATCATCTCGGTTGCTTCCGGGCCGATAATATGGGCGCCCAGAATCTCGCCGTGCGGCTCGCCGATGACCAATTTCACGAAGCCATCGGTTTCGCCGATGGCGCGCGCTTTGCCGCTGGCGCTGAAAGGGAATTTACCGATTCGGAATTTCTTGCCCGATTCTTTCGCGGCCCGTTCCGTTAGGCCGATGCTCGCGACTTGCGGGTGGCAATAAGTGCATCCCGGAAATTCCCGGATCTTGCGCGGCTCGATCTCGTCGAACATTCCTTCGACCGCCTGGATCGCTTCCCAGCTCGCGACGTGCGCCAGCCAGGGCGGCCCGATGATGTCGCCCGCGGCGAAGACACCCTTCGCGCTTGTTTCATAGCGATCGTCGGTCTTGATGTAGCCGCGCTCGGTCAACTCGAGTTTTATTTTTCCACCAGGCAGAAGCGGAGTGACTCCGATCGCCACCAGGCAGACATCGGCCTCGATCGTCTCCGAGGTTTTGCCCTCGACCGTGACCCGAACGCCCGTTTTGGTCACTTCGGTTTTCGTCGTCTTCGTGTTCGTTAGGATCTTGATCCCCTGTTTGGTCAACGCTTTCTCCAGGGTCTGCGAGACCTCCGTGTCCTCGACCGGCAAGACGTTAGGCAACATCTCGATCAACGTCACCTTAGTGGCAAAGGCATTGTAGAAATACGCGAACTCCACCCCGATCGCGCCCGCCCCAATGATCACCATGCTCTTCGGCTGCGGCTCCAGGATCATCGCTTCGCGACTGCCGATAATGGTTTTGCCGTTGAAGGGAAGAGCGGGCAGCGGTCGTGAGACGACACCGGTCGAGACCAGGATTCTTTCGGCGGTGTGCTTCTCGGTTTTTCCATCGGCCAGTTTGACTTCGATTTCACCGGCCTTCTCCATCGAGGCTTCACCGAGGATGTAATCGACCTTGTTTTTCTTGAAGAGGAATTCGATCCCGGCCGCGTTCTTGTCCGAGACATCGCGCGAACGCTTGATCACCTTGCTCCAGTCGTAGGAGAGGCCCTCGAACTTGAAGCCGAAGTCGCCCGCTCGATGCTTCATCAGATGGTAGAGCTCGGCATTGCGCAGGAGCGATTTTGTCGGGATGCAGCCCCAGTTCAGGCAGGTGCCGCCGGCTCGTTCCTTTTCCACGCACGCCACCCGCTTCCCCAGTTGCGCGGCGCGAATCGCGCCGACATAGCCGGCAGGTCCGCCGCCGATCACGATCAGGTCGTATCTCATCTCGTCCGGAATGTACGCCGACTCGCACAGGTCGCGAGTCGTTAGGCTGGATGACCTCAGCGGCGCGTCTCGTATTTTGCCAACAGTTGCTGGAAAGCTGGATCGCTCCGCAGGCCATCCCAAACTGGATCCAGTTTGAGCAACCATATGGTGAGATTACCGGGACGGCTGAGCAAAACATCGAGAAGCGCGATCGCGTGCGCATTCTCACCCGTCAATGCGTAAACCCGCGCCAGCGCCTCGGTGTAGTCGGGGCCTTCAAAGGCGTCCACGGATTCGGACCGCAACTCGATCGCGCGTTTGGCTTCGGTAATGGCTTTTTCCTTTTCGCCCAAATGGGCCAGCGCGTCGGCCAGCGCGGCGTGCCGAGAGGATTCGTTAGGCCCATCCCGCAGGGCCGATTCGGCAGCGCTCTTCGCCGCGGTAAAGGCAGCCCGGGCCTCGGCTGTCTGCCCCAGTTTTTCGTCCGCGATACCTTCGTAGAGCCGCGCTCCGATATAACCGTGAGGCTTACTCGCCAGCTTCTCGTTCGACAGCTCTGCAACCGCCTCGAGCACTTCGTGATACTTGCGCTGAAACAGGAAGACATTGGCCCGGGCCTCCGCGGCCTTGGCAAGCAATTCCGGCTCTCTAATGGCGATTGAGGCGCCAGACTGCACACCCTCCTTTAATTTCGCCAAGCCCTTTTCCGCAATGCTGAGCGTCGCCGCTAAAATTGCTGAAGGGGAGAACGGCAATCGATTTGTCGAGCTGCCGCGCGGAACTGGAGGCGAAGATAAAATAGCCGACTATGGCCGAGATCGTTAGGCCAATAATGCCGAGGGTGAACAAATTTCTGCGCCGCCCGCGGTAAGTGGGTGGACATTCCTCCCCGGGTGGCGGCTCCGGGGTGATGTGAATGCCGCGGGGGCCGAAGTCGAAGGCCCAGCCGAGAATGAGCGCGATCGGAAAGCCGCCGAGGCTGAAATAAACCACCAGCCGGGTGGCCGAGGGCGGAAAGTCGAGGATGGGAAAAACTGTGACTGCGACCTGAATGATCAGCCAGCCGACAACGGCATAGGCAGCGGCGACGCGATAAACTTTGCGTCGCCGCAACTCACACAAAAACCCGTAGAACCGTGAGGAGTGGAATGAGTTTGCCAAATCGACACGTTATTTACGGCGCTATTTGATACCAGAAGCAAAGACAGTTTGAAAGTGCGGACTCTCTTTTTCGCGCGCGACTACGGTCACTTCGATGTCACTGAAACCCTCCGCCTCCAACCATTGGTGCAACTGCACTTCACTGAAGCCGAGCCAGTGATCGGCGTAAAGTTCGCGGGCTTTTTCGAAGCGATGGCTGAGGAGATCGAGCACGACGACGCGACCGCCTTTCTTCAAAATCCGATGGGCCGCGGCGAGCGCACGCTCCGGATGGATCGCATGATGCAAGGCCTGGCTGAAGATCGCGAGGTCGACCGACCCTTTGTCGATCGGCGGATCCTCGATGTCGCCGAGGCGGTATTCTAGATTCTTGAAACCGTGCTTTTTCGCCAACTCAGACCCGAACTCGACCATCTTGGGCGCGTTATCGACCGCGATGACCTTGCGCGCGTTCTTCGCCAGCAACTGCGAGAGCGTCCCCTCGCCCGCGCCGAGGTCGGCGACGGTGAGCGGTGGGAGGAGCGCGATCATGGTGTGAGCGAGCGCCTGCCAGGAGCGACCCGGGCAATAGCTGCGGCCGAAGCGCCCGGCCAGTTGGTCAAAATATTCGCGCGCCTTGTCCTGCCGCTTGCGCAACGCCACCTGCAGGGCGGTTCGATCGCGCTTCGTCTCGGGCATTTCGCGCGCCAGCGCACGCGTCAGCTCGCTCACCTTGGCACGCTGCGGATCGAGCTTTTGCCCGTTCGTTAGGCCGTAATAGACGTTCTTGCCGGCGCGCCGATCCTCCACCACCCCGGCGCGCTTGAGCTGCGCGAGATGGCTCGAGATGCGGGACTGGCCCATCCCGAGAATGTCCTGCAACTCCGCGACCGAAAGCTCTTCTTCTTCCAGCAAAAGAAGGAGGCGGAGCCGGGTCGGATCGGCGAGAAGGCGGAGGAAATTTATGGTTGACGCCATGGGCTTGGGACACGATATATCGACGTATCATGATTGGTCAATATGTTCAATCATGATCCTTTCCGTCTCTTTACACTCCACTCTTAACTTCTTCCGCCATGCTCCGTCGTTTCATTTTTGCTTCCGAATCCGTTGGTGAAGGTCACCCGGATAAAGTCTGCGACACCATTTCCGATGCCGTCCTCGACGCCTGCCTGACGCAGGATCCGAAGAGCCGGGTCGCCTGCGAAACCTTCGCCAAAAGCCACACCGTGATCGTGGGCGGCGAGATCACTATTCCAAATCTCCCGGCCAACAAGTCGCTCGAGTCAGTCGTGCCGATCGACGCGATCGTGCGCGCCGCCGTGCGCGAGATCGGCTACGTGAACGACGACGACATTTTTCACGCGGACAAGATCGACATTCAAAACATCATCACCCGCCAGAGCCCGGACATCGCGCAGGGCGTCGACGCCAGCGAGGCCGAGGGCAAAGGCCACGCCGAGCAGGGCGCAGGCGACCAGGGTTTGATGTTTGGGTTTGCCTGTGACGAAACGGCGGAATTGATGCCGGCGCCGATCATGTTCGCGCATCGTCTCGGCCGCGAACTGACCCGCATCCGCAAGAGCGGCAAAGCGCGCTGGCTCCGCCCGGACGCGAAGTCGCAGGTTTCCGTGATCTACGATGGCGGCAAACCGGTTGGCATTTCCAACGTCGTCGTTTCGACCCAGCACGCGAAGGACGTCAAGCAATCCGAGATTCGCAGTTTCATCATCGAAGAGGTGATCAAGAAAATCTTGCCTAACGAGATGCTGAACGACGACACACAATTTTTGATCAACCCGACCGGCAGCTTCGTGACCGGCGGTCCGGAAGGCGACACCGGCCTGACCGGACGCAAGATCATCGTGGACAGTTACGGCGGCTGGGGGCGGCACGGCGGCGGCGCGTTCTCGGGTAAGGACCCGAGCAAAGTGGATCGCAGCGCGGCTTACATGGCGCGCTGGGTGGCGAAGAACGTGGTCGCGGCCGGCCTGGCCAAGCGCTGTGAGATTCAGTTCGCCTATGCCATCGGCTACCCCAATCCGGTGAGCATGAACATCAACACTTTCGATACCAATTCGGTCCCCGAAGAAGCGATCGAAGATGCGGTCAACCGCATCTTCTCCTTCAAACCGGCCGAGATCATTCAGCAGCTCGATCTGCTGCGCCCGATCTATTCCAAAACGACCAACTACGGTCACTTCGGCAAGGACGACCCGGATATCACCTGGGAAAAAACCGACAAAGCCGACGAACTGAAAAAACTCGCCAAGTAATTTTTAAAAAATCATGAGCACACAAACGATCAGCAAAACGCAGACTAACGACTATAAAGTTGCCGACATTTCCCTGGCCGATTTCGGCCGGCGCGAAATCGAAATCGCCGAGCAGGAAATGCCCGGCCTGATGTCGATCCGCAAAAAGCACGCCGCCTCCAAGCCGCTCAAGGACGTCCGCATCACCGGTTCGCTGCACATGACGATCCAGACTGCGGTTTTGATCGAAACGCTGGTCGACCTCGGCGCCGATGTGCGCTGGGCGAGCTGCAACATTTTCTCCACCCAGGACCACGCCGCGGCCGCGATCGCGAAATCCGGCGTGCCCGTCTTCGCCTGGAAAGGCGAATCGCTGGAAGAATACTGGTGGTGCACCAACCAGGCGCTCTCCTTCCCCGGCGGCAAAGGCCCGCAGATGGTGGTCGATGACGGCGGCGACGTCACCCTTTTCATCCACAAAGGCTACGAGCTCGAAGAAGGCAGCAATTGGATCGAGAGCGAATCTTCGAACCACGAAGAGAAGGTCATCAAGGACACGCTCCGCGAGATTAAAAACGAGAACCCTTTCCGCTGGCACGAAGTGGTGAAGGAATGGCGCGGCGTCTCGGAAGAGACCACCACCGGCGTCCATCGCCTCTATCACATGTTGAAGCAGGGCAAGCTCCTCGTCCCCGCGATCAACGTGAACGACACCGCCACGAAGTCGAAGTTCGACAACCTCTACGGCTGCCGCCACTCGTTAGTCGACGCGCTCAATCGCGCTCTCGACGTCATGATCTCCGGTAAAGTCGCGGTCGTCTGCGGCTACGGCGACGTCGGTAAAGGCTGCGCCCAATCCCTTCGCGGCCAGGGCGCCCGCGTCCTCGTGACCGAGATCGACCCGATCAACGCGCTCCAGGCCGCGATGGAAGGTTTCGAAGTCACCACGATCGAAGACACGTTAGGCCGCGGCGACATCTACGTCACCACCACCGGCAACGTCGACATCATCACTTTCGAACACATGACGAAGATGAAGAACCAAGCCGTCGTTTGTAATATCGGCCACTTCGACAACGAGATTCAGGTCGATAAGCTGAACACCACCAAGGGCGTCAAGCGGACCAACATCAAACCGCAGGTCGACAAGTACACTTTCGAAAACGGCAGCGAAATCTTCATGCTCGCGGAAGGCCGCCTTGTGAACCTCGGATGCGCCACCGGCCACCCGTCGTTCGTCCTGTCGAACAGCTTCAGCAACCAGGTCCTAGCGCAGCTCGACCTCTGGGAAAACAAGGACAAATACAAACCCGGTGTCTACATCCTGCCGAAAATCCTCGACGAAGAAGTGGCCCGTCTGCACCTCGAGAAAATCGGCGTCAAGCTGACCAAGCTCAGCGCGAAGCAGGCCGAATACCTCGGCGTCCCGGTCGAAGGCCCGTACAAGTCCGAGCATTACCGCTACTGATTCGCGCGCTGCCCCAGCGGCGGTGCATTCGAAAATCAAGGAGGCATCAGGTGACGTCTCCCTTCTTTCGAGTATCTTTCGCGTTATGCGTAACCAAGTGGCCGCTCTGCTGATCGCGACGTTGGCCGGCTTCAGCCCGTCGCTCGCCTGCGCCTCTGGATCTGTGCCGGGGCCGCCGCCGTCTTCTTCTCGTCAGGCGGTCGACCGGGTCAACGTGGCGACTCAAACTGCGCGGACCGCTCAGACGGCCCAGGATTCCGCGACGAAATCTTCCCAAACCACGGTAGCCGCGGAACCATATAACCTCGGCAAAGCGCTCTTCGCGGGTAAATACAAATTGGGAAATCCGAAACTGACCGCGGACAACGTGGCGGAAAAAAAGCAGCGGCTCATGACTTTGCGACGAACGCTTCCCGGCGCCGAGCGCGAGCAGTTGGACGCCGCCGAATGGTCGAAACGCCTAACGAATCGCGAGATGAACGCCCTGGAGTATTATCTGGGAATGCGTTTTGGAAAATTCATCTCCAAAGCGCCCTCTTGGGCCAAGTCTGAGCCACCGCCTCAGGTCGCCTTAGCGCGCTAAGCTCAGCGCGCCTGGCATACGACGGCGAATGGGCGCAAGGCCGGCGAGAGCCGCCAGCATCACGATTCCAAATTCGACCGGTCGGATCCAGGCTGGCTGCGCGTAATTGGCCAGCGTCGGATCGCCGAGGTTAAGCCCGGTCGCATAACTCAGCGGCACTGCGACGAGCAGCGCGACGGCCGCTGGCGTTCGCGCCGCGACCGCAAACGGAACGAGCCAGACGGCGTACCAAGGATTCAGCACGGGCGCGAGCAGGAAAAAAACGAGGAAAACCTCGGCCACCGGCGCCTGCGCCAGACTTCGTTTTTGCCTCGCCCATTGCGCAAAGAAGAAGGCGGCGAGCAAGCCGAACAGGATTGCCCAAAGCAGTCGTGCTGCCTCCGGGCCGAAGCAACGCGCGAGCAAGGCGTAGCCTAACGAATTGAACTTGAAGGAACCGGCCATCGCCTGCAAGCCGGCCCATTCCGCGGATGAGCCTGAAGCCAGGAGCGGCCCGTAAATGAATGTCAGGGCCGCCAGCAGCGCCGGCACGACGACCAACGGACGACGCCAAACGAGAAAAGGAACAGCAAGGAGGGCGAACAACTTTGCCGCGACCGCGACTCCGGCCAACAAACCGGCAACGAAGTAGCGCCGGCGTCGCGCGCAAAGCCAGGCCGCGATCAGCCAGAGTAAAGCCCACCCTTCGGGATGCGCATGAAACGCGTTCTCAGTCACGACCAGCGGGCACCAGCCATAGAACCAAGCCGCCGCTCGCCCACCGCAGATCGACAAGAGAAGAATGAGCGCCGCGTCGATCACCAGAAGCAACGCTTTCAGCGTCACCAGAGAACCCGGAGCGATCGCCGCGGCGGCGGCAAAGAGGAGCTGCGTGACAGGCGCGTAGATCGTCGTTAGGCCAGGGTGATTCAGCTCATTCAGCGCCGTCTCGATTCCGGGTGGGCGTGTTTCTGGCCTCGCAAAAAAATCCTGCGGAGCGTGGTCGTAGGGCGAGCCATCCTGGAGCGTGCGCCATCCGTCCCAGAGATAGCGGTGATAATCATCCTCCAGCGTCGGCGTCGCCCACAAACCGCAGATCCGAAAGAGCAGCGCCGTAACCAGGATCGCAGACATGGACGGCCAGCCTGCGCGCGCGGTGCGCAGGCACCAGGCGCATGCGATCCACCCCGTCGCCTGCACGCTCCACCATATCCCGAGCGGCAGCCGGCCGCGCTGGAGCGAGAAGAAAGCCAGGAAGAGGTAGCCGCCCAATGCAAGCAGGAACGGCAGAAGCCAGCGCGGAAAAGTTTTCCGGGCGGCCGTCGTGTCGGGCTTCATCTGGGTTCCAGATGAAGAGCAACGGTCGCTCGAGGCAAGCGCGATTTCCCTGCGGGCGCGGCTAATTCTGCTTTTCGTTCGGGGTCGACTCTTCCGCGCGAGAAGGCCGCGCCTTGGGCGCGATAAATTCTTCCTGTGGCTCGCTCGTCGTGCTCTTGCTGACGTGCTTTTCTTCTTTTGGGCGATCGGATTCTTCCATAACTGTAAGAACGTCCCCGGGACTAGATTCGGTTGCTCCTAGAGCGGATGCAGGGCGGGCAGGAAAAAGAAGAGCACCGCAATAATGACGTAAACCGAAAGGAGCTGCGCTCCCTCGAGCCAGTTACTTTCGCCATCCCCGCTGATCTGTCCCACGATCCAGATCGAGAGGACGATGCTGGCGATTTCCGGGAGAGAAAACTCCAGCGTCATCGGTTTGCCGAAGGCATAGGAAGCGAAGACCAGCACCGGCGTGACGAAAAGCGCCATCTGCAGGCTCGAGCCGGTCGCGATGCTCAGGCTCAGGTCCATCTTGTTTTTCCAGGCGGCCCAGACCGCGGTCGAATGTTCGGCCGCATTCCCAACGAGCGCGATCACTACGACGCCGACGAAGATCTCGGTCAGGCCAAGGGCTTGGCGGGCAGCCTCGATCGAGCCGACAAGAAATTCGCTTAGCCAGGCAATGAATGCGGTCGCCACGGCAAGGGACGTCATCGCTTGCCAGAGCGGCCAGTGCGTTTTCGCCTGATCGCTCTCATCCTGCGGCCCGGCGAACAAATCCCGGTGCGTTACGAGATGGAAGAGGAGCGAACAGAAGTAGGTCAGGAACAGAACGATTACGATCGCGAGCGAGAGCTTTTGTTCCGCCTCGACCGTCCAGCCGCCGGGACGGGAGGCGGCGGCGTAATGAAAAACGGTCGGGATGAGAAGCGCGATCGCGCCCAAGCCTAACGACGTCGCCGAGATGCGGGCGGCGGTTTGATTGAAGGTCTGCTTGCGGTAACGAATCCCGCCGACGAGGATGGAAGCGCCGAGCACGAGCAGGAGGTTGCCGATAATCGATCCAGTAATCGAAGCTTTGACTACGCCGGTCAGGCCTTTACTTAACGCGACCAGTGCGATGATCAGTTCCGCCGCATTTCCAAAGGTCGCATTCAGGAATCCGCCGATGCCGGAACCGGCCCGCGCCGCCAGTTGCTCCGTCGCGCGGCCCATCCAGCCGGCCAGCGGCACGATGGCGATGGACGAGACGATGAAAAGAACCGGTCCACGTCCCCACCCCGGCACATATCGGAGAGCGATCGCCGCCGGCACCGCCAGCAGCAAAACGTCCAGGATCGTAAACGACCATCCGGTGTTTTTTTCGCGCGCCATTGCTCAAAGGAGCGTCGCCTCCGCTTCTCCTCAAGTAACTTCCTCGCCTCCGTTCACAGGGAAGACCGCATGACCGCGCTTCTGATTTTTGCCATCGCGCTCTTCATTGCGCTTCTTGTCTCCGATCTGGCGGATCGCAGCGTTCTTTCCACCGCTGTCCTCTTTCTGGCCGCCGGATTTTTCGTCGGGCCCGGGATGTTAAATTTCCTGCCCCTGACATACAATGACCCGATCGTTAGTCATCTGGCTGAGCTGGCGCTCTTCAGCGTTCTCTTTACCGATGGGATGCGGGCCGGCATTCGCGACCTGGTCAACGCCTGGCACCTGCCCGGGCGCGCGCTTCTTCTCGGCATGCCACTCACCCTTATCGCGACAGCGCTGCTCGCTTATTTTCTCGCCGGCATCTCCTGGATCGAGGCTCTTCTGATCGGCGCCATCCTCAGCCCGACCGACCCGGTTTTCGCCGCCGCCATTATCGGACGCAAAGAAATTCCCGGCCGCCTGAAACATCTCTTGAACGTCGAGAGCGGCGTGAACGACGGCCTCGCCCTCCCGTTCGTCCTCATTTGCCTGAGCGTGATCGGGCATTACGAAGCCGGCTATGCCGGGCTTGCGCTCGAATTGCTTCTCGGCATCGCCATTGGCGTGATCGTGCCCTGGATCGCCTGCTGGCTGCGCACCTCGCGCTTCTTCGGCGTTTCCAAACCATTCGAACCGCTCTTCGCGGTCGCGATCGGTCTGCTCGTGCTCGCGTGCGCCTCGCTCACCCATGCCAATATTTACCTCGCCGCCTTCGCCGCCGGAGTCACGGTCGCAAGCACGCGGCCATCCTTGCGTGAGGAGTTTCACCGCTTCGGCGAATTGATTACCGAACTTCTCAAGGGGCGCTGATGTCGCCACATCTCTTCGCCCAACTTCATCCCGCCGATTACCTTTTCGCCGTGCTCGCGCTTTTCCTCGCCCGCCCGGCCGCGATGCTCCTCTCCCTCTGGCGCAGCGAACTCGACTGGCGCGAACGCCTAACGGCCGGCTGGTTCGGCCCGAAAGGTTTTGCCTCCGTGGTTTACGGTCTTCTCCTTTTTCAACGCGACGTCCCAAACGCCGACCGCCTTTTTCAACTCATCGCGCTCGTCATCGCCGGCTCGATCATCGCCCATTCTTCGACCGACGTTCCGCTGGCGCGCTGGTTCCATTGCGACCGCGAACTCCCGCCCGAAGAATCGCCAGTTCCGGATTAGCTCCGGGGTAAACTTGTAGATTGTGCCGTCGCCGTCATCGCCGCCGTGCACGGTGGCGCCGAAGAATCTCCCGGAGCCATCCCCGACCATTCCGGCATACGGGAATGCTCCGTCCAGCGAGCCTTGGAAGCTGTGCGGAATACTCTCGGTCCACGTTTCGTTAGAGCCGAGACTGAGTTTGAAGATGGTTCCGCTGCCCAATCCACCTTCGCTCGTTGTCGCATAAAGATTTCCGGTCGCGTCGGAGACAAGATTGCTGATCGAACTGTTTCCATCGTTCCCAGCGTGGAAGCTGTAGATCACTCTTTCGTCCCATTCGCCGGAGAGAGTGGGAGAAAGTTTGTAAACCGCGCCCAAGCCATTCGTCCCGCCGTAATAGGTCGTCCCGTAAAATATTACCGGCCGCATCAAAAAGCAGAGCTCCATAGGGGAAGACTCCGTCCGGCGCGCCAGCAAAAGAATACAAGGTCTTGAAATCCCTTCGCCCGTTTGCGTCGGAGTCAGTTGAAACACCGTCCCACTCCCATGATTCCCACCCGTCGTGGCCGCGCCAAAAATCCGCCCCCTGCGCAGCACTAACTTGCCGGCGGAGCCGGATGAGCCATCCGATCCGCCAGTGAAAGCATGAATGACTCGCAACGCAAACCCGCCGCTCGATCTCGGACGTAGAAGATAGATGACACCCAGACCATTCGCGCCACCGGTCGGTGTCATGCCATAGACATTGCGAGAGTGCTGAGGAAACGTCGCCGATCGAGGTCGTCGCGAAAGATCGCCTCGCGCCGATCGCCCCGAGCAAGCAGGTGATAAACTGCGCCGGGGAATTGAACGCGCGCCTTGCGCGCCACGCTACCGACCAAAGCAGAAGCGCGCAGAGTCGTCGAGTTGCTCTTTGCAAGGCTTGCAAGGATTCCTCTATCATCGTTCCCACGGCTCACTCTGCTTTTCTCGCAACAAATTTCATAATTTTGGTCTTGACAATAAATGAGCCTCTTCCTAAACCGGGAGGCGAAATCTGCGCGCGCAGACGCGATTGTGCCCCAGTAAAGACCTGCTCTTTCCAAGTGCGCACGTGCCTGCAACCAGCGCGCAACCGAAAATGAGAAATAACAGCTGCTATATGAAGTCGGGAGGAATTATGAGCTTGCAACCTAACTCAACAATCCGCAACAAGGCCGATGCATCGTCGGTCAGATTCAGTTCGTGTGCAGGTGTGCCATGGATGATTTCTGTGCTGATGGTTTTCGGCCTCTTCGTTACCGTGGGGCGCGCGACAACCCTGCTCGATCCCGAACCGGAAGACTCCACTACACAATTTGGACGCGCGATCGCGGTCATCGGCGATGTCAACCACGACGGGGTTCCTGATCTCGCAGTTGGCGCGCCATTTCAAGATGGAGATTTCGATAATACCGAGTTTAGCTTTGGCCCGCCGCAGAATGTCGGGAAGGTCTTCGTTCTCAGCGGCGCCACCCGCGCAGTCATAACTGTGCTTAACGATCCGGAGTTTCAGGAGGTTCAAGAGCAGAAATTCGGGGGTCAGCTCGGCAGTTCGGTCGCTCCGGCGGGAGATGTGAATAGAGACGGTATTCCAGACGTAATCGTAGGCGATCCTCACCACACCGTTAATGATGATGAAGCGATCTTCAGTGTCGGCAGGATTTTCGTCTTTAGTGGCGCTACGGATACCATCCTTCTTACGCTGGACAATCCGACCGTGGAAGAAAACGCGCGAGCCGGCTATGCTGTGGTTAGCCTTGGCGACGTTAATTCCGATGGAGTGCCCGATATCCTCGCTGGCGCTCCGGGCCAGAATATAGGTGAAGGAGAAGATAGCCTGACCGATGTTGGGGTGGCTTATCTCTACAGTGGTGCAAATGGCAGCTTGATCCGAACATTGAACCATCCCGATCAAGGCGGGGCAGAGGTCAATGCCCGCTTCGGGTCAGCCGTCGCCAACGCGGGGGATGTTAATGGGGACGGTGTGTCGGACGCTCTCATCGGCGCGCCCGGCCGAGGCGAAGCGTTCGTCTTCAGCGGCAAAACTGGCGCTCTCATCTTTACCATCCTGAGCCCCACAGCTGAGAAACTACCCTCGTTTGGCGCCGCGGTGGCCGGAGGGAAGGATCTGGACGGCGATGGCACGCCCGATTTCGCGGTCGGCGCGCCTCTCCTGAAGAGTTCGCAAGGGGGAGTCTTCTTGTTTCGGGGGAGCGACGGCACCTTCATACGCAAGTTGCGCACCCCAACACCGCAGCTGTTTTCGAAGTTCGGCGCGTCCATCAGCCTGATTGCTGATGTCACCGGCGATGGGCGGACCGACGTGTTCGTAGGTGCGCCGGAGCAGGATGTGAGTGGTCTTATCAACGCAGGGCAAGCCTTCATTTACAACGGTGCGCGCGGAACTTTATTTCAGAGCTTAACCAGCGAAACGCCGCAGGCCTTTGCCGGATTTGGTTTAGCTGTCGCGGCCGTCGACTTCAATGGAGATGGCACTCCGACGCCAGTCATTGGGGTGCCTTTTCAAAACGCATCTCTGGTCGATCCAGACGATGGCGATATCCATTTTCATCTCCAAATCGGCCAAATAGAGATTCAATAGATTAAAACCAATGAAAACAAATAAATTCTCAGTCTTCGCTTGTCTCCTTCTCTGCGTCGCGTTTCTGCCCTCGGCGTTCGCCAATCATCGCACCGGCACCCTGGCCCTGCCCGAAGTGCTCGCGAGCAGCGATCTGAACGAGGATGGCAACCTGGACATCGCAGTGAATGTCACCGGGTTTGATAATGTGGCTATTCTCCAGGGAGATGGTCAAGGCCAGTTCACTTTGAAAGGACATGTTGCCTCCGATACCCTTCCAAAAGGGCTGGCGATTGGCGACATGGACCGGGACGGACATCTCGATTTGGTCCAATGCAACAACTGGGGTTACAATGTGGTGCTTCACTTGGGCGACGGCCTGGGCGGATTCGGGGAGCACGACGTGGTCGTGAACGCCGAAGGTGGACCCAATCGGGTGATCGTGGCGGACTTTAACAAGGACCGGAAACTTGACATGGCGGTGGCTGGCCCGGATGAGGGGGTTATCCTCATCTACCTTGGCGATGGCAAAGGGGGCTTCGCGTTTCCCCCGGAAGAGATCGGGGGCCTTCACAACGACCGCGAAATCATCACGGCCGATTTTGACGGGGACGGCAATCTCGACATTGCGGCCACTACCAGTTCCGATATCAAGGTGTTCCTGGGAGATGGCACCGGATCATTTGCGTTGCGCGCCACCCTAAGCGAGAGCAAAGACGCAGCTTCTTTGGGAGCTGTTGACCTGAACAACGACGGAAAGCTGGACCTCGTGGTCGGCGGAACAGGACCCGGCAGTAAAGTGAGGAACTACATCTCCACCTATCTCGGCGATGGCACCGGTTCGTTTGTTTTCAAACAAACCCTTAGTGTGATTAGAGGGGACGCGAGGGGCGAATTGGCCGTGGCGGACTTTAACGAGGATGGAAACGCGGACGTTGCCTTCCCGCTCGACGACGTTCTCCTCTACTTTGGCGACGGGAGTGGAAACCTGGTCGAGGAGACCCCCCTGATCGCCGGAGACCAAGCTCACTCCGTCGTTGCCGCGGACTTTAATAACGATGGCCATCAGGATTTGGCCAATACCAATCGGGGAGACGGCTCCGTTTCCATTTTCCTGGGCAATGGGGGCGGCGGGTTCAATCTTTCCGCGACGGTTTCGGTGCTCTGTTCAACCTGCCTGGAAACGAATGAAACAAATTCGCCAACTCCTCGTGGCGGGCGACCTTAACGAGGAGGGCAACCTGGACATGGCGGTCAATGCGACCCGATTCGCCCGCCGTCTCAATTCTCTGCCCCAGCAGTTGACCAGAAGAATGAAATGAACGTGCCCATGAAAAAGACCATCGTGTTGTCCATCGTTTTGCCGGCCGTAGCCGTAACCCTCGCAGGTCTTCCTTTCGTCGAGGGTCAAACACTGCGCGCGCAAACGCGCCAGGAACGATTCACTCCCCGGCAACCGGCTGGGCCTGAAGGGCCGGCGCAATTTTTTTACATCGAAGGTATTACCACGGCCGTCGAAGCCCCGGCTAAATCACACGAAGCGCGCGCTGGTTTTGACAACAGAACCAACGGTTTCGCTCCTCAGGGGCCGGACTTTGAAACCATCGATGAAGACAATGTGAATCCCTTGGCCTCTTTCAACGACGCCCGATTCGTTTTTGAAGAAGTAGAAGGCGTCGATGATGGTCTTGGTCCTATCTATAACGCTCAGAGCTGCCGGGAGTGCCACCAGAATATCGTCACCGGGGGCGCAAGCCAGATCGCCGTACATCGTACGGGCCACACCGAGGATGACGCCTTTTTCGAATCGCTTGGCGGCTCGCTCATCCAATCGCGTGCCACAGCTCCCGAGATCGTTGAGCACGTGAATGATCTCGATGAAACCAGAACTTTCCGCATGTCCAGCAACACCCTGGGCGGAGGTTACGTCGAATGCATTTCCGATAGCACCCTCACTGCCATCCGAGACGCGCAGCCAGAAGCAATGCGAGGCCTGGCTCCAGAGGTTCCGGTCCTGGAAGGCGATGGTAGTGCACGAATTGGACGCTTTGGCTGGAAATCCCAGCACGCCAGTCTCGTTTCCTTTGCCGCCGATGCCTACGTGAATGAAATGGGCATCACAAGTCCCCTCCTTCTCGATGAAAATACTTCCAGCGGCAATTTCGTCGGGTACGGCTCGGGTTACGATCCGCTCCCCGAGCCCGATAACGATGGGATAGATGTCGAGGCCTTTGCCCTTTTTATTCGTTCGACCAAGGCGCCTCCGCGAGGACCGATTACGGATGACGTGCGTCTCGGCCAAAAGGTCTTCGCCGAGATTGGCTGCTCAATTTGTCACGTCTCTCCCATTGTTACGGCAGCTCCAGGCACCCCCATAAATGGAGGAGCCTTCATTGTCCCAAGCGCGCTCGGGAGCAAGATCGTGCGACCCTTTAGCGACTTCCTCTTACACGATATCGGCACCGGTGACGGGATCCCGATTCAGCCCATCCCGGAATTCGCCGAGACCGCAAACAAGATGCGGACTGCGCCACTCTGGGGACTTCGTGCTCGCAACCGGCTCATGCACGACGGTTTCTCCTTTACCAAGAACGAGGCGATTCAGCGTCATGATGGGCAAGCCGCAGATGTGAGAGACGCGTTCAACGCCCTGGATGACACCGAGAAAGCGCAGCTCATGAGCTTTCTCGACTCGCTCTAGGTTTTCTCAGGCGGAGTTAATCGCGCGCAAGACTTCCGCCTCGTTAGGCGCAACGGATTGTGGTCTATCAGCGGCTGACCGAATTGCTTCGGGATCTATTTTTCGGTGCATCGTGATGGCATTTGAAATCAAGGACCGCCGAAAAGCGATAACTTTGCACCAACAACTGCTGGCTTGACAAAGATCGCACTTCTTTCGCTTACTCTACTGGCTCATCGCTCAGATCTTGGGTGAGAGCAGACGCAGCCGACCCTGTTTTGGTAAACGCCTATTCCCAGACACGACTCCCAACGAATCGAAGAGCTTAAAACCTTATGAAAACATTGTCTTCCCTGATCGCCGGTTTTTCGCCGGCTTTGTCAATCCTCCCACTCCGGGTCGCGTTTCCGCTGCTGTGTCTCGGGGCGAGCCTGACGCTCGGGCAGCACGGCGCATGCGCTGGCTTTACTTTTTCGGACACAGGCAGCCTCGGCACGGCACGCGCCTATCACACCGCGACGTTACTGACCGATGGCCGGGTGTTGGTCGCCGCTGGCTCCAATGGCACGCGGAGCTTAACGAGCGCCGAACTCTACGATCCGGCCACCGGCACCTGGATCGAAACCGGCAGCCTCGCCGTCGCGCGCTACCGTCACTCGGCTACGCTCTTGCCCAGTGGCCAGGTGCTGGTCGCCGGTGGTCTCGGCAACGACAGAAACGCCTCGGTCGCCAGCGCGGAACTCTATGATCCGGCGACCGGCATCTGGACCGAGACCGGCAGTCTCGCCGACCCGCGTAGCGCACACACGGCGACTTTGCTCTCTGATGGCAGAGTGCTCGTAACAGGAGGAGGGAGCACCGGCGGCGGCGGCGTTCTCACGACCGCGGAGATCTACGACCCAGTAACCGGGACATGGACTGCGACCGGCAGTCTCGCCGAAGCACGCTTTCGCCACTCGGCGACCTTGCTGCTCAACGGCTTGGTCCTCGTAGAGGGAGGCAAAACCAATATGGGCGGGACCGCCATCGCCAGTGCGGAACTTTACGATCCGGCGACCGGGCTCTGGATGGCCACCGGCAGCATGGCCACGCCGCGCTTTCGTCAAACGGCGACCTTGTTGCCTGACGGCAAGGTACTGGTGGCAGGAGGCTACGGCCTCGACTTGGTCATTCTTGCCAGCGCGGAAATCTACGATCCGGCAACCGGGATGTGGACTTCCACCGGGAGCATGACGAGCCACCGGGCTGAGTTCACCGCAACGTTGCTCAACGGCAGGGTGTTCGTCGCGGGAGGACAGGCCGGCCCGAAGGCCACTACGGAGTTCTACGTTCCGGCGCGCGGTATATGGTCTTCGACCGGCGACCTCATCGATGCGCGCTCGGCCCACTCGGCGACATTGCTGCCCGATACGGCAATACTTATCGTGGGAGGTTTCGGCGAGGAACCACCCGCGCTCTCCTCCCCTACCTCCATCGATCACAAAGCGATCGCGAGCGCGGAGCTCGGGACCCGTTAGACGCAGTGATCTGGGCGACTGGGAACGGCTTTTACGGTGTAGGTGCGGGGATTGCAGATCTGAACACGCCAAGTTGCGGCAGGACAGCGCGCCCTCACTTTTCTCTCGTCAAAAGGGCGCCTAGTTGGAACAATCGAGGGCATGAAAACGACCCCACTCGTTCTGTTTGCCACCTTGCTTCTTGCTTCCGCCGCATTTGCCGTTGATCCGCCCCCGGACGGCGGCTATCCGGATTTCAACACCCTGATCTGGAAGAACGCAGGGAGCCTCAACACCGCACGCTTTGCTCACACGGAGACGTTGCTAGAAAACGGCATGGTCCTTGTTGCAGGGGGAGACGACAGCAATTTCCTTCCTTCCGCGAGCGCGGAACTGTACGACCCGGCGAGCCGTACCTGGATGGCCACAAACAGCCTCAACACCGCACGCTTTGCTCACACAGCGACGTTGCTACAAAACGGTATGGTCCTTGTTGCAGCTGGAGACGACAGCACCGGCCTTTCCGCGAGCGCCGAACTGTACGACCCGGCGAGCGGGATCTGGACTACCACGGGCAGCCTCAACACCGCACGCGATAATCACACGGCGACGTTGCTACAAAACGGCATGGTCCTTGTTGCGGGGGGATTTGACAACAACGGCACTTCCGCGAGCGCGGAACTGTACGACCCGACAAGCGGGACTTGGACTGTCACGGGCAGTCTCAACACCGCACGTCTTTTTCACACGGCGACGTTGCTACAAAACGGCATGGCTCTTGTTGCAGGAGGACAGGATAGACGTTTCAACGCTTCCGCGAGCGCGGAACTGTACGACCCGGCAAGCGGGACCTGGACTGCCACAGCCAGCCTCAACACCAGACGCTATTCTCACACGGCGACGGTGCTAAAAAAAGGCAAGGTTCTTGTTGCAGGCGGATATGGCAACAACAGTATTTCCGCGAGCGCCGAACTGTACGACCCGGCGAGCGGCACCTGGACTGCTACAGGCAGTCTCAACAACCCACGCGTTTATCACACGGCGACGTTCCTACGCAACGGCCAGGTTCTTGTTGTAGGGGGAGTTGGGATCGGCATTATTTTGGCGAGCGGCGAACTGTACGACTTGGCGAGCGGGACCTGGGCGGCCACAGGCAGCCTCAACACCGCACGTTATGCGCACACGGCGACGTTCCTTCAAGACGGCATTGGCCTTGTTGCAGGGGGACGTAACTCAAACGGCGAGGCTCTGACGAGTGCGGAAGTGGGACGACCTCACGTGCCACCACCGAGCCGGCCGCTCGTCTGGTTGACTAACCAGTAAGGGCCTTCTCCAGATCAGTGCTTTGCCTTGAAAAGGCGGGCATTCTTCCAACCATACCTCCTTGGCGCGACGCTCGCGCGTAATTTGGCGCTTTGCTCGACCGGGCAATCGACCCACCGCGCCCGGAGCGTCGTTCCCGCACGATGGCGAGGATCTTTGAAAACAATTTTCTTTGATTGACAACAATGGGCGCGAAGCCGTCAAATGCGCGCAAACGGATTCGAATCAGGCGGAGGACATTTGCCCCGCTACGTTTCTTCGCCCCTTCCGGACCCGCGAATCACAGAATCAACCTAGCGGGGAAAAAGAAGGAAGAACCATGAATTCGCTGACTCAATCCACAAACACAACAATTCTGCCAGTTCTCATCGCACTAACGCTCGGCTGTTTTGGGGTTTCGCCGACAGCGCGCGCCGTTGTTCCGCCCCCGGATGGCGGCTATCCCAATTTCAACACCGCTGAGGGGGAGGACGCGCTGTTTAGCCTCACGACCGGTGCCAACAACACAGCCGTGGGCTTTCATGCGCTCTTTAGCAATGTCAAAGGTGACAACAATACCGCCGTCGGCTCGTCTGCACTGCAGAACAATACCAAGGGTCTCGCAAACACAGCCATTGGTGCGCTTGCAATGCAAACTAATACAACCGGAAACGCCAACGCCGCATTCGGTATGTTTACGCTTTTTAATAACTCCACAGGTTTCAGAAACACTGCAATTGGTGTCGAGTCACTCAAAAAAGTGAACGGAAGTGATAACACCGGGCTTGGCTATGAAGCCGGAATGAATATTGACACTGGAAGTTTCACCATTTGTATTGGCAACCCGGGTGTCAGTGGCGACACCAACACGATTCGGATCGGCACGACTGGAGTTCAGACAGCGACGTTTATCGCCGGGATCAGCGGCGTGACTGTTCCCAGCGGCGTAGGAGTAATCGTTGATAATAACGGTAAGCTCGGCACCATCGTTTCCTCGGCTCGATACAAGGAAGGGATCAAACCAATGGACAAGGCGAGTGAAGCCATCCTTTCATTGCAGCCAGTGACTTTTCGCTACAAGCAGCAGCTTGACCCCGATGGCATCCCACAGTTTGGCCTCGTGGCCGAGGATGTAGAAAAGGTGAATCCTAATCTGGTGGCCCGCGACGACCAAGGGAAGCCTTACACCGTGCGCTATGAAGCGGTCAACGCGATGCTGCTCAATGAGTTTCTCAAGGAGCACCGCAAGGTCGAGCAACAGCAGGCGACGATCACTCAACTAAAGTCCGCTGTTGCGAAACAAGAGTCAGCGATAGTGCAGCAGGGAAAGAATATGGAGGTTATGGTGGCGGGCCTCAAAGCGCAGGCCGCACAGATTCAGAAGGTGAGCGAGCAGTTGGCCACAAGCCAGAGTGCAGCGAAAATCCTCGTCGGAAATTCAGTTAGCGGGCCGCCCGCGCTCGTCCCGGGCTCCCCCGAAATCGATCACAGCCCTCTCGCGAGCGTGGAGATCGGAGCCCGCCAGACGCGCTGACGTCAACTTTGCCAAAGCGCGAAGTCGGCACTTTGGAACGGGGACAGGATTTACGGGACGCTTGTCGCGGACAAGTTGGAGGCGATTTCACCTCGTCAAAAATCCAGGAATCCTGTGAATCCTGTCAAAAAACCGCGTCACCTCTGCCCTGCGCGTTCCAGCCATTCCCGGAAGTATTCGATCGTGCGGGTGATCCCTTCCTCGAATTCCACTTTCAGTTCCCTGCCGAGGACCTTCTTCGCGCGCCCGACATCGGGCTGACGGACCTTCGGATCGTCCACCGGCAGGGACTTGTACTCGATTCCTGATTTCGTCCCGGTGATGCGAATGATTTCCTCGGCAAATTGTTTGATCGTCATCTCGCGCGGGTTGCCGATGTTGACCGGCTCGTGGAAATCGGATTGCGAGAGGCGAAAGATGCCGTCGATCAAGTCGGAGACGTAACAGAAGGAACGGGTCTGCGCGCCGTCGCCGATGATAGTGAGGGGAGTTCCAGCGAGGGCCTGGCCGATGAAAGCCGGCACGACGCGTCCGTCGCGCACCCGCCTACGCGGGCCGTAGGTGTTGAAGATGCGGACGACCTTGGCGTCGACCCCATGATAGCGGTGGTAGGCCATCGTGATCGCCTCGGCGAAGCGCTTCGCCTCGTCGTAAACGCCGCGCGGACCGACCGGGTTCACGTTGCCCTAATAATCTTCTTTCTGCGGATGGACGAGCGGATCGCCGTAGCACTCGGAGGTGGAGGCGAGCAGGAAGGTCGCCTTCTTCGCCTTGGCCAGGCCGAGTGTGTTATGTGTGCCGAGCGCGCCGACTTGAGGGTTGGGATCGGCAGCTCGAGGTAATCGATCGGGCTCGCCAGCGAGGCGAAATGGAAGACATAATCGATCTCGTCCGGCACGAACAGGTACTGCGTCACATCCTGTTTGATGAAGCGGTAGTTCTCGTTCGCAATAAGGCCGCCGAGAGCAAAGCCAATCCGCCGAACGTTGCTTTATTCATGACTGCCTCTAGCAAAAAAAGAAGAGGAAGGAAAAGAGAAAGTTCCGTGGCGGGCGGTCTCGTCCCGATCGGCCGGGGACGTCAGTAGAGATACGGCTCCGATAACTGGAAGGCGTTGCGGACAAGCTCGACCCGGGGCGCCCCCTCTTCCGCGAGCGTCACTTCCACGATGTCGAAGCGAAAATAGATATCGGGATTGCCCAGCAAGCGCAGCCAGGCAAGTGCGCCTAACGAAATCCGACGTTGTGTGCTCGCGTTTACCGCCTCCAGCGGGCGGCCGAAATCCTTCCGCGTCCGCGTTTTCACCTCGACGAAGACGAGCACGTCGCGGTCACGGCAGACGAGGTCGATCTCGCCTCCCTGCCGGCCGCGGAAGTTGCGATAAAGGATTTTAAACCCCTGCCGCCGCAAATGGCGCGCGGCCAATTTCTCGCCCCGCGCACCGAGGCGGAGGTGGGCCGGCCTAGAAGGCAAAAACCGGCTGCGCCACCGGCTCAAACGAGCGGCGGTGAATCGGGCAAGGGCCGTGTTCATGGAGTTTCTGGAGGTGTAGTTCGGTTCCATAACCTTTGTGCTGGCTGAAACAGTACTCGGGAAAGCGCGCGCAAAATTCACGCATTAAAGTGTCGCGCGTTACTTTCGCGATCACGCTCGCTGCCGCGATGCTCAGGCTGAGGCAGTCGCCATCGATGAGGGCGGTCTGCGGAAGAGGGAATGGAAAGACCGGCAGGCCATCGATCAGGACGTGCTCCGGCAGCGTCGTTAGGCCAGCGACCGCGATTCGCATGGCCGCATGCGAGGCGCGGAGGATATTGATCCGATCGATCTCGAGCGAGTCGACGATCCCGACCGCCCAGACAATCTCGGTGTGATTCGTCAGGTAGCGGTAAATTTTCTCCCGCAGATCGGGCGAGAGCTGCTTTGAATCTTTCAGTTTCCGGTGCCGAAAACGCTCCGGCAAAATCGCCGCAGCGGCCACCACCGGGCCGGCAAGCGCACCACGTCCCGCTTCATCGATCCCGGCGATGCAGCCGATGCCTAACGAACGCAGTTTTTTCTCATGCCGGAATCCGCAACGCATTCTGCGGAGAGTTTATCCACAGATTTCACCCAATTTCACAGATTATTCTCGGAGCGAGCAATGGCGCGTCGCCCAAAAAATCTGCGTAATCTGTGGAAGACAATCTATTTTTGTTCGGCCACACAGCCGTTTTCCAAAATCATTTGCGCTAACTGCTCGCGCACACCAAAGAGCGAGTCGATGTCGTGACTCCAACTGTCCCAATCAGCCGCCACGGACGCGATAAGTGCCTTCGCCTCCGATTCCAGACCGCACTTTTTCAAGAGCTCGACATATTCGTAGTCCTCGACGCCGTCGCGCAGCCACTTTAAGCGCATGCTCGGGCAAAAAGCGGTCGTCCCCGCTTGTTCGCCGGGATAGAATAGGTTGCCCTCGCCCGGGAAGGCGTACTCGTCGATTTTGTAAGAGTAACCGGTCTTCCAAATTTGCCGCCCCAGGCCAGAGTAAATTCCGTAATCGACAGACCAGTAAAGGAAGCCGTTCAGATCGGTGGACTGATTGATTAAGCCCGGGATGCGAAAATTCACCGGCTCGAAATCGATCTCCCACACCGGAACATTCCCTTCGGTTTGAAAGAGCGCGGAATACATCCACACTTGTTGCCCCCGGCTGATTGCGTCACCGATGACCTCTTTATTTTCCAGATATTGAATAGGTAGCACGCTCCAAATATCGACGGCTGACCTCCCCGAGCCGTCGTCAAACAATGCCGGGTCCGGAATTGCGACGATCAACTGGTTGCTGCCGCCTTTATGCAAGCGTTTAGCCCACAAGAGGACGTCGTCGGTGAGATTGCTACAGTCACTGATCTCATCGGCGGAGTAATCATAGATCAGCAGAGAAGGATCGAACTGCGTCACTGCCTGAGTTACCTGTGCGACCGTCGGAGGAGGATCCATCTCGCAGTGGCCATAATAGGCGCCGCTCCAAAATCCGAGGTTAACACTATCCAGCCCCCATTGATCGATGAAAAGAGACTGATCAGCCGGATCAAAGGTCGTGGGCATCAACTTGCACTTTAAGAGCTCAATTACGTTCCACTTATTGTAAGGGGTGTAGAAACCGAAGCTTGAGTGCATCGAAGGACGGAGCGGTAGAGTAAAATCCCAAACTGTTAAAGTGATCGACCCTTTCTTCTTTCCGGCGTCGCTCGTGACAGTGTAGCTACCGGTGTAACGCCCGGCAGGAGAATCCCGCGGCACTTGGATGTCGATCCAGAAGACATCGTTTTGATTGGATTCCACTGTCGCCGGCACCGCATCGTACTCTGCGCCCTCAAGTGGTTTGCCAGTGACCGGATCATTGAATGGGATCAAGGCGTCGGCATAGCTACCCTTGCCGAGAGACTTATTCGTATAATCCAGCCCGCCCCAGGTGGGCGTGGGACGGTTAACTCTCACGTAACTCTCGCGGTACAAGGTAATGTTGCTCGAGCCGATCGCGCTGCCCCCGGCTCCGGTCAGGCTTGTGACCGAGAGATTAACCTGGGAAACAGAATCGACGCCGGCGTGGACGACGACCTGAAATGACTCCCATTCCCCACGAGCTGCACTGAGGGCGACGTCGGGTGCAACAAGAGGTTCAGCAGTCTGCTTGACGCGAGTCAAACTAGGGGCCGTGTAGACAGATAACTGCGCCGACGCGGGAGACGGTGAGATTAACGGAGCCAGCGCGGAAAAGATTATCAGCAGCGACTGAGTTTTCATAATTCGGGAGTTTTTACTGCGGCGCTGCCCGTGTCAATCTTCGGAGCGAAATGCCGCGAGCTGCCGCGCCGAATTTTTTTAATCGGCGAATCTCCGCGAACGAATTTCGTCCCGCGCACTCCATCCCCGGATTTCATCGATTATCCCAGATTATTTCTCGCACTCGAAGAAAAGCGCCCCGGCTGGCTTCATCGAGCCCGGGCGATGCGGACGATGCCGAGAGCGCGCGCAGCTTTTTCTCGTGGCGAATCTCTCAACCACTCATTCTCTCACTGCAGTCGCTTCCTTGCCCTTGCGATTGCGCAGATAATTCAGTTTGGCGCGACGGGCCCTGCCTTGCTTTTCCACTTCCACCTTCGCGATGCGCGGGGAATGAATCGGAAAAACCCGCTCCACGCCTTCGCCGTAGGAGATGCGGCGGACGGTGAAAGTTTGGTTAATTCCGGTCCCTTTGCGGCCAATGCAGATGCCGGAGAAAATCTGGATCCGTTCCTTGTCGCCTTCTTTCACGCGAGTGTGCACGCGCAATCCGTCGCCCACTTTAAATTTGGTCAAGTCGGTCTTCTGCTGCTCTTTGGCGAGGGTGTCGATGATGTTCATAAAAGTCGCTTTCTGTTCCGGAAACGGGGTCGAATACGTAGCGCGAGTTCGGCGCGATGTAAAGGACCAGCCATCTGTCGGGCGGGCGCTCCGCCTGCCACCACTCCCCGCGGCAAGCGGGGCGCTTGCCCTACAATCCCCGCGTTCGGCGCCCAACCTCCTTCGCGGCAGATTTTGCTCGTCCCTCCCCGGGGGGTCGTTACAATTCGCGAACTCTCCTCCCCTCAACAATTTGCAGCTGAACATTCCTATGAAAAAACTCATCCTTTCACTGGCTCTTCTTTCTCTCATCCCGGCTTCGCGTGCGTTTGCTCAATGGAGCACCGACCCGATGCTCAATCTTGGGGTCGCGGTCAAACCCAACGACCAGGTCCAGCCGAAAATCCGCCCCACCCCGGAACGGCGGTTGCTACATCAGCTGGTTCGATAACGACCCAATAGGTCAGCCGCCGTTTGGCTACGACGTTTACATGCAGCGACTGGACGCAGCCGGTTTCGCGCAATGGACCGAAGGTGGGATTCGTTTTGCCGACCTCGGAATGTGCTCGACCCAGGATTACGGGCTCGACGTCGACAATGATGGTAACGCCCTCCTTGCCTTCCTCGACGATCGGCGGCCCAGCACCACGGTGACGACGATGAAAGTCGACCCGAGCGGAACCCAGCGCTGGGGACACAAAGGATTGCAGGTCTCGAAGGGGCCCGACTTCCTCGGCAATCCGAAGATCACCGCGACGAGCGACGGCGCCGCCGTCGCCGGCTGGATCGAAGGCAATAACATCAAATTCCAGCGCATCACCCCAACCGGCAAAAGGCTCTGGGGTCCGAGCGGCATCACCATCACCGCGCCGGCCGGGCTCACTTACTCGCTGGCCGATCTCCACGCGGGCGAGGACGGAAGCGTCATCGCTTCCTGGGTTTCCGCGGCGGGGTTCGTCGGTGCGAAATATCTCCTGGCCAACAAAATCGCGCCCGACGGCAGCCTGCTTTGGGGCGCGGGGCACGTCATCGTTTTCGACGGCGGCTCGCTCCAGTTTGGCAACTTCCCGCCCTTCGTCACCGACGGCGCGGGCGGCGCGGTCTTCGGCTGGTATCAGGTGAGCCCGCTGCAATCGCTCGCCCAGCACATTCTGGCCGACGGCACGGATGCCTTCCCGCACAACGGCGTCCCGGGCTCGACCAACACCGCGCACGATCAGGTCAACCCGAGCGTCTCCTACGATCCGGCCACCGGCTCGACCTATCTCTTCTGGGACGAAATTCTGGAAGGCCCCCTAACGAATGAAGGAATCTCCGGCCAGAAGTTCGACTCCGCCGGCGTGCGCCAATGGGGCGACAACGGTCTCACCGTCCAACCGCTCACTTCTTCCGCCGTCATCAATGTTGCGAGTGACTTCACCGCCGCGAGGCCGCTCGTCGTTTGGTCCTCCGAGCCCTCCTTTTCCCAGGGGGCGATTTACGGCGCGAAAGTTGATCCGAGCGGCGCCATCATCTGTCCGCCCTTCTTTGTCTCATCGATCCTTGCCTCCAAGTCGCGGCTCGATATGAGACTTTCCTCGGAAGGGCTGGCTCTGGCCGCGTGGAGCGACGGTCGCAATGACGGCGGCGATATCTACGCTCAGGATATCAAACCCGATTGCAGCCTCGGTCAGTAATCCGCAGACCCATGCCTCTACCCAACGGGTGGAGGCCGGCGGTATTTGATCCTCGACACCTGACCAGGCCGCCGGGTAAAAAAGGGGCCCGCTAAGATCGCGCGGACAGCATCAACCAAGGAATGCCGATATGAAAAAACCTTCCCACTTCTCTCGTCCTGCCCTTAAGCCTCTGATCACCGTTTTCCTTTCCGGCCTGCTCCTCTCGCTCGCGCCGGCGACGAGCCTGGCAGGCAGCGCCACCTGGAAAGCCAGTCCTCTCTCCGGCCTCTGGAATTCTGCCGATAACTGGAGCCCTGCGACTATCCCCAACGACGTCGCAGATACCGCGACCTTTGCCCAGAGTAGCCAGATCTCGATCTCCTTTTCCGACTCGATCACGGTCGGCGCCATCATCTTCAACTCCGGCGCCAGCACCTAGATTTCACCGTGGGACCGAGCATCACTCTCGACCTCGCCGGCGCCGGCCTAACGAACAATGCCCTGGTCACACAAAACTTCACCGCCGCGACCGACACGCTCGGAAACTTCGGCACGATCAGTTTCTCCGAAAACGCGACGGTCGGCGTTCGCAACGCTTTCACGACCAGGTCGGGAATGTTTAATGGCGCTCCCGGCGGCTTCGTCCAATTCACGAATCAGGCAAGCGCCGGCAGTGGCATTTTTGACAACCAAGGTGCGTTTGAAGCGGGTGCTAACGGAGGCGAAACCGACTTCTACGATAACGCGCAGGCGGGTGCGAGCACCCTCTACGCCCATGCCGGTGTAAACTTCAGTACGGCAGGCGGCACGGTCGCATTCTTTGGCAACTCCACCGCTGCCACCGCGACCATCATCGCCGACGGCGGCGCCATCGCGGGCGCATTTGGCGGATCGATCTATTTCCGGGAAAATTCTTCCGCCGCTCAGTCCCACCTTACCGCCATCGGCGGGAGCACATGGACCTCGACCGGCAGCAATCTCTATTTTGAGGAAACCGCCAGCGCGGGCAGCGCCTTCATTGGCGTCAACGGCGGCCAAGGCAGCGGAGCGATCAACGGCGCGACTCTTAGTTTCCTTGGTTCATCCACGGCCGGCAGCGCGTCGATCTTCTTGTATGAAGGTTCGGCGGATGACGCGCAGGCCGGCCGCCTCTTCTTCTACGAGGATTCTTCCGGCGGCACCGCGCGGGTCGAGCTTTTCGGGGGCCAAGTTGATTTCAGCCTGCACAATCCCGGCACCGTCATGGTCGGTTCGATCGAGTTTGACGGCACCGCCTATCTCGGCTCGATCAACCTCGAGATCGGCGGGAACAACTTCGCGGATTTGTTCCAGGGCTCGATGCGGGACGGAGGCGCGGCCGGCGGCTCTGGCGCGTCTCTGACGAAGGTCGGCACCAACGCACTCATTCTCACGAGCCCGAATTACTACACCGGCGGGACCACGATCAACAGCGGCTCGATCAATCTGCAAGCCCGGAAGGGGTCCGCCACCGGCCCGGGTCCGGTGCAGGTAAACGCAGGTGGAACTCTGGGTGGCTTCGGCACTGTCGCCGGCCCGGTCACGATCGGAGTCGACGGGGCGCTCTCACCGGGCAACCTCGGGACCGGCCGCCTAACGACCAAAAGGCTCCTGACCTTCGAATCCGGCTCAAGTTACGTCTGGGAATTCAACGTCCTGCAGCGGACGGCCGACATGGCAGGCGGCAAGGGAGTCACCATTGTCGGCGACGCCAAATTCCGTCCCAGCCAGCAGGAAGGAGGAAGGTTTCCGATCGGCCAAGTCATCGTCGTGATCGAGAACGACGGGCCCGATCCGATTAACGGGATCTTTTCCAACCTGCCTGACGGTAGCATAACGAGGATCGGCGGGAACAACTTCCAGGCGAACTACGAAGGCCGCGACGGCAACGACCTCACGCTCACGGTGGTGCCGTGAATGGGCGACGCGAACGGCCGTTCCGCCACGTGACAACGCCCTGCGGGCGACGCGAGCGAGTCTAATACCAGAATTCGCGGCCGGGTTGTGATTTGAAGCGCGGCCATTATACTGCCGACCGCTGCACCCGTAGCTCAACTGGATAGAGTGACGGCCTCCGAAGCCGTAGGTTGCGCGTTCGAGCCGCGCCGGGTGCACGGTCCTGCCGGCCCTAGAGCGGAATTTGCAGGCGCAAAGTTCCGATCTCGCTCAAGGCCGCTTCGAGTTCCGCCACCCGCTCGGCGAGCGCGATGTGCAGTTGAATGATGCGCGCACCAACTCGCAGCCGCGCGCGCAGCTCGTGTTTGTCGAACGGCTTGGTCAGATAATCGTCGGCGCCGGCTTCGAGACCTTCCACCACTCGCTCGGTTCCCCCGCGGGCGGTCAGCATGAGGATATAAATGACCTTGTCGGCCTCGCGCACGCGCCGGCAGATTTCGATTCCATCCAGTCCCGGCATCATCCAGTCGATCACAGCGAGGGCCGGGCTGGTTTGCGCGCGGATCATTTCCATCGCTTCGCGTCCATCGCGCGTCGGGATGACGCGGTAGCCGAAATTTTCCAGGACGGCGATCAATACTTCGCGCGAGACAGGATCGTCCTCGGCGATGATGACCGGCAGGGAGGAATTCGGGATGACCGGGGGCTCAGGCGTCGGCGGGAGCGAGGGCTCCGGCGGAGCTTGATTCCCAGTCCCCCAATCGGGACGAAATGGTATCGACTTCATGATTCAGAACCTTCGTTAACTTCCGAGCGCGCGCCAAATCCTCCGCTCGCGCGGCTTCGCCGAGATCGGCTGCAACCTGGGCGGCGCTGGGAGCGCGCAGGTTCCCGAGCGAACCGGAGAGTTGATGGGCGAGACGCGCCACGGCAGCGTGATCTTCGCGTTCCAAGGCTTCCGCGGTTTGGCGCAGCATCTGGGGTGTGTGCTCGGCAAATAGACTCGCGAGCTTGTGCAGGAGGTTTTCATTTCCATCCAAATGCGCGAGAAGATTTGCGACAGTAAAGGGCGCGCCCGACGAAGGCCGCCCGTTGTCCGTCACCTCCCTGGCCAGGAGAATAGTGGTGATGGTCTCGATCAACTCCGCTTTTTCCATCGGCTTGGAGAGATATCCATTCATCCCGGCGGCGAGACAGCGCTCGCGATCGCCCTCCATCGCGTGCGCGGTCATGGCAATGATCGGCGTGTGCCTGGCTTCGTCTTCTTCCTTCTCGCGGATGAGCCGGGTCGCTTCGAAGCCGTCCATCTCCGGCATTTGGACGTCCATCAAAATGAGGTCGAACTCTTCTCGCTCCCAGGCGGCGACCGTTTCGCGACCGTTGGCGGCGTGCACAATGGTGTGGGGAAATTTAGACAACATCGCCGTCGTGACCGCACAGTTGATGGGGTTATCCTCGGCCAAAAGAATGCGCAAACGCTGCGGGGCCGCGCTTAAATTTTTCGTCTGGGCGGGCGCCGCTGCACCACCGGTCTTTTCGCCTGCGGCCTTGATTCCCGAACTGGCGGTCGCCGCCGCACCTTCGGCAATCCCAAGTTGCACGGTGAAATGAAAGGTGGCGCCCTTGCCGATCTCGCTTTCCACCCAGATGCGCCCCTCCATCTGGCGAACGATCTGTGAGGCAATAGTCAAGCCCAGACCGGTGCCGCCAAAGTCTCGCGTGGTGGAGCCATCGGCCTGCGCGAACGCTTCGAAAATCAGCGCCTGTTTGGCAGCAGGAATGCCGATGCCGGTGTCGCTGATGGAGAAATGGAGAGCGATTTGCTGGCCGGCCGCACGCTGCTGTGCCACCCGGACGGTGATCTCGCCGCACTGCGTGAACTTAATCGCGTTGTCGACCAGATTAATCAGCACCTGGCGCAGGCGCATGGGATCGCCTAACAAATAATCCGGCAGCTCCACCGGCACGATCGGGATCAACTCGATCGCTTTTTGCTCCGCGCGAATGGCCAGTGGGCGGAGCGTGCCGTTGATGCAGTCGCGCAGGCTGAAGCAGATGGTTTCCAGGACCATTTTCCCAGCCTCGATCTTGGAGAAATCCAGGATGTCGTTGATCAGCCGGAGGAGGGAATGGGCAGAACTTTTCACCATCCCAAGGTATTCGCGCTGTTCCTGGCTGAGCTTGGTTTCCAGGGTGAGGTCCGTCATGCCGATGATGCCATTCATCGGGGTGCGAATCTCGTGGCTCATATTGGCGAGGAATTCGCTCTTGGCGCGATTTGCCAGCTCGGCTGCTTCCTTGGCCCGCTCCAGTTCTTCGCTGGACTTGCGCCGTTCCGTGATGTCGAGCGCGATCCCAAGGAAGCCATTCATCTCGCCGTTGGCGTTGTGCGTGGCGGTGACGACCAGAGCGACCGCGAGGTGCGACCCGTCTTTGCGCACATAGGTCCATTCCCGCTCTTCCGGTTCGCCCAACCGGGGGATTTCAACAAAGACATCGAACCCGCCAATCGGCCGGTCGAGGATTTTGCTCAGCTCAGCGCCGCGCGCCGCGACTTCCGCCGGGAGGTGCAGAATTGCGGGCGTTTGTCGTCCGATCATCTCTTCCGCGGTGTAACCCAACATCGCCTCCGAGCCGGAATTGAAGAGCGTGATCGTTCCAGCCGGATCAGTCGCGATCACCGAAACGCCGGTGGCGGCGTCGAGGACGGATTGCAACTGCGCTTTCGCTTGCGCGAGTTCGTTGGTTCGTTTTGCCACTCGCGCCTCGAGCCTGGCCCGCGATCGCTTTTGCTCATCAATGTCGGTGCAGGTGCCGACCCATTGCACGATCTCACCCTCTTCGTTGCGCATGGCGAGGGCGCGCCCCAGATGCCAACGGTAAACGCCATCGGAAGCGCGCTTGAAGCGATACTCGATCTCGTACGGTTCTCCCGTGGTGAAAGATTTCGTCCAGCGATCGATGCAGAGCTGGAGATCATCCGGATGCAAGACCGGCGCCCAACCCCAATCCTGGGTCTGGTCGAGCGTCATGCCGGTGTAGTCGAACCACGCCTTGTTGTAATAATCGAGTCCACCGTCCGGGCGCGCCGTCCAGACGATGAGCGGCATCGTATCGGCGAGAAAAGTATAGCGCTCTTCGCTCTCGCGGCGGGTCGCTTCCAGTTCGAGGCCCAAAGCAGCCTCCTTGGCCTCCTTCAGGGCGCGCGCGACGGCTCGCCGGTCCATCTCTCCACCGATCCACTGGGCAAGGAGCCGGACGAATTCCGTTTCGGCGGCGCTGAACTTTTGGGAGCGTGGCCGGGTATCGGTGAAGCAGTGACTCCATATGTCCCGTCCAGAACGGGCACTGAGACCCCGAGATAACTTTCGACCGGGAAATTTTTGTAAGCGGGATGCTTCTTCCATTCCCCAGCCTGCTCAAAAGCCGACGGCTCGTTTCGCCGCAGTGCTTCCTGGCAAATCGTCTCACCGAGTGAGCAGACAAATCCGCGCGGCGGCGTCCCGTGGCGCGGAACGGCTTCTCGAATCGTGTATTGATCCCCTTCCACCTGGGCCAACATTCCGCATTCGAGAGCGAGTTCGCGACGGGTCATCTCGAGCAATTCGCGAATTTTCTCCTCCAGATTGAAATCCGCTCGTGAGGTGATGTCGTAGAGCGCGTGCAAGCGGTCGACGTTGGCCTGCAACTCTGCCTGCGCCGCCTTGTAGGCTGTGACGTCGTGCATCGCCACGACCGCGCCCAGCTTTTTGCCCTGGGCATCGAAGAAGGATTGACCGCTGGCCAGGAGCCGCCGCTTCGGCAGGCCGTTCCTGGGCGCGACCACCATTTCGACATCCCGCACCGTTTCACCGGCCAACGCCCGAACGAGAGGAATCTCCTCCTTCTTCATCAGCGTCTCGCCATCGGGCAGGTAAAGGTCGAAATGAGAGGCCCATTCCCTGGGTGCGATGCGCTCCGGCGGCAGCCCATGAATGGTGCGGGTGGCGCGATTGAAAATAGCGAGTTCTCCCTCGGCGTCACAGGAAACAATGCCGTCGGCCACATTCTCGAGCACGGCGGCCAGGACTTCGCGCTCCCTTTGCAAGCGTTCCTCCGCTTGCTTGCGCTCCGTGATGTCCTGCATCGTGCCGACCAGGCGCACCACCTTGCCCTGGGCGTCCAAATCCGCGCTCCCGCGACGCTGCACCACCGTGATGCGCCCGTCCGGCTGAACGACGCGGAGATCGATCACGGAAGGCTCTTTGGTCGCAATCAGTCGCTCGGTCGCAAGGTGGAAGGCCTCCCGGTCATCCGGATGGATGCAGCTTACGAGACGTTCGAAATTCGGCTCTTCCTCTCCCGGGACGAGCCCGAGGAGGCGGTAGAATTGATCTGACCAAACCGGTGTTTTCGTGGCCAGATCGAGTTCCCAGCTGCCGATGCCCGCGATCTCCTGCGCCTCGGCGAGGCGCGCTTCGCTCCGCTTCAACTCTTCGCTGGCGCGCGCCCGTTCCGTGATGTCGCGCAGGATGCCGGTGTAAAAAGTTTCCTGGCCTGATGTCCAGCTCGAGAGGGTGAGTTCGAGTGGAAATTCACGGCCGCTCTTGTGCAGACCAAAAAGTTCCACCGTTCGCCCCAGCACCCGGGCTTCACCGCCGGCCTGTAGTCGGGCCATTCCGGCCGTGTGCATGGTCCGAAAGCGCTCCGGCATGATCGCCGTCAGGGGCTGGCCCAGCATTTCTTCCTCGCGATGACCGAAGATATTTTCGGCACCCAAATTCCAAAAAATAATATTGCCCGCCCTGTCCGACGAAACGATCCCGTCGCCGACCGATTGCGTGACCGAGCGAAATTTCTCCTCCGAGGAACGGACTTGCTCCTGCGCACTGGCACGGGCGGCGAATTCAAGATTCAGTTTTTGGTGCGCCAGACGCAGCTCCATCAGGTCGACCACCGTGGCGGCGAGATCGATCAGGGCCGCGCGTTCCATTTCGGAGCAGGCGCGCGGCTGCATGTCGATGACGCAGAGCGATCCAAGATTATGTCCATCGGAAGTCCGCAGGGGAGCCCCGGCATAGAAACGAATTCCAGGGATGCCGGTCACGAGCGGGTTGGCTTCAAAGCGCGGATCCCGCGTCGCGTCCTCCACGATCAACGGTTCACGCTCCATGATGGTATGAGCGCAAAAAGCGGTCTCACGCGACGTTTCACAAACGTCCAGGCCGCAGGTCGATTTCATCCATTGCCGATTTTTATCGACCAGTGAAACGAGCGAGACCGGGGCGTTGAATAGCTTCGCCGCCGTGCGCGTGATCCGATCGAAGGCGGCTTCCGGGAGCGTGTCGAGGATTTCGTAACGCCGGAGCGCTTCCAGTCGCTCTTCTTCGTTGTGCGGGATCGGGAATGCTGACATCAGGGAAAAAGGCCGGGAGCTGAAGACGCCGTCGCCTTCGGCAAGATGATTTTCGTTGCGCCGCTCCCGTCCACGCCGCTTGCAAAGCAGAAATCGGGCTGCCTTCCGGACTTTCTTCGCAATCGCCGGGGACTTTCCAGGCGGGCGCAGCCCCAGCGCGCGACGCGCTACGGATTCTCGCGCGCCGCCCGCAGCCCGTTGAAGAAGACGTCGTTCTTCTCGCTGTTCCGGTTGAAGATGGCGAAACCGCCGATTTCCCCCGCGGCTCGGAACTTTCGCCCCGGCAGTTTCGTGAGCCTTTTGTCGCTCATCTTCTGAATCTCCAGGTCGTAGCTGTCGGCGCGGGTCACGCTGACGGTGACGATTACGCCCGCCTCGCTGAAGGCGACGCCGGTAGCGGCTCTGTCGTCGCCGCTGCCGTCGTGGACTTGGTAGTTCGGTTGCCCTTCGTCATGGCCGAACTCGAAAACGGCATCCTTTTTGTAATCGGCTGGGGCGTCGGTCGCGGCGTGGGGCGGACGCAAGGTGAGACCGGCCGCGCCGCCGCCCTGATCGCCCTCGGCTTTCTTCTCGAACGGGCCGGTTTCGAGCATGAAGGAGAAAGAATCCCCGCGCGCGAGCGGGGTCGTTAGGCCGCGAAACGCCACGGCCTGCTCAAAAGCCGGTGCCGTTGGCGCAGAGGCCCCAGGCTTTGCCGTTCTGCGCGATGCCGGTGAGGTCTTTGTTGTGCTCGGTTGTGGCAATGAAAAAGCCGGAGTGCCGGTTCGCGTCGTTCCCATCGGTCGCCATTTTCCAGGGACCGAATCCGCTCCCGCCATTCCCGCTCTCGAGGCCGCTCTTATAGGCTTCCTGGCTGGCGTCGTCCTCGGCCAGATTCATCTGGTCTGCCCTAACGACTGCGGAACCGAGGACGAGAAGGAAGCGGAATTTTTTCACCGAAGCAAACCAGCAGTTTCAACCTTTAACCGCGCCCGAGCTCAAGCCGGAGATGAGGAAACGGCTGAGGATGAGGAAAAGGAGCACGACGGGGATGGAAACAAGGAGGGCGCCCGCGGCGTAGAGGCCCCACTGCGTGCTCATGTTGGATTGAAACATCTTTAGACCGAGGGGGAGGGTGAAGATTTCCACATCCTGCAAGACGATCGCGGCGACGACGTATTCGTTCCAGGCGGTCATGAAGGAAAAAAGCGCGGTGATGACGAGCGCGGGCGCGGAAAGCGGGAGGACAACGAGGCGAAATGATTGCCAGCGGGTGCAGCCGTCGATCACGGCCGCTTCCTCGAGCGAGAGCGGGATGGTGTCGTAGTAGCTTTTGAGTTGCCAGATGCAGAACGGGAGCGCTGTCGCGGTGTAGATGATGATAATACCGAGATAGGAATTGATCAGGCTGAGCTTGATCAAGATGAGGTAGAGCGGCAGGAGGAGCATCGTGGCCGGGAACATCTGGGTCACGAGGAGGCCATTGAGGGTGGCGCTGCGCCCGAGGAAGCGGTAACGCGAAAGGGCGTAACCAGCGGTGGAAGCGAGCGCGACCCCGGTCACCGTAACGGCGAGCGCGATGAGGGCGGAGTTCCCGAGCCAGCGCAGAAACGGCGTCTCGAAAAGCAGGATGCGGAAGTTGGCCAGGGTCGCGCCGCGCGGGATAAGCGCGAGCGACGAGGAGAGCAATTGATCGCCCGGTCGCAGCGCGATCGTGACGATGCGACTGATCGGATAAAGGGCGAAAGCGGTGAAAAGAAAAAGCGCGAAATAACTCAACGCCATCCGCGCGGTGCGCGAGAACGACGGGCGCGATTCCTTTTCCAAAATCGGTGAACGCCGCGACATCGCCTGCGAAAAAGCGCCATGCCGGCAGCAGAGTCAAGCAATGATCGCCCGAATCGCCGCGCAATTGCGTCCTCTTCAGAAATCATCGCCATCCTCAGAGCGAGTTTATACTTTGACCGCCGGCCTCTGCCAGACACGTTCATTTTCCTCTTTCGTGATTACGTTGGCTGCAGAGGCATCATTGTGAAGCAATTCGAACCGCAACCTGATGCGTTTATTTCCCGCTTGCCCCGGGCCGCGCAAACCGGTATCTCGCCGTCACGAACTTTTTCTTTTCATGCGATCGTCACACGAATGTTTGCGGCGAGGCGCCGCAAACAGCACGCCACGCGCGTGCGCTCCCCGGAGATTGTCGCGGAGGTGGTCGGTTCCTCGTTGGCCCATGATCGCCTGCAGGCAATTCATCCGTGCCCATCCGTGTAATCCGTGGTTAGATTTGCCCCCACATGAGCAAAGTTTACTCCGACGCCAATGCCTCCATTTCGCCGCGAGGCGAACCAGAACCACCCCATCAATGAGCCACCCACCAAGAGCGCAGCTGCCGCAGCACCGTCGTCTTGCTGCCGACCGGCATCTTGCGGGCCCACTTTCCATTGACGCGCAAGCGGAAGGAACGACCGGAGGAAGCGAACGGGAGATCGATCAATTCAATGCGGAGACGCTCCTGGGTTTGGAGATTAGTAACGAGCAAGCGGTAATGCGGTTTAGGGCGCGGCATGCTCCCTTCTCTTCGTCCAACGCGCACAACACCAGTCAGAAATCAATCCACCTCGTGCACGCCAAAATAAAATCGCGCGAGTACAACATTTCGTCTACTTCTAGTTAGATGCTGAGCGCGCACAGGGTAGCACTCGCACTGGCGCTACTAGCGTCGAGTTGCCACCCACTTTCGTCGGCTGAACGGAAGCTCCTTGGCACATGGGAGTCTCATTCTATGGACGCACAGTGGCGCGTCACGTTTCGCTCAGATCATAGGTTTAGCCTCGCACCGGAAGACGACAGCGGCGCCAGTCCTCCTTTCCTCCTAGGCAGATGGCTACTGGAGGGCGACGAACTGGTACTAACGGTCACACGCTATGCTAAAGACAGCAAAGAGAAGCCCCCAGAAGAGTTTGCCACGCCTATGCGAAAGCGCATTGTAGAGTTCGGCCGCGACCAGTTCAGAGTCTATAGCGAGTACCCATACGTGAGAGTCCCGTGACGAACGCATCTAACCCCTATGTAGAGAGTCAAGGGCGGCGTGCGAGTTCAGGTTCGTTTTAGTTCATGGTTTAAAGATTTGGTTTGGCGGTTTGGTCTGGTCTTCGGGAACGCTTCCTCTTCCGGTGGCTCGTGGCTTGGTATTCCA
>JBBPZS010000125.1:0-87973 GCA_038198605.1 Chthoniobacterales bacterium | reverse complement strand
GAGGATCGGCTGAAATAATGTGGGAGGGGCTTCTGCGACCGGATCCCGTGAAGCGAAGCACAACCGAATCGGGGCGCAAAGGCCCCTCCCACATTAGGCTAAGCGGGCGAAAATTTTGTTCGCCTCCTCCAGCGTCTCCTTGCTCCCGATGTCGTACCACGTCCCCTTGAGCTGATACGTTTTCACCGGACGACGGGTGTGCAGCCATTGGATGAAACGCCCGGGCTGGTCCGGGTTGTTCCCGGCCGCGATGTAGGTCGTAAAAAGTTCGAGCGTTTCGGGCGCAAAATAATAAAGCGCGATACCGGTCAGAGTCGTGTCCGGCTTCTCCGGCTTTTCTTCGAAACGCGTGATGATCCCTTCCTCGTCCGTTTTGATTGCGGAGTATTTCTTCATCGCTTCGAGATCGCCCACGTCATAGGTCGCGAGGGTGGCGACGGATCCCTGGGCGGCGGCGACAAAGTCGGTCAGCGGCTCGCTGAAAAGATTGTCGCCCGCCACCACCAGCAACGGTTCGCTCGTGAGTTCCTCGCGCGTGATGACCAATCGAATGTCGCCGATCGCGCCCAGCTTATCGGCGTCGCTCCCGGAACCGTCGTTCACGATTTTGAATTTCATCTTCGGCTGCGATTTCGCGTAGCCATCGGCCCAGTCCTGGAAATCCTGCGCAAACTTGTCGTTCGTCACCACGTAAACCGTTCCGATTCCCGGGATGGGAGCGAGATTATCGATGACCCACTCGATCATCGGCTTGCCGGCGACTTCGAGGAGCGGCTTCGCTTTCGTGAGCGTGAGTGGGTAGAGTCGGGTGGCGTAGCCGGCGGCGAGAATGAGAACGTTCATGGCGATTGCGGAAGCGGAAAGTAGACGCTGCCGTCCATTTCGCAAAGGGCTCGTTGCCGGCTCTCGTTAGGCGCGCGGCGGGAGCGTGGCCGCGGTCAATTCCTCCTGCAGCTGGTCGATCCGTTTCGTGTCAGTGATCTTCCCCCGGCTCTGCGCGTCGGTCACGTAAAACGTATCGATGGCCGCTCCCTTCTCCGTGTTAATCCGAGCGAGCGCGATATGAACATTGTTCCGCCCGAGGCAGGCGACGAGGTCGTGCAGGAGACCGAGCCGGTCTGCCGTCTCCACCTGGATGAGGGTGGAAGCCGGATGGCTTTTGTTTTCGATCGTGATCCCGGTGGGGAACTCGATCTCCTGCGTCACCTTGCGACTTTTGCGCCGAACGTTGGCCAAGAGCGGGGTCATATCGAAGCGTTCGCCCGCCAGCGCAATCCGCAGGACGGACTCGACGGTGGCGATCTCGCGCGGATCGCTCACCGGACCGAACTTCTCATTGCGGACCCGGAAGACGTCGAGGACGAGGTTATCACCGCGGACAAAAAGATCGGCGCTCAGAATATTGACCGAAGCGACGGCGAAGGCGCCCGCGATGCTGGCGAGCAATTGCTGGCGATCCCAGGTGCAGATTGAGACCACGCTGTGACCCTGCTCAGCTTGCGCTTCCCAGCGCAGGGCAGGGAGGTGGGCGGGCTCGTCGCCGAGATAGAGGCCGCGCCAAAAACTGCGGAAGAGATCGAGATGCGCCACGATTTCCTCCACTCCGAAGGCCCGGAAATAATGATCGGGCATGTAATCGAAGTGAGCCTCGATCTCGTCCGCAAAATCCGGCGCGAGGCTGGCCGCGACGGCATCGCGCAACCGGTCACGAGCGAGTTTGGTCTGCGAAATGAAGCCTTCCTGGTCCTGCAAATAACGCGTGGTCGCATGGTAGAGCTGCCAGACGAGCAATTCTTTCCAGTCCGACCAGGCGTCGGTCGTGCCCTGCCCGTCGGCCAGGGTGAGAAGCATGAGAGCATCGAGGTGCGCCTGCGATTTCACGATGCTGGCAAACTCAATCACGGTCGCGGGATCATCGAGGTTCCGCTGCTGCGCCATGTTGGAGAGGGTGACGTGATGATCGACCAGGAGGACGAGGGCGCGGCGTTGCTCGGACGAGAGCTGAAGCCGGGCCGCCACGCCCTGGGCGAAAAGCGCGCTCGCTTCCGAGTGCGGCCGAGCGCCGACGCCTTTGCCGGTGTCGTGCATGAGCAGCGCGAGGTAGAGCACATAAGGGTCGGCAATGGTCGCGAACAGTCTTCGGTAGGGCTGCAGTTTCAGCTCTTCCGTTTCGCAGAGCGCGTCGAGTTTTTCGATGCAGACCAGGGTGTGCTCGTCTGCCGTGTAACGGTGGAAATACTCGTGCTGCACCAGGCAGGTGAGGGGACCGAACTCCGGCAAATAACGTCCGAGGAAATCGACCTCGTGCATCATGCGCAAAATGCGCGCGACTTCGCCTTTGCGGCGCAGGATGCGGGCGAAAATCTCGCGCGGCGCTTTGCTGTAGCGAAATTCCCGCGTCACGAAACTCAAGCGGCGGCTGAGCAAATCAGTCAACTCCGGACTCAGCTCGAGCTTGCGCTCCTGCGCGTGTTCGAAGGCTTTCATGATTTGCGCCGGCTCCCGGGTGAAGAGCTGCGGATCGCTTACGTGCAATTGCCCGCCGCGGCTAAAGAACTCTTCGAAATGTTCCTCCGGCGCCTGGCGCCGCGGCAGCAGCGGAAAGAAAAGCCGGTGGGTGGTGGTGGCAGTGCCGGTGGCGAAGCGCTCGGTCAGGCGCTCGGTGATACGAAAGATATTCCGGGTGTGCTCGTAGTAATCCTTCATGAACGCCTCGTTCCGGGAGACCGGCGTTTTCCCGCTGTAACCGAGCCGGCGCGCGATTTCCGATTGCTGGGTGAGATGCAGGGCATCGGTCGCGCGCTGGTTCGTGTAGTGCAGCTGGGTCCGGACGCGGAGGAGGAAATCGTAGGCGACATCGATCCGGCGCCGGTCGCTCGCGCTCAGCCAATCCTTGCCCACCAGGTGTGTCGTCGTTAGGGCGCCTTCCTTGAAACAGGTCATCCAGAGGAGATTCTGGTAATCGCGCAAGCCGCCGCAGCCGCGCTTCACATTCGGCTCCTGCAGGTAAACGTTGTTGGCAAATTTCTCGTGCCGCTGCGCCTGATCTTCCATTCGCGCCCGGATGTATTCCTTCTCGTGCCCCTGCACGCACTGCTTGCGGAATTGCGCGCGGAATCTTTGGAAAAGTTCCGTGTCGCCCGTCAGGAGGCGCGCTTCCAGCATCGCTGTCTTGGTCAGCATTTCGCCATTGGCCTGCGCGATCGCTTCCCGCACGGAACGGGTCGAGTGCCCGACTTTGAATCCGATGTCCCACAGAAAATACAGGACCTGCTCGACGGTTTCCTTGAGCGAATCCGGCACTTCTTTTCCCACGTGCGGATGGAGAAACATGACATCGACGTCGCTCTCCGGGTTGAGTTCGCCGCGCCCGTAACCGCCCAGCGCGACCAAGCTCACCGGGATGATTCGCGCGCCTTCTTTTTCCTGGGCCGCGGTGGTCGCGGTCGCAAAAAGATGACGCAGGATGACATCGATGAGTGAGGCGCGGCTGGCGCACACTTCCCGTCCTCCGCCGCCCGCCTGGTGGCGCAAACGCAGGCGATGATTTTCGATTTTGAGAAATTTCTGGTAGAGCGCGAGGAGATGGTTCGAGACCGCGCCGGGCGGCAGCTCGAGTTCGCGCCGTGCATGTTCCAGCACTTTTTCCTGAGGATCGGACACTGGGGGACGTTAAGTTCGAAATTCGAATATCGAAATCCGAAACAATTTCGAATCGTGAAACGTCAGAAATGACTGAAAAGGTGTTCCGAGCGATTCGATCATTCGAACTTCCTAGCCCCTTCGGATTTCGAGATTCGGATTTCCCACGCAGAACCAGGGCAGGCGGAGCGCCCGCCCTACAACTGGATCGTCTTGTTATTCAGGGTCGGTTGGGGAGATAAATTTGAAATTCGAATACCGAAATCCGAAACAATCTCGAATGATGTAATCTCAGAAAGGACCGAAAAGGCTGTTCCCGAGGGTTTGCTCATTCGAGCTTTCCCAATTTCCTTCGGATTTCGGATTTCGATATTCGGATTTTCCAGTCACAACTGGATCTCGTAGCGCCGCATTTTGTTGTAGAGCGTTGGGCGCTGGATCCCGAGCAGTTCGGCGGCTTTCTTTTTGTTTCCGTGCGTTTGGGCGAGTGCGTCGAGAATCGCGTTCCGCTCCATGTCGCACAGGCTCCGCGCCGAACCGGCCGGTTGCTGGGCTGCGGCGGCCCGCTCCGTTTTCTGCAAAGCGACGGGCAACCGCACTTCGGCCGGGAGTTCCTTGACCGTGATCTGTCCCTGCCGCGCGAGCACGACCGCGTATTCGATCGCGTTCTGCAATTCGCGCACGTTACCCGGCCAGCCGTAGTCGAGCAGCTTTTGAAACGCCTCCGGCTCGATCGTTGGCTCTGCTTTGCCGAGCTGGCTCGCGAATGATCTCACGAAACTGGCGACGAGCGGCGGGATGTCCTCTTTCCGTTCCCGCAACGGCGGCAGCTCGATCTGGAAAGTGTTCAGCCGGTAATAAAGATCCGAGCGCAGGCGATTCTCGGCCAGGGCCTGCTGGATCGGGCGATTGGTTGCCGCCACCACGCGGAAATTTGCCTTTAATGTCTTCGTGCTGCCTAACGGACGAAATTCGCGCTCCTGCAGAACGCGCAGGAAGCGGGTCTGCAAATCCGCCGGCATCTCGGAAATCTCATCGAGAAAAAGCGTGCTGCCGTCCGCTTCCGCGATCATGCCGCGAAAATCATTCGTCGCCCCGGTGAAGGCGCCTTTCATGTAGCCGAAAAGTTCGCCCTCGATCATGGCCTGCGGGAAAGCGGCACAATTCAGTTTCACCATCGGCTTTTCCGCCCGCCGGCTCCGGCTGTGAATGACGTTCGCGATCACTTCCTTGCCCACGCCGCTCTCGCCCGTGATGAGGACGTTGGCTTCGGAAGGCGCCATCGCGCTGATCAGGTCATCGATCTGCTGCATTACCTTGCTCTTGAAAATCGGCGCCAGCCGGGTCTCGGCCTGGGCCAGGCGCTGTTTTAGATTCTGGGTGGTTTGGCGGAGCTCGATCGTTTCGCGCAGGAGCGATTGTTTCTCGAGCGCTTTCTCGACCAGGCTGAGCAGCTCTTCCGGCGCATACGGTTTGCTGATGAAATGGTAGGCGCCGCGCTTGATCGACTCGATCGCGTTGTTCAGCGAATCGTGCGCGGTCAGAATGATGACCTGGGTGTCGGAATGGTCGGCCTTGATTTGCTCCAGCATGTGCAATCCGTCCGCATCCGGCAGTTGCAGATCGAGCAGGACAAGAGCATGCGCTTTGCTTTGCAGAAGACGAAAACCGGTCGAAGCATTGGCCGCGACATCGGCCTGGTAACCGTGCCGGCCTAACAATGCCTCAAGCGTCATCAGGATCGGACGCTCGTCGTCGATGATGAGAATGCGTCGATTATCCGAAGTCATGAAAAGTTCCAGCTGCGGCCGCGGCAAAGCGCCGGCTCAGGAAACGAGGAGCGGAAGCGAGACCGTCGTGACCAGGGTGGAAGTGGGCGGATCGAATTGAGCGCGGAGCGTGCCATGGTGCGCTTCAAAAATAGCGTTTGCCCGGAAGAGGCCAAGACCATAATGGCCGCTCCGGAGCCGTCCGAGCGGACGGTGTCCCCAGTTTTCCGTCGAACCTTCGAATTTCGTCTTCGGTTCACGCAGGATGAATTCAACCGTTTCGCCTTCGCGGCGGGCCTCGAAAACGAGCGCGCCTTCCCCGCGGCCGTGAGCGGCAGCGTTGCTCAGGAGCTCGAGAAACGCCTCCTGCAAAAGATGGGGATCGATTTCCAGGGCTTCTTCCCCTAACGCGATTTTCCATTCCATCGCCTTGGCCATTTCCGGCTTTTCCAGTCCGAGCTTGGCCTGCAGGTCCTCGACGAATTCCGCCGCCAGGTAACGCATCGTGCTCGGTTGAAGGCGGGCGAGGGAGTTTGAAAGACGCTGCAAGTGCGTGTTCATTTCGCCTGTCATTTCGCGCAGCCGTCCGATCTCACTCTTCGCTTCCGGGTCGGTCGCGAGCTCGTTCAGAAACGCCGCCTGCAGCTCGATCGCGTTCAGGTGATTGCGCAGATCGTGACTCAGCTGGCCGATGAATTTCGTCAGCTCGTTCCATGGGATTTGTGGCTCAGCTTGCAATTTGTAGGAGAGCCGCGCGCGTCGTTTTCGGCGCGCGGGCGGAGCGAATTTAGGCGGTGAGGCGGCGAGCGCTACCCGATCCGCGAAAATTTTTCGTCCCCGGGTTCCTCGCCGGTTGCCTGCATTTTCGGGTCGTTCGCCGCCAAGTGCCGCAGCACGTGGTAAACATCTTCCGGGTCGGCGTCGATCGCATGGGCAATCGCCTCAGCGGTTTTGCCCGAGTTTGAAAGCTCGCCCAGCACCCGCGGCTGCAGTTCCAGGATGCGCGTGGCCGCCTTTTTGCCCGCCTCCACTCCCGGTTGATGGTAGGCGTTCACGTTCACCAGCGAACCGTAAAACCCGACCGCGCGTTCGTAGAGCGCGATCAGCGCGCCGACGTGAAAGGCGTCCACCTCCGGAATGCTGAGCGTGATCGAGTCGCGCTCGCCTTCGTAAAGGGCGGCGCGGGTCCCACGCAGAAAACCCTGCAGATAATCGCCGCTCGTCACCCCCGGCTCCACTTCGAAACGGTCGGTCGCGCGGTCTTGCCGCACCTCGATGAAGGTGGCGAAAAAGTTCGGCACGCCGTCGCGCAGTTGCTGCACATAGGCGTGCTGGTCGGTCGAGCCCTTGTTGCCATAAACCGCGATCCCCTGGTGCACCACCTTGCCGGCAAGATCCTTTTCTTTGCCTAACGACTCCATCACGAGCTGTTGCAGATATTTGCTGAAGAGCGCGAGCCGGTCCTTGTAGGGCAGAATGACCATATCCTTCTTTCCCTGGCCGTCGCCGGCGTAAAACCACATCAGGGCGAGGAGCATGGCGGCGTTTTCATCGCACTCCGGCGCGCGCGTGTGCGCATCCATCGCCGCCGCTCCCGCGAGGAGCGCTTGCGTGTCGAGGCCTTGCAGCGCCGCGGGCAGGAGACCGACCGCGCTCATGACCGAGGTGCGGCCGCCAATCCAATCGAACATCGGGAAACGCGCCCGCCATCCGTTCTTCTCCGCAAATAGATCGAGCTCGCTTCCCACGCCGGTGACTGCCACCGCCTGTTTCCCAAAATCCAAACCGGCCCGCTCGAAATGCGCTTTCGCTTCCAGCATGCCGTTGCGCGTTTCCTTGGTCCCGCCGGACTTGGAGATGACGACCGAGAGCGTTTGCGCGAGGCCAGCGCCGATTTTGGCAAAGACGCGATCGAAACCGTCCGGATCGGTGTTGTCGAAAAATGAAATCTCCATCTGATTGGCCGCCGAGCCCAGAGCATCGGCGATGAACTGCGGCCCGAGCGCCGAGCCGCCGATCCCGATGAGCAGAACGCGCTCGAACGGCTTTCCGTTAGGCGCGGCGATCCGGCCGCCGTGCACGTCGGAAGCGAATTTCTGGATGCGGGCGTTTGTCTCCTCCACATCGGCGCGCAGCTTGTCGTTAGGCGCGAGCTGCGGGTCGCGCAGCCAGTAATGGCCGACCATCCGGTTTTCGTCCGGATTGGCGATCCCGCCTGCTTCCAGGTCGCGCATGGCGGCGAAGGCTTTCGCCACCTGCGGCTCCATCTTCTCGAGAAAGCCGTCGGGAAAACGCATCCGGCTGATGTCGAGCGAAAAGCCGAGGTCGTCGTAGCGCAGATAGTAGCTTTGAAAGCGCTGCCAGAGAGATTGATTGGCCATGCGGAAAAGATTAGCGGAGACGCTCGACGTGTCGTCCGCCTTTTTTCCTATCGGGGACGGGACGGCGCCCGCCCCTCCAGGCTCGAGCGAGCGAACGCAAAATTGTAGGGCAAGCGCTCCGCTTGCCGCCATCTTGGAGGGACGACCGCCGTGTCGTCCTCTGGTTCCCGATGGCAGCCGGCGCGCCCGCCCGACAAATGCGCGCTCGCGGGGAGGCAGGCGGAGCGCCCGCCCTACAATTGCGCGCTTGCGCGCGGGAGGTCGAGCGCCCGCGCGACAACTACGAACTCTTCTCGCGCCGTTCGCGTTCCTCGCGCTCTTTCTCTTCCTTGTCGGCTTCCCAGCCGATCTTGCGGCCTTTGTTCTGTTCCTCGAGCCAGGCCATGAGCGGCTGGAAATAATCCACCATCGCCCGGGTCGAGATGTCCTCGCCGGTCGCGTCCTTCAACACTTTGTGCCAGTCTTCTGTGCCGCCTTTTTTGAGAATGTTGTCGCTCAGCCATTTCCCGACCTCCTTGTTCCCGTCGTAGTTACAGGATTGCGGCGGCTGATGCAGAATCTTGCGCGCGATGTAGTCGTGCAGTTGAAATTTCAGCACCGTCGCAAAGGCGTAGTTGTAATAGTAAGCCGGCGCGTCGTTGACGTGGGTCTTGGTCGCGTAATCGGCCCATTCTTCGCTCCGCTTTTCCGGCGGCTCGACGCCCTGGAACTCGCTCACGTATTTCCACCAGCGATCGTTCCAGTCGTTCGGCTCGAGCTGATGCGCGTAGATGTCGGCTTCCCAGTGCGTCATCGTGCCGGAGGCGAAAAAGATGAACGGAATGGAGCGGGCGAGGGCGTCGTCGAGGAGGAAGGCGGTCTTGTCCGCCTTGAAATCGTTAGGCAAAATTCCTTTCGCCTGCAGGTAAGGGACCTGGCTGGAGGCGAGCGAGATCAGTTCGCCGATGCCTTCGTGAAATCCGGGATTGGCCCCGAGGCGAAGGAGAGGCGGCACCTCCGGACGGCTGTAAGCGAGGAAATAGTGCCCGTGACCGAGCTCGTGGTGCGCGGTGAAAAACCATTCCGCATTTGGCTCGATGCTCATGAGGGAGCGGATATCCAGATTGAGATCGATGTGGTAAGCCCAGGCATGCGTGTTTTTCTTCCGCGCGCTGTCCTTTGGCACCGGATAAAGATCTGATTTCACCCAGAAACTTCCCGGAAGCCCCTGCATCCCGAGACCGAGATAAAAATCTTCCGCCGTCTTCGCGACCCACTCCGCGCTTTTGCCTTTGAAATAAGGATCGAGATCCGCCGCCTCGACCAGTCCGGTCCAGTTCTGCGCCCAACGATTGTTCAGCCAATGCGCAGGAATCTTGTCCGGGACCGGCTGCTTGTATTTCTCTGCCAGCTTGTATTTCACCCAGGTGTGCAGTTGCAGATAAAGCGGACGCAGATCCTTCATGAACTGCTCGTTCATCTTCAGCATCTCGTCCGTCGTCATGCCGTAGGGCGCGACCTGGAGGGTGAAGTAATCGGGATAATTCATCTCGCCCGCGACCCCGTTGCGCAGATCGCGCAGGATCATGAGGTTTTCTTTCAGCGTCTTGCCGATTTCTTTCGACGCTTCCCAGACCGCCTTGCGCTCTTTCAGGTCGCTGCTCGAGCTCAGAAGATTATCGATCTCGTTCGCCGTGATCGGCTTTCCGTTGAGTTTAAACTGGAAGCTGTTCAGTAAGGAAGACTGCCGGGTCTCGGATTGAATGCGGCGTTCGACCAGGAACGGATTCGTCATCGGCCCTTCGGCGGCATTGAGCAGGACCTGCTTCAGTTCGCGCACGCTCAGCGGCGTCAGTTCCGCGCTGTGCGTGAGCAATTCACGCGCTTCCTTGATCACGACGGGGTTGCCGTTGAAGGCGGCGTAAGCGCGGCTCGCCGCTTCCGAGGCGGCGTCATGTGCGGGGGTGACATCGCGCACCGCGTCCCATTGCGCGGTGCTGTTGACCCTGTAGAGCGCCTGATAACTCGAGTTCACCAGCGCCAGAAAACGATCGGCCTGGTCCTGCACGGCCGACTGCGTCGGAGCCCCAGCGGCCGCCGCCGGGGAAGGCGAAGGGGCCGCGAGCAGGGGTAGTGGCAGGATCGTTAGGGCGAGTGCGATGATGAGCGATCGGAAGCAGTGCATGGGCGGACATCTAAGCCGCGACCGTCGGCAGGGCAAATTGTAGGGCGGGCGCCCCGCCTGCCATTCTGCTGTTGTAGGGCAAGCGCTCCACTTGCCGCCCTGTCGGATAAAGGCAGGCGGGGCGCCCGCCCTACAATCATGCGCTGCGCGCGGCAGGCGGAGCGCCCGCCCTACAATTCGAATCCGATTCGATACGGCCAATCCTGCCATTTCTCCGCGAGGCCCGCGCGCACCGGGTTTTCCCGGATGTATTGCCATTTCTCGTAGGCCGATTCATCTGACCGCAGCAGGCGATCAAAGCTGCCCGATTGCCAGCGCCATTTGGCATTCACCTCCTGGCGAATCCAACGCTTCAATGCGCCAGTTGCATGCCCAACCTCTTCCTCGCGATCCTTCGGCGCGATAAGGAGATGAACATGATCCGGCATCAGCACTGCGGCGATGACATTCCACTTCGTCAGGCCAGTGATCGCCCTTTGGAAAGCTGCGAAGGTCGCCTCATTTGCGAGCACCATTTCTCGCCGGGCGACGCAGAATGTAAGAAAATAGACGACCTCCTGATCGCATTTCAGCCACACAGGTATTCGCGGGGGATGCGCCATCGCGGCGGATGATATCTTCCACGGAATTGTAGGGCAAGCGCTCCGCTTGCCGCCGCATTCATTAAGAGGCAGGCGGAGCGCCCGCCCTACAATCGTGCGCTTACGCGCGGCAGGCGGAGCGCCCGCCCTACAATTTCTGCCGCGATCCGTTAGGGCAATTCGTCGCCCCCCTCTACATGTGCTCGATCACGTTATCCCCGAATGCGGAACACTTGATCTCGGTCGCGCCTTCCATCAGCCGCGCGAAATCGTACGTCACGCGCTTGCTCGCGATCGCGCCGTTCAGGCCTTTCACGATCAGATCGGCCGCTTCCGCCCAGCCCATGTAGCGGAACATCATTTCGCCCGACAAAATCACCGAGCCCGGATTCACCTTGTCCTGGTCGGCATACTTCGGCGCCGTGCCGTGGGTCGCTTCGAAAACGGCGTGCCCGGTGATGTAATTGATATTCCCACCCGGCGCGATGCCGATGCCGCCGACCTGCGCCGCGAGCGCGTCGCTCAGGTAATCGCCGTTCAGGTTCAACGTCGCGATGACATCGAAATCGTCCGGCCGCGTCAGCACCTGCTGCAGCGTGATGTCCGCGATCGCGTCCTTGATCACAAGTCCGGCGCCCGGTTTGCCTTCCGGGATCTTGCACCATGGCCCGCCGTCGAGCTCTTCCGCGCCGAAGAATGACTTCGCCACTTCATAACCCCAGTCGCGGAACGCGCCTTCGGTGAACTTCATGATGTTCCCCTTGTGCACCAGGGTCACGCTCTTGCGCTTGTTCTGGATGGCGTAGCTGATCGCGCTGTGGATCAGGCGCACGCTCCCGGAGTAACTGACCGGCTTGATCCCGACACCGACCCTGACATCAGTCGGGAAATCCTTCGAGCCGACCGCCTGCCAGAATTCCTGCGCCTTCTTCTCCGTGCCGAAACGAATTTTGCCAAAAGCCTTCGGAAATTCCTTCTGCAGGAAATCGAGCACCTTGTTCGCTTCCGGAGTTCCACCAGCCCATTCGATTCCTGCGTAAATGTCCTCGGTGTTCTCGCGGAAGATCACCATGTTGACCTTTTCCGGGCGTTTCACGGGCGAGGGGACGCCTTCGAACCATTGCACCGGGCGCAGGCAAACGTAGAGGTCGAGCATCTGGCGCAGCGCGACATTGAGCGAGCTGATCCCGCCGCCGACTGGCGTCGTGAGCGGGCCTTTGATCCCGACGAGATATTCGCGGAACGCCGCCACCGTGTCGTCCGGGAGCCAGTCATCAAACTTGTCCTTCGCGGCTTGGCCGGCAAAGACCTCGAACCAGGAGATTTTTTTCTTCCCGCCGTACGCTTTCTCGACCGCGGCATCCATCACGCGCACGCTCGCCGCCCAGATGTCGGGCCCGGTGCCATCGCCCCGGATGAAGGGGACCACCGGACGATCCGGCACGCTCAGTTTATCGGTCCGAGTAATCTTTTCGCCCGGGGGCGGAGTCAAATCTTTGTAAGGCATGGCGAAGAGTGTAGCGGCGGGCGTGTCGCCCGCAAGAAGGGTCCTCTCTGCGGCAATTTTTTTGACCACGGATTGCACGAATGCCACGGATGGGGAGGAATAGAGGGCGGAAGCAGTTGTAGGGCGGGCGCGTCGCTGCCACTCCTGGAGGGACGGTCGCCGAGGCAGTGCATCCCCCAACAACAATTAACAAATAACCGGCGCGCAGTGCGCGCCTATTGTAGGGCAAGCGCTCCGCTTGCCTCCGTGGAGGGACGGTCCGCCGTAGGCGGATGTCGTCGGCGTTTCATTCCGGGGAGCACGGGCTGCCAGCCCGTTGGTTCGGCGAGTCTCGCCGAACAGGCTTCGACTTTTTTTGCGCGAGGAGTTGGCGATCAGCAGGGAGCGCGGAGAAGCCCTCTAATCCAAGAGAGGGAAAAGTTCACGAAGGCGGGTCGCCTTCGTCAGCGTGCGAGTCGCACGCGCTCCCTAGATTATCCGCGCCGTACCGGATGCGAAGCAACGGCCGGGCTTTCAAATCCGCAGTCAGAAAACGGCTGGTCACCGCGGATGACACGGATGACACGGATTCGGAGGAATCCGGGGCGGAAGCAGTTGTAGGGCGGGCGCGTCGCTGCCATCCCTGGAGGGACGGCCGCCGTGCCGTCCAGCAGCAGAGGAGCAAGGCAGGAAAATTGTAGGGCAAGCGCTCCGCTTGCCGAGTGGACGCAACGCGGCAGGCGGAGCGTCCGTCCTAAAAATTGGGAAGGAGCACCCAGTGCATCCCCCAACAACCAAGAACAAATAACCGGCGCGCAAGGCGCGCCTATTGTAGGGCAAGCGCTCCGCTTGCCTAGGGTTGCAGCGCCGCAGCCGGAGCTCCGAAAGTTTTCGCGAGCGAGCTACCCGCCCAACAACCAAGAATAAACAACAAATTACCGGCGCGCAAGGCGCGCCTACCCCAGCCGATAAACGATGCGCGCCTTGTCCACATCGTAGGGCGACATCTGGAGACGCACCCGGTCGCCAGTCGTCAGGCGGATGAACCGTTTCCGCATTTTGCCCGAGATATGGGCGAGCACGATGTGCTCATTCGACAGTTGTACCCGGAACATGGTGCCGGCCAGGACGGTCATGACCTTGCCTTCAATTTCGATCGCTTTTTTGGGATCTACAGCCATTTAATTTGGTTGCTTGAAGTGCAAAACCGGCGCCCGCGTACACGGGCGCCGGCCTGCAAAATCAAAAGTGGTCGATTACCGGCGGTTGCCGCCGGAGAATTCACGGGGGCGTTCTTCACGCGCACGCGCTTCGTTCACGGTCAGGGCACGGCCGCCGATTTCCTTGCCGTTGAGGGCGGCGATGGCGGCGTTGGCGCCGGCTGCATCGGTGAAGGTGACAAAACCGAACCCGCGCGAGCGGCCGGTTTCGCGGTCGCTCAGGATCGCGACTTCAGTCACTTTGCCATGTTCGGAGAAGAGATCGCTAAGATCGTTTTCAGTGGTCTCAAAAGAGAGATTTCCTACGTATAGTTTCATTTTTTTTGTGATTTTGGAGCAAGGAGCTGCGAGCTACAGAGCCGTTCCCGGGAATCGGGTTTCAGAATCACCAATGAGGAATCTCACCTGACGATCTACCGCACTACGAACAGAACAGAACTTATCCAAGAGTCGCCACGTTAGTCTGCTTCGGGGAATAAGCAAGGTGGATGGGAAGTTATTCGTTAAGGGTTATTTGAGAGAACCACGGATTACACGGATGGCACGGATGGGGGAGGGGCGGCCCGCCATAGGCGAATAGAAGGCGGAGAACCGCGGATTACACGGATGGGAATCTCGAACGCCGAAATTGTAGGGCGGGCGCTCCGCCTGCCTGGAGGGACGACCTCCGTGTCGTCCGCCTTTTTATTTTCCGTGAGCGAAGAAGCGCTCGATCCGGCGGTCTTCTGATCGCTCGAATGCGACTTTGGCGCGGTGATGAGCGTGAACGCGATCACGACGATGACAAACAGAATGAGGATGGCATCAATCAGCCGATTGGAAGAAGTGGCGTAGGAGTCGAGTTTTGGGGACATAGGGGTTTGGATTGGGGCTTTTTGAAACGCTGAATGGAGCGGAGAGAACCACGGATTACACGGATGATACGGATGGGGAATCGGAGATTGTAGCCGCCTCACTGCGTTGAGGCGCCTGCCACGTTTCATTGGCGGGACGGTCCGCCATGTGCGGATGTTTTCCCGAGTTTCGTTCCGGGGAGCGCGTGCGACTCGCACGCACTGTCCGGCGACTCGCCGAACAGATCGCTGCAGAGCACCAAACGGCGAGGCCAGAGGGACGAAGGCCATGGGGCGGAGGTTCCGAGACCAGATTTCTGCCATCAGTTGTCCGCGTTCCGCCGGCTTCGTCCCCCGCGCTGCCCTCCCATCGACGCCTTCCCAGACTGCGTTATACTCGTGGGGTCATGACGTTCTTAAAGGCCCGGGATGCCGCTCGTCGCCAGCGCCGTTTGCAGGTGCGCGAGGAAACACGGGAGCGGCTGCGCAGCGCCCTGACCGATCTCATTCCCGGCGAGCGCGTCATCGTCTTTGGCTCTATCACTCAGCCTGGCGTGTTTAACGATGCGTCCGACATCGATCTGGCTCTTGAACGGGAGCCCTCCACGATCAGCCGTGGGTGCCTCATGGTCGAGTTGATGGAACGAATGGCACGCAGGGTCGACATCGTGCTTCTTGCCGAGTGCCGCCTACGGGAGAAAATCCTGCGGGAAGGAGAAGTTTGGACTCTCTAGCTTTTCAGACGCTGCGCCAGGAGATGCTCGATGACGTTCGGGTGGCGGTCGAGGCGGGGCAGGCCGCGGCCGCTCGCTACGCGCGGCAGGACGAGGTCGGCTACGAGGCCTGCGCCCATCACCTTAGCCGCATGTTCAACGTCATTGAACAAATGGGACTTCGTGTCGCCAAGGCTTTTGAGAATAACATCGACGACGAACAAGGCTGGCATGGCGCGCTGCTCAAGCGGCTCGCGCTGGCCATTCCCGGAGTTCGGCCCGCGCTGATCCCGCCTGAGCTACGGCTTGCGCTCAATGAATTAAAGGCCTTCCGGCATGTCATCGTCCATGCCTACGATCTCCAACTGGACCCGGAGAAACTAGCGTTGGTCTTGAAGTATGCGGCCCAGGTAGCGGGCTCTCTTCCCGGCGCGACCATCCGGTTCCTGGATTCGGTCGCTCTGCAAGAAGAGTCCGAATAAGAAACTGCCCGCAGATCGGAAATTGTAGGGCGGGCGTAGTGGGAAAAGCTGAAAGCTGAAAATCCGGGGAGCGCGTGCGACTCGCACGCCCTGTTCGGCGACTCGCCGAACAGCGAAGCGTAGGTGAAGTGATTAAAAGCGCGTAGAACAACGCGCGCCGAGAAACCGCACGATCCAGGAAATCTTGACTGGTGGAAGGGGCGACGATGCGAAGCACTATCAAGAGCGCGATTTAAAGCGGGGGCCCTCGAACGAATCCGACCATGAGTAAACCATCAGATCGCTACGTAAAGGTCGCAGCCTGGAGTGAGGAAGACCAGTGCTATGTTGGGCGCTGTCTGGGTCTGATGTGAGGGGGCGTGCACGGCAGCGACGAGCAGGGGGTTTACGCAGAGCTCTGCGCCGCCGTCGATGAATGGATCAGCCTGCTCCAGTCAAAAGGTGAGCCTTTACCGGAATCGACTTCGCTCCGCGAGATAGAGGCCATCGTTTAACTTAGTCTGCGTGGAGGGACGATCCGCTCCAGGCGGATGTCGTCCCGTTTGGAAATTTAACCACGGATTACACGGGTTACACGGATGGGAAGAACTCTGGGGAGCGCGTGCGACTCGCACGCACTGTTCGGCGACTCGCCGAACAGTCATTCGCAGATTACGGGATCAAACTCGCGGAAAAATGCCGCGCGCAGTGAGGTCCGCAAATCCCGAGGTTGACGATGAGGGAGGAAGCGAGCTTGTCGACGCGAAAAATGCGATTCCTGAAAATGCGCTGATCTGGTCGCGCCTACTATGGCAGGTTTATGTCGAAAGGGAGGACTGACCCCGAGGGGACCTCATGTCGAAAGGGAGGACTGACCCCGAGGGGACCTCAGACCCCGAGGGGACCTCACTGTGTTGAGGCGCCTGCCCCGCGCGTCCCAGGCGGATTGCCGGCCTGGCGAGGCTCAACGTAGCCGCCTCACTGTGTTGAAGCGCTTGCCACGCTTCATTGCTGGGACGGCCCGCCTCGGGCGGATGTGGTGCGATCCTTCCAGGATTGGGGATTCCTAGAGGCATGAAAGACGGCCAGCACGTAAACGGCTTCTTCCTCGACGAGATAAAAGATGGAGTAGGGGAATCGCCGCGTCACGGCTTGCCGCTATTCTTTATTCACGACAGGATACATTTCTGGATGGCGTTGAATTTGGCAAACCACGCTGTCAACGGCTCGCTTGAATTCTGTGCCCAATCCCTTATCGCGTCCTTCATACCAGCGATAAGCCTCGATTACATCGAGTTCTGCTTCGGGCTTGAAAATGACCTGCCGACTCACTCAGGATCGACCGTCCGACCTTTCACTTCCGTCCAGGTCGCGCCATTTGTTGGATTCTCGCGGTGCGCTGCCAGACGACGATCGAGTTCCTGACGCTGCGCTTCCGTCAGCGGCGCGGGCTCGGGACCTTTGGCGATGGAGTCCCAGATGTCTTCCACCAGTTGAATGCGCTCCGACACGCTCAACTCCAGCACGTCGCTCAACGAGATTTTAGCCATTCTTGGATCCTCTCATTTGTGTTTTCTACCGTCAACGCGGTTTGCAGCGATCGCCAGGAATCGAGTGCTCGCGAAACTGCGATTCCTGAATGCGCCGATTCTGGTCGCGCCTATATGGAAGGTTTATGTCGAAAGTGAGGACTGACCCCGAGGAGACCCCTGACTTTTCATGGCCAAAGATCGACTCCGACAGACTGAGTTGTGCCTAGGCAGAAGAGATTTTCGCGGCTTTGCTTGCGGTCGCTCGGCGAGTCTTGGGTAAACTGGAAATTCGGCTGTTGATGAACTCGATCCGCCGTTCCGGACTCATTGTCGCCAACAACGCGCTGGTCTCACGACGCCATCTGCGCGATTCGGCGACCGCATCAAATCCCTTCTTCGCTTTCGTTTGCATGGATGAGCTCCAACGGGCTGACAATACGAACGGAGCCGTATCCCTGCAACAAATTAACGCCATTGAAGGCGATTTCCCGCTCGTAGTTCACAAGATGCTGAAAATTCCAGCTCGCGACAACACCAATGTGATTCACTGTGGCTATGGCGATATGACGCGCATCATTGGCGTAGCGCGGAGGAACTACTTTTTGCGCCAGATAGGCGGCGGCCAGCTCTTCCACTTCATCTGTCAAAGGCAATAACTCGCGTTGGATGAAGGTAGAGGCGAGCAAGGCCTGGACCTTTTCTGGCGCGGCCACGATCTCCTGCGCGACGAGCGCGGAAGTGAGAAATGTGAATCTGCCCTCGTCCCTTTCGCGCCAAAGTCGTCGCGTCGCTTCCTGAAATTCGTCATCGAAATAACCACCGAGAATCGAAGTATCGAGGTAGAGAGTCGGAACTTTCATCTCGGTTAGGGAATCGAGCGGGCTTTAAATATTAGCGCTCAAAGCCGGCCCGGCAAGCGGAGAGGAGCGAGGAACCGCGGATTGAAAGCCCGGCCGTTTCTCCGAATCCGTTACGGCACAGCTGACACGGATAGGGAATGGGGAGCGGTCGCCGCGGCGACCTCTCTTCGGCGACTCGCCGAACAGCTGTCCGCAGAATGCATCGCGGGAATGATGGTGCGTGCGCAATGGATCGAGGGCAGGGCGCCGATTTCCGCTCTATGATTTTGGATTTCCGCTGTGGCTTCGCCTATGGACGAACCGACGGATGGGGCCCGAGTTTCCTTCGGAAAACGCGTTCGCGGACTTCGAAAATGCGATTCCTGAAAATGCGCCGATCTGGTCGCGCTTACTGTGGCACGTTTGTGTCAAAAGTGAGGACTGACCCCTAAGGACGCCGCGGGAACAGGGAGGAGACTCACATCGGCGCAAGTTCGCGGGCATGAGGTATGTCACTGGCACGGAGCGGACGCACTTGCGCGCGTTCCAGGGTCAGCAGTGCGACCGTATGACCGTCGTAACCTACGAACTCCACTTCAAAAGCTTCCCCGCCGCGGTGAACATCGTTCTGGATCGCGGTGTCGTTAGGCCATTGCTTCAGCATTTCGGCCAGGATGCGATGCATCTGGCGGGTGTCGCGTTTCTGCTGGGCCAACCGGAGCCGGCCTTGCTGCGCTGGACGCACCGCCGGATTGTCGTGGGCGACGGTGTCGTAGGCAGCGCCGGCGGTCGTCGTCGCGCCGTTTTTTTCGGTAATCGGCCAGCGGTAGAAGTTTTTGCGGATCGCCGGCAGCAGCTTCCAGGGCCCGCTGCCAGTTGTTTTCAGCCGCGACGACTTCGCCGAGCTGCTGATTGCAGCGCGCCAGATACATGTGCTCGATGACCGGATCGAGCGGGAAGGTTTCATTTTGGAGCAGGCGTTTGATTTCGGCCCAATTCCCGAGCGCGCCGAGCGCGTCGAGTCGCTGCAAAAAGAGGTCGCGGGTTTGCAGAGCCTTATCGAGCGGGATGGTGTCGAGTTCGCGCTGAAATTCGCCTTTGCCGTTTAACCAGCGCGCAAAAATGGCTAGCGATTCGTTATCCGCTTTGCGCCAGGTCTGGGTCGCTTGCGCGATAAGATTTTCTTTTTGATCCGGGTCGAGATGAATGCGCAGGTCTATCGCGAGCAGTTTCTGCGCGGCGCGGCTGAGCGGGTGCGCTTCGAGAGCCTGGATCAACTCCGTATCCGGCATGATCGCGGGATCGGAAACGATCTCGTTAGGCGAGGAGAGGGCGTGCTGCGCGAGAATCGTCAGGGCGTCGAGCGCGACGTCGGTTTTTCCGCGCGCGATCTTGGTCACACGATTCCAGGCCGCGGCCTGCGTTTCCCGGGCGCCGGGAGCGGTGCCGCTGGTGGCGGCGAGTTGAAACAACGAAGCCTGGAAAACCTGGCGTTCCGTCGCCTTGGGATCCGAGACGACCTTGGCGAGGTAATCGGACACTTTTTCCGACTCGCGACTTTGCGCGGCGAGCTGGGCGGCGAGGAGCCGATCGGCTGGGCCGGGTCCGCCTTCGGTTTTGCCTAACAACTCCTCCACCGCACGCCCGGCGATTCCATTTTCCCCGACCGCGAGTGCGATGGCAGCCTCGTCGCGCAGGTCCTCCCGCGTGAGCGGCTGTTCATCGCACAGCGCTTTCCAGAAGCCGAGCGCCTGTGGCTGCCGGGTGCGCGAGAGCAGGCGGGCCACGGCCCGGACCGCCTCCGGCTCGGTCGTGCTGAGTTGGTAGGCGCTCCGTGCCTCTTTGGTCGCGTCGTTCCATTCTTCCGCGGCGATGAGGGTGAATGCCTTTTCTGCATGACGTCGCGCTTGCCAGGCCTTGATCGCGTGGCGCGCCGGCCGGCCGAAGACGAGGACGAGAACGATGAGAACGACGAGAACGCCGCCGATTCCAAGCAGCAACCGTCGCCGGTGCTGACGCTGGACCAGCTCGGGATCGATCAAATGCAAGTCAGAAGTCAAAAGGAAGAAGGAAGAAGTGAAAAACCAGAATCAGGAAAGGAAGAAGTGAAGCCTAAGACTAAAGGCCTTTGGAGCGTTTCACGATGGTGACGAAGATGGCAATTAATTCCTCAGTTTCGCGTCGCAACGGCGCGAGCCGAGCCGCTGGAGCGATCTCCGAAGTGACAAGCAGCTCCAGCCAATATGCAGTTTCTTCAGCTTCCCGCAGACAATCTCCGCACTTGGCGATGAATTCATTTTTGCTGCGACCCCGGTGAGCCTCACGATAGTTTGCGCCGATGGATGTTCCGGAACGCAGCACCTGTTTTCCGAGAACCTGCGCTTCCGTCGCCTTGGGCAGCGTCACGAACATTCGAATAATTCGGAGGGCAAACTCGGTTGTGCGTTCCCGCAGATCTAGTTCGTCCGCCACTTCTTCCTTTTACCTTTTACCTTTTGCCTTCTGACATGACCAGCCCCGGCACGAGGGCGGCGAATTCGGTTTGGGCTTCTTCTGCGCTGAGCTCCTGCTTGGAGAGGAGAACTAACTGCATGACCTGTTGCCCCTGGTTCCGCAGACCTTCCCGCACCACCCGCACGCGATCGTTACGCATCCAGTCGCTGGTCTCCCCGGCCGTGACATCGAACCGATCGGCCGCGCGCGGTGGCACGCGATCTTCCCGCTGGCAGAAAAACGCGTGCGCGAACACCTGTCGTCCGGGCGTTGCCTCGCGGACGAAGCTGAAATGGCGAAAGGGCAGGGCGAGACCGGGTGCCGCCTCATACCACCGCACGCCTTCATCATTTGCCACGCGCCACCCGGTGTTCGGCAGGCAGATATCAGGCCGGTGCGCTCGTGCCCGCAGGATGCTTGTGGACCCTGGTTCCCAGCGGAAGAAAAACATCGTTACGGTGGCCGGCGCCGGCTGCTGGTCGGGCGGGGTCGCGAGGATGGTCTGCCAGGCACCTTCCCGTCCGGAATCGTAGCGCAGGGTGGTGCGAACATTGTCGGCGATCGGAAGCTCGCGAAAACCCGGCGCATCTTCCGGCCAGCGCACGCTCCAGGCGGTTGTCGGAACGAAGTTACGTTCATGCCACCGATACCAGGTGGTGACGCCGGCTTCGACGAAAAGAAGCCAGCTGAAAGTGAGAAGTAAGAAGGAAGAAGGAGGAAGCCGGAAAATGTAGAGGCGGGCGTGTCGCCCGCTGGTAGCGATGGTAGGACTTAGAGATCGGAGGTCAGTGGTCAGCTCTGCTGAACTTCTTAATTCTTCCTTCTGACATTTGCCTTTCCCTTGGTCGCTTCTTCCTTCTTCATTCTGACTTCTGACTTGCCCCGCGAGCCAGCTCGCGAGGGCCACCGTGCCGACGAAGACGGCGCCGACAATCGCGTAGCCCGCGATGTCGTGCCAGCGCTCGACCGCGGCCAGATTTTGGGTCGCGGCGATCCAGACCAGGAAAAGAGCTCGTCCGAAATTTGCGAAGAGCGCGATCGTGAGCGCCGCGGCAACGAGTGCGACCCTTCGCGCGATCGTTAGGCGTTTCAGTTCGCCAAAGAGCAGCCCGATCATGAGCGAAGTCTGGAGCGAGCGCACACCACTGCACGCTTCGCTCACGCCGACGACGCCGTTGTTCACCCGGATGAGGCTGCCTTCGAGTTGTGCGGGAATGCCGAAAAGGGTCAGCGTCTCCGTGGCGACGGACGCAACCAGGCGCATCAGCCATTGCACGAGCGGCGCTTCGATCGGGGTCAGCCATGGGACGGCAACGAGAATGAAGCAGACGGGGAAGGCGAAATGCCGCACTGCCTTTCGGCCGCCCCAATAACCAATAACCAATAACGTTAAACCCACGACCGCGAGGACGTGCCCCCAGCTCAGCGGCCGCCAGTCCGGGTTGGCGTATTCGAAGAGGCGGATCGGCGCGATCATCGCGAGGCCGATAATCGCGCCGATGGTTATTAGTTGCTGGTTGTTGGTTATGGCGGGAGCCGTCCCGGCGGAGTCCAAGGAACCATTAACCGATAACCGATAACCGCTTCGAAGATGCCCCGCATCTTCGAAGCGCAGCCAAAAGAGAAAGAGGGCGAAGAACGGGACGAACCAGCCGTAGCTGTATTGCTCGTTCGAGGACCACTCCAGGCTGAGATCGCGGCAGAGGATAAACCAGAGCAGGCCGAGCGTGGCGAAGAGCAAAACCACCGCTGGAGTAATGGAGCGACGCCGTACGACGGGAGGCGGCGGTTCAGCGACAGCGGCATTCAAGGCGGCGGAGAATAGCAGGAGTAAGGTTATTTGTTAATCGTTATTGGTTATTGGTTACTGGGCGAAAGCTGACACGCTGAAAATTTAACCACGGATGACACGGATGGATAGGGATCAGGGAAACGCTGACGGGAGCGACATGGACCACGGATTGGGGAGCACGGGGTGCCACCCCGTGGGTGCTGGGTGTCACCCAGCACGAACTTTCAAAAGCGGGCCGCCCAGCTCCTCGCCCGGCAAAAAGAGGAAGCTGTGCGGCGAGACTCGCCGAACCGACGGGCTGGCAGCCCGTGCTCCCCGGAAAACGACGGAGCCGGTGGGAACCGCGCGACATGGACAAGCGAAGCGCGGGTGAAGCCCCGAGACTTGGGGCCAAGTCGAGTCAATCAAACGCTGATGAACCACGGAATACACGGATGGAAGAATGGAAAATTTGTAGCCTTGCCTGGAGGGACTCTGTGTCCGCTTTCTGTAGCCGCCTCACTGTGTTGAGGCACTGCCCGCACGGTTACGCAGAGCCGCGGCTACAGAGCGTCGGCGAGGGAAAAGCTGAACGGCTGAACCACGGATTACACCGATGACACGGATGGAACAAGATTGCAGCTGCGCGCCTCGCGCGAAGCGGCGAAGGAAAAATTGTAGGGCGGGCGCTCCGCCTGCCGCCTCAATTAGAGGGACGGTCCGCCATAGGCGGATGTCGTCTGGTTGGATTGACGGAGGGGAGGATGGCAAGGAAAGGCGCTTTGTAAGCGCCTTCTGCGGTTGTAAACCGCCGCTCCTTGGGGGGCGCTCCGCTCCGCCCGCTTCTTGCTTTCCGTTCTTCCCGGACAACAAATAACCGATAACCATTAACCACGTATGCGAACGCATCGTATCCTCGGCATTGAATTCTTCGGCGGGACATCACGCGAGGCGGTCGACGAGATCACCCGCCGCGGCGGATTGCTCGTCGCGCCGGCCGCGCCTTCCATGATCAATCTTTGCCGGGACGAAGATTACCGGCGCGCGCTGATCAGCGCTGAGATCGCGATCGCCGACAGCGGTTTCATGGTCCTGCTCTGGAAATTCTTTACCGGTGAACGCGTCCCGCGCATTTCCGGGCTCGAACACGTCAAACGCCTGCTCGAGCACGAATCCGTCCGGCAACCCGGCGCGGTAATCTGGGTTGTCGCGACCGAAACCTCCCGCGAGAAGCTGGAAGGATTCCTCGCTGGAGGGACGCGCGCCGTCGCGTCCGTGGATCGAGGGCTTGGCTCGACGGAGTCTCGCCCTACCGATGAGGATTTGGGACTGAAACAGGGGCGACCAGAGGACAGAGGACAGAGGACAGAGATCGGAAAGCAGAGAACAGAGAACAGAGAACAGAGGATAGAGGACAGGCATGATGGGAATACTGCTTCGGGTGCACCGCTGACCACCGACCTCCGGCCTCTGGCCTCCGGTTTGTACGTTGCCCCGAAATACGGCCGGCCGGTCAAGGACGAGGCCTTGCTTGAACTCGTTAGGCAGACTCACCCGAAGCACATCGTCATCGCGGTCGGCGGCGGAATCCAGGACAAGCTCGGCCAGTATCTCCTCGAGCAGCTCGATTATCGTCCTGCGGTGCATTGCATCGGCGCCGCCATCGGATTCCTTACCGGCGATCAGGTGCGAATCCCGGATTGGGCCGACAAATATTATCTCGGCTGGTTTTTCCGTTCGCTCGCCCAGCCGCGCGTCTTCATCCCGCGCTTCTGGAGCGCGCGCCGGCTGCCGTGGCTGATCTTCCAATGGGGGGACAAACTGCCGTCAATGGAAAGCTGACAGCTGAATGGTTCCTCCATAGGCGAAGCCAAATGCTGTAGCGGCGGCCGTGTCGGCCGCAAGAGTGGACAGGCCCGATGGCAACAAGATCAGGCCTGATCGCGGAAGGATGAGGTCTGGTCGCTACGGCCGCCGCGGATTCACCGGGAAGACGCGGGCTCGCTCGATCTCCACCTCCCGGGCGCTCCCGAGCATCTCGAGCAAAATAGCGACGCGTTGTCGCGCGGGAATTAGCCGCGTCACCAGCACCCGGAGGCCTCCCAGCGAACCCCCGGCGATAACAACCTCGGAGCCGGGTTGCGGTTCCACCTGCACTTCCACCGTTTCATGATCGTGCACCAAGGCACGCAACTCCCTCATGACCGCCCCCTCCACCGGTGCCGGCCGGTCGCCGAAACGAACGATTCGGCTGACGCCGCGGAGAGCGTTCACCTGGCGCCTGCGCTCAAAATAGTCGAAGCGGGCAAAAAGATAACTCGGGAAAAGCGCCTCTGTTGTCCAGAGCGGACGTCCCGCTCGCAGCCGTCGGAAGCGGATGCGAGGGGCAAAAACCTCAAGTCCCAAGTCGCGGCGCAGCAGATGCGCCACCTTCGCTTCCTGCCTGGGTTCCGTGTGAAGGCAATACCATTCCATCGACTTCAACATCCAGCATTCTGCGATCCATCGTCAACGCCGGAGGGTGGGGGCGCGACTTTTTACCTGCCCGGGAGAATATCGTTGACGGGAATTTCCGCTTCGCTAATTCTCGATGCCCTCGTTCGCATGTAACCCCTCGAGACAGATTCGCCCGCAGAACGACGACATTCCATTCACCGACCGATACTGCCGCGACGAAATTCGAGGCTGCATCAAGGGCGGCAGCATGCCTTCGCACAGCGGTGGTAGCGTAAAGCAGGGAGCAGGGAGCAGGGAGCGGGGAGCGGGGAGTCAGACAAACCAACGGAAGGCGGCAGAATGGAAGAGAAACGATTTAGATTCCAAGACTTCGAGATTTGGTGATCTGGCAGGACGCACGAGCGCAGGTGAAGTCGTGCTATCGCTGCTTCCGTCCTGCTACACCTGGAGCGAAAGACTACTCATTTCGCGATCAGCTGCAGCGGGCTGCGATCTCGGTCATGAACAACATCTTGGCCTGTGAAGTAGGAGCGTGATCTACGTTTATGTCCTTCGATCCGGACCGGACGGTTTGCTCTATACCGGATGCACGCGCGATCTACGAAAGCGACCGGATTTGCACCACAGAGGAAAAGTTGTTTCGACATCTAAAAGACGGCCACTCTGCCTCATTTATTACGAAGCTTGCACAAACGAGCAGGACGCTTTCCGCCGGGAGAAATACCTCAAGACGACTTATGGCAAGCGCTATATCAAAACGCGATGCAGGGGGTACTTCACAGGCTAAAGAAGGATCTGGAAGCGTCTCGGACGTGGAATTTCGTAATTTCCTCAACATCTCCCGTCGCTCAGTCTTTGAAGTTGCCAACATGCTGATTCTGCTCACGCGAAATGCGGCCTTTCAAGCCTGCGACACAGCGGGGTTGATAAGCCAACTCCAAGAGCAGAGCCGCATGACCCTCGCCTTCATGCGCCACCTCCGTCCCTAGCCAGCGCTCCAGTTCCGCGCTCCCTGCTCCCCGCTCCGTGCTCCGATCTCAGACCTCTGATCTCCGGCTTCTCACCTTCCCACTTTCCCACTTCCCACCTTCCCCAATGTTCCTGATTCTCGGCCTTAACGCCTACCACGCCGACTCCGCAGCGTGTGTCATGAAGGATGGCTGCCTCGTCGCCGCGGCCGAAGAGGAGCGCTTCCGGCGGATCAAGCACTGGGCGGGCCTGCCCACACAGGCGATCGACTACTGCCTCTCCGAAGTTGGCGCGTCGTTGAGCGACGTCGATCACATCGCGATCAATCGCAAACCCGGCGCGAACAACTGGCGCCGGCTCGGCTTCGTCGTGACTCATCTGCCCGACCCGCGTCTGATGTGGCAGAAGATCCAGAACATGCGGAGCGCCTCATCCGCGGCGGAAGCACTCGAGAAGGCGTATGGGATCCAGCTCAAAGCGCAGGTCCATCACGTCGAGCATCATCTTGCGCACCTCGCTTCGGCCGTCCTTATCTCCGGGTTTGACGAAGCCGCCTGCCTTTCGGTCGACGGCTTTGGCGATTTCGCCAGCACCGCGCTGGGGTGGGGGAGCGGAGGACGGATCGAGATCGACCAGCGCGTTTACTTCCCTCACTCGCTGGGGATTTTCTACTCCGCCATCACCCAGTTCATCGGCTTCCCGCATTACGGTGATGAATACAAGGTTATGGGCCTCGCGCCTTACGGCGAGCCGAGATACCTCGAGCAGATGCGCGAGCTCGTCCGCATCCAATCCGACGGCACCTTTCGCCTCAATCTGGCCTACTTCCGGCATCACACCGACAACGTCTCCTACAGTTGGAACGATTGTTCGCCCGAAGTCGGCACGCTTTACACCTCTGCTCTTAGCTCCCTGCTCGGTGCTCCCCGCGCAAATGGCGAGCCGCTCGAACAAAAGCATAAGGACATGGCCCGTTCTGCCCAAGCCATGTATGAGGAAGCGTTTTTCGCTCTCCTGCACGGCCTCCATGACCGCCACCCGTCGCCCAACCTCGCGCTCTCTGGCGGCTGCGCCATGAACTCAGTGGCCAACGGGAAGGTGTATCTGCAGACCCCTTTCAAGAAAATGTATCTGCCTGCGGCGGCGGGCGACGCGGGCGGTGCTATCGGAGCCGCGGCGATGGTGGCGGCCAAACTTTCCGGCACGATCACGGGCCCTTCCGACAGCGTGCGCAGTCGCGACGTGCATCTCCCAACTTCCAACTCCGATCTCCCATCTCCCAGCTCCCGACCGACGGCCATCGGCGCTCCGCGTTTCAGTCTTGGAAAACCGGCACTTACCCTGGCCGGGTCCGTCAGTGCCGGCTGTTTCTCGCCCTATCTCGGTCCGCAATTCTCCAAGGACGACTGCTGGAGAGTCCTTAACCCGCGGCGGAATGAGTTAAAGGAAGACAATTGCGAGCTGGCCGACATCTCCGACATGCACACCCTTTGCCACCGCACCGCGCACGCGATTGCCGACGGCAAAGTGGTGGGCTGGTTTCAAGGCCGGATGGAATGGGGCCCACGCGCTCTGGGCAACCGGTCCATCCTCGGGGATCCGCGCCGAGCCGATATGAAGGACATCCTCAACGCCAAGATCAAGCGCCGCGAGTCTTTCCGGCCTTTCGCTCCCTCGATCCTGCGAGAAGCGGTCAGTGACTGGTTCGAGCAGGAGGACGATGTCCCCTACATGATGGAAGTCTTCCAGATTAAGGAGGAGAAACGTGCCCAACTCCCCGCCGTCTGCCACGTCGACGGTTCCGGCCGGCTCCAGACCGTCCACCGCGAGATCAATCCTCTCTACCATCCTGCCACTGCGCCGCGAAAGCGGGGTCGTCTCGCTTTGTGCGGTAAACAGTTTGCGGCGACACGTTCGCGGCCTTGCACGCTGCCCGGATATTCGGGCAGGCGCGCAGGCTCTTGATGAATCGCGCACGCCAGAGCGCGATCCGACGGTTCCGGGCGATCGTTAGGCGTCTTTGGTCCATCAGCGACGGGCAGCGAGTGCGAGGCGTTGGGCTTCCTCGGAAGCACGGGCGGCGCGATCAGCTGCGGCATCATGCAGCGCCTTCGCCAGAGCGGAATCGATTCCAGCGGCCCGGCGGAAAAGTTCGCCATCGCAGCCGAGAAAAGGCACCCGATCGAAGCCAGCGGCGAGGTTGCCGTTGATGGTCCGGTTCTGAGAATCGACATTCGACGACCACGGGAGGCGCACTTTTTGCCGACCCTCTTCGCGCCACACGCCCGCCTCGACTGAGCCGTATTCAGCAACGAACGCTGCTTGTGCCTCGTGGTCTTCGCGACCAAGCGCCCAAGGATTATTCCCATGATTTTTTGTGTCGTAAGAAATCGAGAGCAATTTCTTCCGCACCGCTTCGCGCTCTTCCCGCTCGCGCACGATTTCGAAGGGCGATCGTTTCGCAAGGTCCATATACAATTCGGCAAGTTTTGGGTCGGATGCGATGAGAACTGCCTGCCCTACACGGTCGATTTGGCCTTCAGCCCATGGGGAGCCAAGAGGACTAGCATCGACAGGACTTTTCCATCTATCTGCGTTTGGCGTGACAGGAGCCTTTTGGGCCGAGACCTTCCAACTCTGCACGAGGCCCATTGAGCGATCGTTATACGGCCAGCTATCCGGCACGGTTTCGGCGATCCTCGTGAGCAGCGCTTCCAAGTCCGCGATTCCGATATTTTCCCGGCCGCTCAGGTCGCTGAGCGAACGGAAGAGGCCGACGCCGCCCCGGCGTGAAACGTCGTCGAGTTGGTCACTTCTGTTAAACTCGACGCCGGCCCGCGCCTTGGGGAATAGCTGCTTCGATTGATGCTCGTACGAGGTCAGGTCCTGCGAGCCGATGGGTCTGTCAGTTTTCATTGGTTAGTTTCTCCGGTTTGGTTGGTTGTGGTTTCGGTTTCTGCTTCTGGGGAAAGACTCGTTAAAGTAGAAATTGGTCAAAGTTTTCTCGGGCTTAAAGATCAGAGTAATCTTCCTCGTACTCGCCCGAACGCTTCGCTGCCATCCGCTGCGCTGCGGTCTGTTTCGCCGGGAAGTCCTGCGGCTGGCTTTTCTTGAGCCGCGCCGCGTAAGCCTTTGGCCAGTCGAGAATCGGCTTGCCGCGAATCGTCCAACCGGACCGCTGCATCTGCTCAAAGAAATTGCCGTCGTAGGTGGGGTCACTTTCGATGCCCAACTCGTCCAGCTTCGCGTAAAGCGCCGCCTCGGTCTTCGGATACGGGAGTCTTGGCGAAAAAGATTTCCTCAAACGGGTTCGAGCAGAACCCTTGGGTGTGGAGGCTTTCAAGAAAGCCGGAGCACCCTCTGGCTGTTCAGAATGGCTGTTAGGGGCCACGTTACCCCAAGAGCGTGACCCGTTTTCACAGGTCACCTTGCTCCGAGAGCATGACCTGTTTTCGTCCTCCGACGCGCTCTTTCTCGGCACGAAGTCGAGATAGCGGGTAAGTCTAAGAACGCGCTTCTTGCTGCGCCCAACTCCGGGTTCGAGAATCTCTACCTCTCCATCTGCAATGAGTTTCCGCAGCATCCTCTTGGACGTGCTCGGGCTTACACCCATCTTTTCCGCCAACGTTTCGCTGCTCGCGTAGCAGGTGCCGTCGCGGTCGCAGTATGTTCCCAACGTGAACAAAAAGCATTTTTCGGGGTAAGGCTGCTTGCAGCGATCGCGCAGGTTGCTCATTAGCTTGTAGCCGGTGGTGCTTTGTGTCGGCAGTTGCTCTGGTTCGGCATCGGAGTTAGCATCCATCCGGTAATTGTTGAATTTTCGCCGATGCAGATTTTCGCGAGTCGCATCGGCGATTTTCTTTCCCTCAGTTCACGCGGCAGTCGCTCAGTTTTTCCATCACGTCCGCCCATCTAAAGCGGACGGTTTTGCCGATCTTCAAAAAGGGCAGGCGGCCGGCACGCATGTAGCAATCGACCGTTCTGGTTGAGACGCTCAACCGCTCGGCGAGGCCGTGTTTATCCAGCAGCCGATCGGCGTCGTCGGCATTCATCGAAGCAGCAAGTTTTTCCATCATCTGTTCCTCAGGTTATGAGTCAGGAACAGCGGGCCGTCCGTGCTTCCGTACAAACGAAAAAACACGAGCGGACTGCTATCCCTTTCTCGTGTTTTCTAAGGGAATTATCGGCGTGCCGAGAGCTATGTCAACACGGAATCGCGAAAGATTGCGCTAGGCCGTGACGCATCGGCACGACGTTCTTCGCTTCGTTAGGCGCGATCGTGAACCAGCTTTTCGCTTGTGCGGGTGTCGCCAACTCCCGGTAGTGCCGGAAGATCATCTGCGGCGAGTTGCCTGCTTCCAACGCGATTTGGTTGACGTTTTGAATCTCGGCGAGTCTGTAGCTGATCCACGAATGCCGCAGCGCATTCTGTTTCCACTTAACCCGGGCTTCGGACGCGACGGCCAGACGCATTTTGAAAAACATTGCCTTCGTGTCTTTCCAGATGCGCCCCTTGCCTTGAGGCACTACGGCTAGCCAGCGCGAAAGATTGTCGGAGATCGGCACAAGGCGGCGCGTCGCGGTCTTGGCCTTGTCAGCCCCGACGACAACGAAGCCCGGCGAACGTTCCAAGTCGGCCCATTCGAGGCGCAGAATCTCTTCCGATCGAAGCCCGGCAAATCCACCCAATGCCAGGCACACGGCCATTTCCGGCGTCGCCTCTGCCAAGAGCGAACGCATTTCCGCTGGCGTGAAGATTTCGACCGGCGTCGCTTTTTCTTTGCGCCTCTTCGTGCTCGCCAGCAGGTCGGTTTCCTTTGCAAGCCAGCTTCGATCTTGCGCGAAAGCGAAAAAGGTTTTCAGCGCACCGACGAAATTGTTGTGACTGCGGACGCTCTGCTTCATGGCCGAAGTTCCCTTTCTCAGGTCCGCGACAAATTCCCGCACATCATCGGCTGTCAGCGACGCAAGGTTGCAGTGGAAGCGAGCCGCGAAAGTCCCAAGCCGATAGCGCAGGTCTTCGAGGTAGCGGGCGCTCAAGCCAGCCGAATTCTTCTCCGCGATCATTTCGGCCACCGCCTCAGCGATCTCCTTTTGCTTGAGACCACGCGCATGATGACGGGCGTAGAATCGGGCCGCGTCCACCAACGGCACGCCATTGAGAAGGTCCCGCGCCTCGCTGTACTCGAGCGCGGCAGCGTCCAGCCGGACGCCAGATTTTTTCACCGCTTCGAGCGCGGTCCCGTAAATGAGGCGGTCGCGTCCGGTAAGCTGCAACACGTCCACCTCGCCTTGCGACAGCAACTTCGCCTTCTTTGACGCTTCCTCGGTCGCCGTATCAAGATCGCGGCAATGAATTCGGTGGCGTTTCCCGCCGAGGTAATAGACGACCCGGTAATACGTGCCCTGCGGTTTGGGGTCACAATAGATTTTGACCGTACAGGAGCCGACTTTAACGAGAATCGGGAACTGTGGCTGTTTCGTGTTCATGGGGTCACTTGTCCGACTTCTGCCCGACTTTTGCAAGAAAAATCGCGGATTCGCGCGTCTTTACCTATGAAGAGAAGTGGCAGCGCGTACGGGGATCGAACCCGTGCACCAGCCTTGAGAGGGCTGTGTCCTAACCACTAGACGAACGCGCCGTTGGTGCCGCCCATTTTAGCTGCGCTCCGGCGAGGCGGCAACCGGCCGATTCTCCGCCCGACGGCAATCAGGGACTCACCACCTGGCCGGCTCTCGCCTGGACCGGCGTGGGCAGCGCCGTGACCGCGCCTTGACTCGCCTTCGCGAGGGCGGCGGCCTCGGCTTCATCGGTCTCATGCCGCACCCGCGGCTGGAGGAGGGCCAATTTGCGAGTCGCTTCCTGCGCGTCGAGATATTCTTTTAAATCTGAAGTCGTGGCGAGGGCGCGCAGCTTTCCGAAATAACGTCCGTAGTACTCCTTCAGCCGATGGCGGCGCTCGAGATCGGTCGGCGCCTGCATGGCCAGGGCCTTCATCGCGCGCAGATCTTCGTCGTTTCGAATGCCGGCTTCCAGCGCCACCATCTCGACATGGAGCCGGTGTTCGTCGGCCGCCTTGCCGAGTGAGGTCGTTTTAAAATACGACTTTAACAATTCGATCTCGGGTGCCGCGGGAGTTTTCGGAAGCGACTCGGGTGCGGGCAAAATATTCGGCGGAATCAGGGAAGGCGGCTCGACCGACTCAGTGACTGAAGGGGAGGGGGCGGCGGCCGAAGCGGCGGTTTCGGTATTGGTCGCCTGGACGGAGGTGTCGCTCGGGGCGGGCGATTGAGCGAACGATGTCAGCGCGCAACCTCCGAGCGCGGCGAGGAGAATACGAAAAGGAATGGTCGTCACTTAATCACAAGGTAGTCGCTGCGCCGGGACGATACGGTGGCGGCTGGCCAGGAGGCAAATTCATTCCCACCAGCGACAGAGGAGAGCACTCGTGCGGCGCGAGGCGGCATCGCGGTGACAGGTTCGAACCTGCGACCTGTCGCCGCGGCGACCGCTCGGTCGTGTTGGTTCCTGGAGAGCAAATCACGAATACTTAGAGGAGAAATCGGGGTGACAGGATTCGAACCTGCGACCTCCTGGTCCCAAACCAGGCGCTCTACCAAGCTAAGCTACACCCCGGACAGTGCGCTGCCCTTATACCACGTGAACCCAGCTTGCGCATGCGAACTTTCCTGAACATATCCGCGCCTTGGCCGCACACCGCAGTCGTGAGTGACGCGGAAAACCGTTGCGACCACGACCGTAGCGGCGCGTTTCTTACAGCCAAAAGCGCTTGCCTTCGCCTCCCTTCACAGCGACACTCTGGCCTCTTTCTCAGGCGGACTCCCCCCGCTCTCTTCCGTTATGTTCAAGAACGAAAAATTCAATATCGCTATTTTCACGATCCTCGTCGTGCTGCAGGCTCTCGGAGTCGCCGCGGTCTGGACCCGGTTTCAACTTTTCTATCTGCCGATCATGATCGGCGTTTATCTGTGGATCGGCCTCGGAACCACGCTTTATCTCCATCGTTATCTTACCCATCGCGGGTTTGAGATGCCGGGCTGGTTGAAATTTATCTTCGCTACCGGCTCCGCCATCGGGCTCTCGGGCGACCCCGTCACCTGGGTCGGCGACCATCGTTATCACCACCTCAAATCCGATACCGAAGAAGACATTCACAGCCCGCGCCACGGTTTCCCCTACGCCCACATGATGTGGCTGATTCGCAAGCCGCCCTCGTTCCGCGAGCGCTCGCTCCGTTATGCGGCCGATGTGCGGAAGATTTGGTATTGCAAATTGTGGGAGAATTCCGCGCTCTACGTCATCCCGCATCTCATCGTCGCCGGCACTCTTTACGCGACGCTCGGACTTGCCGGCATCCTCTGGTGTCTCTACGTCCCGATGTTGTTCGTCTACAATTGCACCTGGGCGGTGAACTCGATCTGCCACATGAAGCAGTTCGGTTACCGCAGCTTTGAGACCTCGGACGAAAGCAAAAACAATTTCTGGGTCGGTCTCGGCGCGCTCGGCGAAGGTTACCACAACAACCACCACGCCAAGCCGCGCTGCGCGGCCCACGGGCTGAAGTGGTGGGAATTCGATCTGACCCGTTATACCATCTGGACGCTGGAAAAACTTCATCTCGCCTGGAACGTCGTCTGGCCCGAGCCGACGCCGGCGCAGAAAAGCACCGATGACGTGGCTGCCGATGAAGCCGGAACAATGCTGATCGCCAGCACCGATCCGAACTCGGTCTAGGGATCTCCCGTTTGAAGAAAACTGGGTCCGCTCCTGCGTCGCAGTCGCAGGATCTGCGTCCATAGTGACCGAGAGGGAAACCGAACCCCGGGGGATTATGGAAATTATAACGCCCAGGTGTAGTTCCTGCTTCTAAGGAAGCCGATGAAGTTCGGAGCTTCCAACCGCCGCGCTGGTTTTACCTTGCTCGAGGCAGTGGTGGCAGCCGCCATCTCGGCGCTTTTTCTGTCGTCGCTTTTTGCCATGAATCTTTCCTCGATGGAGACGATTCGCGCGGCGAAGGAATCGACCGCCGCCAGCCAGGCGTTGCAGCAGCGGATGGAGTCCATGCGCATCGCAAATTGGCACGAGGTGACGGATGCAGTCTGGCTGCGCGATAATTTGCTCAACACGGACGTCCCAGGCAGCGAACAACTCAAGAATCTCACCGAAACGGTCACCCTTGTTCCTTATGGCAGCAGCAGCGTCGGTAATACCCAGCTCACTCGTTCCAACGGACAGGCGACGATCGTTAATCAGAACGCGTCGCTCTTGACTGAGAACGCGGTCAAAATCATCTGGACGGCCGCTTTTACCGGTGCGCCTAACAACCACCCGAGCAGCCGGCAGATCGTCGCCATTTTGGCCAAAGGAGGGGTGGCCAAATGAAGGTCGACGCCGCCAGAGGCTCAGGAGGATTTATGCTGACCGAGATGATGATTTCGATCGTCATCTTCAGCGCGATCAGCATGGGACTTCTGATGGGTTTCGTGAGCCTGGAGCGGAACTTTGCCGCGACGACCGATTTCGCCACCAATCACGCGGACGCGATTCGAATTTCCGACTATCTCGCGCTCGACCTGCGTCGAGCTCTTACCGTGCAGGCGGCCCAAAATAACACCACCATCACCATCCCTTCTTATTACGATGCCAATGGCGTCCCGCAGTTGCCCACGCTAGATGGGAACGGCGGCGTTATTTATGGCGGTGCTGGGAGTTCGGTCACGGTGCACTATTTTTTGGTCGGTAATACGATCTTCCGCCAGCAAGGCGCCGCTCCGGCCGTGGGGATCGCGGAAAACGTGCGCGACTTCCTTTTCGACGTGACTGACTCCGGGAAAGTCGTCGCCACACGGATCACCTTTAACACCATCTATACCTCAGCCGGCTCGAACGCCGCGAATCTGGGAATCGCCACGACCAAAACGGGGAGCGCGGTTTACAACACCACTCTGCTGCGCAACACGCGCTCCGACCTGGGGAGCGGAGTCTACTAATGCGCCGTTCCGCCAAATCTTCCGTCAGCGGCGGGGTCATTTTGTGGACCGTCGTCATCATGGCGGTACTCTCGATCCTTGCGACCGAAGTGCTGCGGGCGGTTTCGGGAAGATTCCAACTCGGCCTGCAGGTGGCGAGTTGGCAGGAATCCCTCATCGCCGCCGAGTCCGGGATCGATCTGGCGATCGTGGAACTGCGCAAATCGCTTTACCCGGCCCCAAACGGCGCCTGGAGCGGCTGGGATAATGCGCCCGGCAACAACGTCATCAGCCACGGCCTAACGACTATTCCCAACGCCGGACTTGCCGGCACCCCGATGACGATCGAGGTCGCGGTCGATGCGCCGGCTCAACTGGTCGATCCCGCCACAGGCTGGCAATACTACCGGATTCGCACGCTCGGGTGGTTGCCGCTGACCGGTCCGCCCCGCGTCGGATTCAACAAGCAGGACAATCGCCTGCGCAAACTCACTCTCCGCTGGCAGCGGGTCATCGACACGCTTTTTGCGAGTGAAACCACCCAGCCGCACACCGCCCGCCGGCTGGAGGCAATCATCGCCCCGGTCTCTTCTTTCCAACAGGCGATTCTCTCCATCGGCACGCTGAATTTAAACAATCAAAATATCGTGATTGACAGTTACGACTCACGCGATGCGGCCAAATCCACCAACGGCCTCTACGATGTCGCGAAACGCCAGCAGAACGGCGACATCGCGACCAACGGCAACCTGATCCAGGCTGGCGGTGCTTACGTTTACGGCGATGTCGCGACCAATTCTGGCACCGCCACCGGTGTCAGCAATGTAACCGGCGTGCAGCGCACTGATTTCTATCAGGCGCCGATTCCGATCGGCGCGCCCACTTGGCCCTCGATCAACCCGACCCCGTCCACGGTCAGCGGCACCACCACGCTAAACGCCAGCGCCACGGCCGGATCGTCCTCGTCGCGCTATCTCCTGAGCGGCATCTCCGTCAGCGGGACCCAGACTCTCACCATCGCTGGCGACCCGAATGGGAGTCCCACCTTTATCGAGATTTACGTGGCCGGCGACATCTCCGTCACCGGCAGTTCCCAGATCATTTTGGGCAACGGTGTCCAGGCCAAGATCTATTTCAAAGGCGACGTAACCATTGCCGGCAAAGGGATGCTCAATCCGAACGACCGGCCTTCCGATCTCCTCCTTTATGGCGTGCAGCCGACCGATGGTTCCACCCATAGCTTGACGCTCGGCGGTAACGGCCAGATCACCGCGGCGGTCTATGCCCCCGACTACGACGTGACGGTGAACGGCGGCGGAAATAGCGGACATGTTTTCGGTTCCGTTGTCGGCAAGACGGTGGGGATGAATGGCGTGACCAACCTGCATTACGACGAAGCGCTCGCGTTTACCGGCCTGATCAACAACTACAAGATTGTGAGCTGGGTCGAGGACACTCGTTAGGCGGCTTCCGCGGCGGCGCCTGGGTCGGACCGGGCCGGCAGGAAAAGTCCGTGCCAAACCGCTTCGACCAGGTTTAGTGGCAGGGCACCGTGTCCATTCTTGCCCGGCAATTCCAGCGTCTTCCAGAATCCAGCCGGTCCATCCTCCTCACCGCGATCTACGGTCTCGCCGGAGGCCTCGCCGCCGTCTCTTTCGAGCTCGGGATCAACTGGGTCTATCTCTCGACCTTCGTTGCGCTTTCCCACCGCACCCTGACTGTTTTCCTTCTCGGCACTCTCGCCGTAGTCGTGGTCTGCTCGTTAGGCGGAGGCTGGCTCATGTTTCGCGTCGACCAGAACGCGGCCGGCAGCGGTATTCCCCAGCTTAAGTTCGCCTTCTGGCAGGATTTCGGACTCGTTAGGATGCGGACCGTTCTGGTCAAGTTCTGCGCGGGGCTGCTCCATGTCGGCGGCGGGATGAGCCTTGGGCGTGAAGGTCCGTCCGTTTTCATCGCCGGTGGTGTGGCTTCGGAGTTGAGTGGCGCCCTCGGTGTGCCGAAACAACGTCGACATCGTCCGGCGGCGGCCGGTGCCGCCGCCGGTTTGGCTGCGGCTTTCAACACTCCGCTCGCTGCCATCACCTTCGTGCTCGAGGAAATCGTGCACGACCTGAACAGCCCGCTCGTCGGCAGCGTCATTCTCGCTTCCGTCCTTGGCGCCTTTGCCGTCCACGCCATCATCGGGAAAAATCCCGCCTTCCTTCTCCCGCAGATCGAAGGCGCTACCTGGCGCGCCTACATCGGGGTGCCGCTCGCCTCCGCTTTTGCTTCAGTCGTCGGGATCGCTTTTCAGCGCGCCACCCTGCGCCTGCGCCTTTTCTCCAAGAATTGGAACGGCCTTCCGCGCTGGACCCATCCGCTCTTTGGCGGACTCACGGTCTGGATGTTTGGGGTGGCCATCTTTCTTTGGTCGGGTCATCTCGGCGTTTTCGGGCTCGGCTACGACGACCTTTCCGCGCTCCTTCACGGTGAGTCCCGTGGCTGGTCATTGCCGCTCTCCTGGGCGCGAAATGGATTTCCACCGTGGCCTGCTACGGCTGGGGCGGCTGTGGTGGCATCTTCGCTCCGCTCCTTTTCCTCGGCGCCGCGGCCGGTGGCACCGTTGCCGGCCTCTTCAGCTATGTCCTCCCGCTCACCCACGATGGCCAGACCCTCCTTGCCATTATCGGGATGAGCGCCTGCCTCAGCGCCGTCGTTAGGGCGCCGTTCACTTCGATCATGATTGTTTTTGAAATGACCCATCAGTTTTCGCTCGTCCCCGCGCTCATGCTCGGCGCGCTCGTGAGCGAGGCGATCTCCCGTGGCCTAACGACGCACAATTTCTACGACGAAGTCCTGGCCCAGGATGGCAACGTCCTCGTCCACGTCATCCCGCCGCGGGATTTACGCAGCTGGCAGGCCTATCCCGTTTCCGCCATCGCCAACTTTCGGCCGGTCGTAGTCAACAACCTCGCCCCGGAAAATCTGCGGGCGGTTCTGAAAAAAAATCAGTTCAAACGTTTCCCGGTGGTTGAGTGCGAACTGCTCGCCGGTTGCCTCGCGCGCACGGAAGCGGCGGCGGCACTGGCGGAAAATCGTGCGCCCGTGCTCGAGAAGGCGGCCGTCTGCAAACGCAGCCACACCATTGGCGAAGTGGCGCGAATCCTGATCGAAGCGCCGGGCGGATTTGCCGTTCTGCTCGCGGGCGATAAACCGGCCGGCATCATCACCCTGCACGATCTGCTGCGGGCGCAGGAGACGCTCGCCGTGCGCAGCACGCACTAGCAATGTGGGAGGGGCCTGTGCGCCCCGATCATTTCGGAAGGGGATCGGGGCACAAAGGCCCCTCCCACATTTCAAGAGGCTGTGCGCGGTTCGTAATTCAGATTCGGCGAGAGCCACTTCTCGATCTCGCCTAACGAAACGCCTTTGCGCTGCGCGTATTCCTGCGCCTGGTCGGGCTGGATCTTCCCGACCGCGAAATAACGCGCGTCCGGGTGCGAAAAATAAAGTCCGCTCACGCTCGCGCCCGGATCCATCGCGAAAGATTCGGTCAGCGCAATCCCGGTCGTCTCCTCGGCTGCGAGAAGATCGAAGAGCGTCCCTTTTTCCACATGGTCCGGGGAGGCGGGATACCCCGGCGCCGGGCGAATCCCCCGGTAGCGTTCCCGGATCAAGTCTTCCGTGGTCAGGCTTTCCTCGCGGCCGAAGCCCCACGCCTTGCGCGCTTCTTCATGCAGATATTCCGCAAACGCCTCCGCCAGTCGATCGGCCAGGGCTTTGGTCAGGATCGCGTTGTAATCGTCGTGCTCAGCCTGGAATTTTTTCGCCAGCGCGTCCGCCCCGATCCCGGCCGTAACCGCGAAACCGCCGAGATAATCGCGCTTGCCGGAACTCTTCGGTGCCACCAGGTCGGCCAGGCAATAATTCGACTGGCCTTTGGGCTTCGCCATTTGCTGGCGCAAGAAATAGAATCGCGCCAGCACCTCGGTGCGTTCTTCGTCGCGATAAATCTCGACATCATCGCCTAACGAGTTAGCCGGCCAGAAACCGTAAACGCCGCGAGCGGTCAGGAGTTTCTCCGCCACGATTTTGCGGAGGAGTTCTTGGGCATCGGCAAAGAGTTCACGCGCCTGTGGCCCAACGACTTCGTCGTCGAGAATGGCCGGATAACGGCCGCGCAATTCCCAGGTGTGAAAGAAGGGTGACCAATCGATGTAGTCGACCAGCTTCTCGAGCGGGATTGCTTTTATTGAAGGTTGTGACGTGCTCCCAGAAGCGAGGCCCGGAGCTGTCGCCAGGACACGCGTGCCCAGGAACTCCGGCACCGGCGGTTCGTAGCTGCTCCAGTCGATCGCGATTCGATTCGCCCGCGCCTGCTCCAGCGTGAGCATTTTTTTCTCGCGCGTTTTCTCCGAGTGTTCGGTCCGCAGCCGCTCGTAATCGGCCCGCGTCGTGACGTCGAATTTCGCCTTCGCATCGGGATTGAGAAGCGCGCTCACCACGCCGACCGCACGCGAGGCGTCGAGCACGTGGACCACGCTCTCGCTGTAATGCTGCTCGATCTTGACCGCGGTGTGCGCCCGGCTTGTCGTCGCCCCGCCGATCAATAACGGGAGCTTGAACTGCTGCCGCTCCATCTCCTGCGCCACATGCACCATCTCGTCGAGCGAGGGCGTAATCAGGCCGCTCAGGCCGATGATGTCGGCCTTCTTCTCGCGCGCGGTCTCGAGGATTTTCTCCGCCGACACCATCACGCCGAGATCGATCACTTCGTAATTGTTACACTGGAGCACGACGCCAACGATGTTCTTGCCGATGTCGTGGACGTCGCCTTTCACCGTCGCCATCACGATCCGGCCCTGCGGTTTGGAATCGGCCTGCTTCTCCGCCTCCATGAATGGCATCAGGTAGGCGACCGCCTTCTTCATCACCCGCGCGCTTTTCACCACCTGCGGGAGAAACATTTTGCCCGCGCCAAAGAGATCGCCGACCACGCTCATGCCGGCCATGAGCGGTCCTTCGATCACGCTGAGCGGACGCGGCGCCTGTTGGCGCGCTTCCTCGGTGTCACTCTCGATGTGCTCGACGATGCCCTTGACCAGCGCGTGCGAAAGCCGCTCCGCTACCGGCGCGCTGCGCCATGCTTCCTCGTTAGGCGCGACCTTCCCCTTCGATTTCACCCGCTCGGCGTAATCGACCAGCCGCTCCGTCGCTTCGGGACGGCGATTGAAGAGGACGTCTTCGACCAGCTCGCGCAGGTCCGGTTCGATCTCCTCGTAAACCGCGAGCTGCCCCGCGTTCACGATCGCCATGTCGAGCCCGGCCTGGATGGCGTGATACAGAAACGCCGAGTGCATCGCTTCCCGCACCGTGTTGTTGCCGCGGAAGGAGAACGAAATGTTGCTCACCCCGCCGCTCACCCGCGCGCCGGGCAGGTTGGCTTTGATCCAGCGCGTCGCTTCGATGAAGGCGACGGCGTAGTTGTTATGCTCCTCGATCCCGGTCGCGATGGTCAGGACGTTGGGGTCGAAAATGATGTCGTTAGGCGGAAAGCCGATCGTTTCCGTGAGCAGGCGGTAGGCGCGGGTGCAGATCTCGGTTTTGCGCTCGAGCGTGTCGGCCTGGCCTTTCTCGTCGAAGGCCATGACGATGACCGCCGCGCCGTAACGCCTAACGAGTCGCGCCTGGCGCAGAAATTCCTCCTCGCCCGCCTTGAGCGAGATCGAATTGACTACGCCCTTGCCCTGGACGCACTTCAGCCCGGCCTCGATCACGGTCCATTTCGAGGAGTCAATCATGATCGGGATGCGCGAGATGTCGGGCTCGCTCCCGATCAAGCGGAGGAAACGCGTCATGGCCGCTTCGGAATCGATCATCCCTTCGTCCATGTTGACGTCGAGGATGTTGGCCCCGCCTTCGACTTGCTGCCGCGCGACCGCGAGCGCGGCCTCGTAATCGCCCGCCAGGATCAGCTTCGAGAAACGCGGCGAGCCGGTGATGTTCGTCCGCTCGCCGACCACGGCGAAGCCGAAGTCGGGCGTGACATCGAGCGCCTCGAGCCCCGATAGATGCAATGTGGGAGGGGCCTTTGCGCCCCGATCCTCTGAGCTCTCGCCTGCTGGGAGATCGCCGCGAACTTCTTCGTCCATGCGTGGTTTGCCCGCGCTCATCGTTAACCTGTCTGTGCCGACGCTGTTTCCGGCGAGACGCCGGAAAGAGGCAATGTGGGAGGGGCCTTTGTGTCCCGATCTTCCGGCGGGCGCGAGTTGAAGGAATCGGGGCGCAAAGGCCCCTCCCACGTTGGCAGCACGCGCGGCGAAAACTCTCGTACCGCCGCCGCGATCGCGCGGATGTGATCCGGCGTCGTGCCGCAACAGCCGCCGACGAGATTAAGCCAGCCGCTCCGCGCCCAATCGCGCAACTGCGGCGCCATCGATTCCGGCGTCTCGGGAAAACCGGTCTCCGACAATGGATCGGGCAGTCCGGCATTTGGATACGCGCTGGTGAAACAGGGCGCGAGCCGCGCCATCTCCTCGACGTGCGGCCGCATCTCGGCCGGGCCGAGCGCGCAGTTCAATCCCACCACCAGCGGCTCGGCGTGCAGGATGGAAGTGAGAAACGCGCCGACAGTTTGGCCGGTCAAGGTGCGCCCGGACAGATCGGTGATCGTGCCCGAGATCAGCACCGGCAGCTTCCGCCCGAGTACCAAGAACGCCTCGTCGATCGCGAAGAGCGCGGCCTTGGCGTTGAGCGTGTCGAAGATCGTCTCGACCAAGAGCACGTCGACTCCGCCTTCGATCAGCGCGCGCGCCTGTTCGCCGTAGGCACGGCGGATTTGGTCGAACGTGACGGCGCGGAAACTCGGGTCGTTCACGTCGGGCGAAAGCGAGGCCGTCACCGGCAGCGGACCGAGCGCTCCCGCGACGAAACGCGACGAGCCGGTTTTGTTCGTAAATTCATCGGCGGCTTTGCGGGCGATTTTTGCCGCCGCGAGATTCATCTCCTGCGCCAGCGCGACGAGCTCGGGATCGTGCACCACGCGCTCAAAAAAAGCTTCATCTTTCCGTCCGCTTTTCGATTCCCCGGCGAAAAGGAAATCCTGTTGGCCAATGGTGGTGGCGCTGAAAGTGTTGGTCTCGATCACATCCGCGCCGGCCTCGAGATATTGCCGATGAATCTCTTCGATCGCCTCAAGGTGGGTGAGTTGCAGCAGCTCGAGATCGCCCTTCAGGCTCTTCGCCGGGTGATTGGCGAAGCGGCGGCCGCGGAATTGTTCCTCGGTGAATTTAAGCCGCTGCACCATCGTGCCCATGGCGCCGTCGAGGATGACGATGCGCTGGCGCAAAAGCGCAGCGAGCGGATGAGTGGATGCAGCGTGCACGTCGAAGCGAGCAATTAACGACAACCGCCCCTCCTCGCAACTAACAAATTGACGTATCATGATGCGTCAATGCGTTGAGTGCTCTTGTTCCTGTTCTTTCTCCTGCTCTTGCTCCTAATCCTGATCCCCCTCCAGCCGATAGGGAGCACGAGCACGAGCTCGAGCTCGAAAGGAGCAGGAGCAGGAGCAGGAGAAAGATTGCGGGCATCGGTCCGCTTCGCTACAAGCGATTCGTGGAAGCCTGGCAGATCTTTCGGTCTCTGAACGACGTTCAGCGAAAGACTTTCCTCGCCTGCTTCCTCGGCTGGACGCTCGACGCCCTCGATTTCTTCCTTCTCACCTTTGTCGTAAAGGAAGTCGCGGCCGAGTTCTCCGTCTCGATCGTCAAGGTCGTCTTCGCCATCACTCTCACGCTCATGATGCGCCCGTTCGGTGCGCTCATCTTTGGCATGCTGGGCGATCGCTTCGGGCGGCGCGTGCCGCTCATGGTCGACATCATTTTCTATTCGCTGATGGAGTTGCTGACCGCCTTTTCGCCTAACTACACCGTCTTTCTCATCTTCCGCGCCCTCTACGGGATCGGCATGGGCGGGGAATGGGGCCTCGGCGCGTCGCTCGCGATGGAGAGTCTGCCGGCGAAAGCGCGCGGCCTGGCTTCGGGCGTCCTGCAACAGGGTTACTCGTTCGGTTTTCTTCTCGCCGCGGTCGTCTATTGGGTCGTCTTCCCGCACTTCGGCTGGCGCGCTCTTTTCATCGTCGGCGCGCTCCCGGCCCTGCTCGTCATCTACATCCGGGCGCATGTGCCGGAGTCGCCGGTTTGGGAACGGCAACGCGACAGCGTGAAGGAGGCGTCGTTAGGCATGGGCCGCATGATTCGGGAGAACTGGCGCCTGCTCATCTACGCCGTCCTCCTCATGACCGCCTTCAATTACATGTCGCACGGCACCCAGGATCTCTACCCGACCTTCCTGCAAAAGCAGCGTGGGCTTTCCGTCAACCAGACCGCGCCGATCGCGATCATCTACAACCTCGGCGCGATCTGCGGCGGCACCATCCTCGGCTTTTATTCGCAACGCTGGGGGCGCCGTCGCACCATCATCATCGCAGCCGTGCTCGGCATTCTGCTCATCCCGGTCTGGATCTTTTCGCCGGCCCTGCCGCTGCTGATCGTCGGCGGCTTCTTCATGCAATTCATGGTCCAGGGCGCGTGGGGCGTGGTGCCGGTGCACCTGAACGAACTCTCGCCGCCGGCCTGGCGCGGCACTTTCCCCGGCGTGGTTTACCAAATGGGAAACTTCCTTTCCGCCAATGCCGCCATGCTCCAGGCGAAGCTGGCCGAGCATTTCGTTAGGCCAAACGGGGAGCCGAATTACGCCCTTACCATGGCCTGCGTCACCTTGGCGGTTTTCGTGGCCCTCATCGTCCTCGCCGCCATCGGCCGCGAGCAACGCGGGATCGAGTTCTAGCGAAAGCTCGGCAGAAACGACGCTCCGCCGCCACCCGCGCGCGCCAGCGCCGACCGTCTCCGATAAACGCCCTCGCCGTAGCGGTAATCCACGATCGCCTCCGCGATCTTGTCGGCGAGTTGTTCGCGATAAGCCGCGCCGGCCACTTCGCGCGCTTCCGAGCGGTTGCTCAGGTAGCCGCATTCCACCAGCACAGAAGGATATTGCGCATTGCGCAGGACGCGGAAACGCGCCGTGTGCACGCCGCGATTCACCGTCCCCGGCAGCGCGAGCAACGAGCGCTCGATCCTGGAGGCCAGGGCGAAGGCATAGGGCGAATGGTAATACGTTTCCACCCCCTCGATCCCGCGCCGGCGCGAGTCGTTGAAATGGATGCTGACGAAGATCGAATTTTTTTGTTGATTGCCGAGCGCGACCCGGCGGTCGAGCGGAATAAAGGTGTCGTTGTCGCGCGTCAGGACCGTCTTTAATTGCGACTCCTGAAGCTTGCGGTTCACGCGCAACGCGACATCGAGCGCCACGACCTTTTCCGGCGGGCTGTGCCGGCGCGAGGCACCGCTGTCCTTGCCGCCATGGCCGGCGTCCACCACCACGGTATCGAACGTCTGGCTCGTATTGGTCGCGACCGTGGCACAGCCGCCGAGCAGCAGAGTGCCCGCCAGGGAAAGCGCGGCGAGGAAGCTGGGCAAACGCGGCATGGAGATAGATAAAGCGATTCGTGTGCCGAGCAATGAAAAGCGGGGAAACTTCCGCCAATTGCGCCGAAATCGCTTGTGTTTTTCGCGCTCTCACCGGATGGCTACGCTTCAAGCTATGCGCAATTATTTCATCATTCTTTTGCTCCTCTGCGGCCTCGTTTTAGGAGGTTGCAAAAAGGGCAGCAAGTCGGCTAAAGCCGCCGGACCCACCCCGAGCGTCGCCCCGACCGTGGCGATCGCGGCCAAGCCCACCCCCCAGCCGACCCCTTCCAAGCCGGCCATTGACCAGAGCTCCGAAGTCGTCGTTTTCGGCTATCACCGCTTCGAAAATAAAGTCCGCCGGCCCGACACCGAGATCACCCCCGAGGCTTTCGAGGCCCAGATGAAGGAGTTGCAGGACAAGAAAATCCCCGTCATCGGTATGCAGGATTTTCTCGCCTACAAGCGGGGCGAAAAAGCGATCCCGTCGCGCGCCGCCATCGTCACCATCGACGACGGCTACAAGTCCGGCTACGAAGTCGCCTGGCCGATCCTGAAGAAATACAAATATCCCTTCACCCTCTTCATTTACACCGAGGGCATCAAAGGCGGGAAATACGGTGGCGGCGCGGCCATGAGCTGGGAGCAACTAGCCGAGATGCGCGATGCCGGCGTCGACATCCAGGCGCATAGCGCCACTCACCAGGATCTGCGTAAGGCGGCCGACAAATCGACCGCACGCAAACACCTCAACCCGCAGGAATACGACGAGTGGCTCAACAGCGAGGTCGGCGGCTCCAAGGCCACTCTCGAGCAGAAGCTCGGCATCCGGGTGAACTGCTTTGCCTACCCCTTCGGCTACTACAACGACGTGGTGAAGGAGGCGACGAAGAAAGCGCGTTTCGAAGCCGTCTTTACCGTTTACGGCCAGAAGCTGACCTATAGCTCGCCTAACGAAGCCCTCGGCCGCTACGTGATCGAGGCGAACAAGCCCAAGGTCTTCGAGACTGCGATTAACTTCGGCGGTTCCTCCAGCAGCGGCGGTTCCGGCGCGGAAGAAATCCCGCTCGGCAGCATCAACCCCGAGCCGGCCGACGGCTCGACCGCGAGCAACAAGCCCATGATCAAGGCCAACCTCGGCGCCATCGGCGGGATCGAGCCCGGCTCGGTCAAAATGCGCGTCAGCGGCCTCGGCGTCGTCCCGGCGAAATATGATCCCGCGACCAAGATGCTGACCTACCAGGTGACACAGCCGCTGCACGGCGATTCCTGTGCCGTCATCGTGGAAGCCAAGATCGGCGAGCGCAAAGCCGAAGCCCACTGGACCTTCACCCTCAAGGAAGCTGCGGTGAAAGCGAAAGACGCCCCCGCGGGCGTCGCATCCCCGGCCGCCACTCCGAAGAAGTAAAGGCCCGATTCGGATTTCGGCATTCGGATTTCGATATTTCTTCCCGTTGTTTCGGATTTCGATATTCGGATTTCGAAATTTTCCCCTAGACTCTCCCGATGAGCCTCAATCTCGAAGTCCTTTCCCAAGCTGCTAACCAGGCCCGCGGTCTCGCCATCGATGCCGTGCACGCGTCGCAATCCGGGCACCTCGGTCTCCCGCTCGGCTGCGCTGAGATGGGCGCCGTTCTCTACGGCTACTCGCTCAAGTACAACCCCGATCAGCCGCGCTGGATCAATCGCGATTACTTCGTCCTCTCCGCCGGGCACGGCAGCATGTTCTATTACGCCTGGCTGCACCTCGCCGGCTACGATATTTCCATGGCGGAAATCAAAAACTTTCGCCAGCTCCACAGCAAGACGCCGGGCCACCCCGAGTTCTTCGAGACCCCCGGCGTCGAATGCACCACCGGCCCGCTCGGCCAGGGCGTCGGCAACTCCGTCGGCATCGCCATGGCCGCGAAGATGGCCGCCGCCCATTTTAATACCGACCAGCACCGCATCTTCGATCAACACATCTTCTGCCTCGCCGGCGACGGCTGCCTCCAGGAAGGCGTCTCCGCCGAGGCCAGCGCCTTCGCCGCCCATTTCGGGCTCGATAACCTCATCCTCATTTACGACTCCAACGCCGTCACCCTCGACGCCATGGCCAAGGCTACCCAGAGCGAAGACGCCGCCATGCGCTACCGCGCCTACGGCTTCGACGTCCAGGAAGTCGATGGCCAGGACATGCAGGCCTTTCTCGACGCCCTCGAGACCGCGAAGTCATCCGACAACGGTAAACCGAAGTTCATCATCGCCCACACCCTCATCGGCAAAGGCATTCCCGAAGTCGCCGGCACCTCCAAGGCGCATGGTGAAGGCGGCGCCAAATACGCGGAAGAAGCGCGTAAAGGCCTCGGCTTGCCGAAAGAGCCTTATTTCGTCTCCGACGACGTCACCAAGTATTTCGCCGAACACAAAAAGCACCAGCTCGGGGAATACGATCGCTGGGAAAAATCCTACCAGGAGTGGCGGAAGAGAAACGCCGACAAGGCGCAGCAGCTCGACGACGCAATCGACAAGAAAGTTCCGTCCGATCTCTTCGCAAAGATCCCGAATTTCCCTAACGACGCTAAACTGGCCACCCGCAAAGCCGGGAGCGAAGTGCTCCAGCTGCTCGCAGAAGCGATGCCGTTCCTGATCAGCGGCAGCGCCGATCTGCACGGCTCCACCTTGAACTACATCAAGGAAGGCGGCGACTTCACCCGCACCACCCCGGCCGGCCGCAACATCCACTTCGGCATTCGCGAGCACGGCATGTGCGCGATCATGAACGGCATCGCCTACCACGGCGTTTTCCGCGCTTCCGGGGCGACCTTTTTGGTCTTCACCGATTACTGTCGCGCCGCCATTCGGCTCGCCGCGCTCTCACGCCTGCCGAACCTCTACATCTTCACCCACGACTCGGTTGCGGTCGGCGAAGACGGCCCCACCCACGAGCCGGTCGAGACGGTGGCCAGCGTGCGCGTCATGCCGCAGATCGACGTCATCCGCCCGGCCGACCCCGAGGAGACCGCCGGCGCCTTCGTCGCCGCGGCCGAGCGGACCGATGGCCCCACCTTGCTCGCCCTAACGAGACAAGCCGTGCCGCTCCTCGGCGAGATCGACCTCAAGCTCCGGCGCGAAGGCGTCCTCAAAGGCGGCTATATTGCGCGCAAAGAAACTGGCAAACTCGACCTCATCCTCCTTTCCTGCGGGAGCGAGCTCCAGCACGCCCTCACCGCCGCGAAAGAGCTAGGGGAGGGGACCCGCGTCGTCTCCATGCCTTGCTTCGAGCGCTTCGAGCGCCAGCCCGAGAGCTACCGGGAAGAAGTCCTGCCAAACGAGTGTAGGAAACGCGTGGCGATCGAAGCCGGCGTCCCGCAAATCTGGGCGCAATACGTCGGCCTCGACGGCAAAATCATCGGAATCCAGCGTTTCGGGCTCAGCGCCCCCGGCGACGTGGTCCTGAAAGAGCTGGGCATCACCGCCCAGCACGTCATCGACGCCGCAAAGTCGTTAGGCTAGCGCAAGCATAGCTTGCGGTTTTCGGCCCATCTGCCGGCAGGAAGATGCAAGCTGGCAGCGTGCGCGACCTTAGAGTGGCTCGCGCTCTTCCCGGGCGCGGTCTTCGAAGCGGGTGAACTCCTTGCGGAAGGTGAGGGGGACGTCGCCGGTCGGGCCATTGCGCTGCTTGGCGATGATGAGGTCGGCTTTGCCTTCGGTCTCGTCTTTCTCTTCCTCGGTGTCGGCGTAATATTCCTGCCTAACGAGAAGACCGACGACGTCGGCATCCTGCTCGATGCTGCCGGATTCCCGCAGATCGCTCAGGCGCGGGCGGCCTTTGCTGTCGCCGGTGCGATTTTCCGGATTTCGATTGAGCTGGGCGGCGACGATGATCGGGATTTTCAATTCCTTGGCCAGCCCTTTGATCCCGGCCGAGATTTCGGAGATCTCGATCTGGCGATTTTCCTGCCCGCGGCGGGAAGTGGAACGCAGGAGCTGGAGGTAATCGATCACGATCAGCTCGATGTCGTGCTGCGCTTTCAGGCGCCGCGCCTTGGCCCGGAGTTCGAGGATGTTGAGGCCCGGGCTGTCGTCGATGAAGAATCTGGCTTCGGCCAGTTTGGAAGCGGCGGCGGTGAGCTTGGGGAAATCGCGATCGGCCAGGAAAGTGCCATCACGCACCTTTTGGGAATTAACCCCGGCGCGTGAGCAAAGCAGGCGCTGCACGAGTTGCTGCGCACTCATTTCCAAGCTGAAGACGGCGACGGCGCGGTTTTCGTTCACCGCCACGTGCTCGGCGATGTTCATGGCGAGCGCGGTCTTGCCCATGCTGGGGCGGGCAGCGATGACGATCATCTCTGAGGGGTGCAGGCCGCTGGTGAGGCGGTCGAGATCCTTGAAGCCAGTGGCGAGACCGGTGATGCCGCCGTGCTGCTGGTAGAGTTTTTCGATCGCCTCGATCGCGTCCATGACCTGGTCTTTCATGGAAAGCGCCTGGTCCTTGAACCGGTCTTCGCCGACGGCGTAGATTCTTTGTTCTACTTCGTCGAGGAGGTTGTCGACCTGATCCTGCTCCTCGTAGGAACGCCGCGCGCCCTCGGTGCAGGCGCTGATGATCTCGCGCAGGATATATTTGTCGCGAACGATCTCGAGGTAGTAACCGACGTTTGCAGCTGTCGGGACGAAGGTGAAGAGGCTGGTGACGAAAGGCGCGCCGCCGATGATGTCGAGCAGGTTCCGGTCGCGCAGAATCTGCGTGAAGGTGATCAGGTCAATGCCCTGACCGGCATTCCAAAGATCGACCAGGACGGTGTAAACCGTCTGGTGCGCGGGGATGTAGAAATAGTTTTCGTTGATCTTCTCGACCACCTCGGCGATGGCGTCGCGCGGCGAGATGAGCATGGAGCCGAGCACACCCTGCTCCGCTTCCACGCTGTGGGGGAGGGCCCGGTGAATATCTACGGGAGAACCTGCGGACGAGTGGTCAATAACTTTTCCCCCGTTCCGCGCTGCCGAGCCTCGGTCAGCCCCGACAAAGTTCGGGGATGTCTTGCGAGGCCCCCCGGGTTCATTCCCTTGGGGACTTCTCGGCATTTAATCTATTTGGTGGTGCGTTTGCGGGGACCGCGGGTCTTGTCGGCCGATTCTTCGGCCGGCGCTTCCGGTTTTGGTTCGTCGGAAGATTTGACGTTGAATTTGAAGACCGCCTTGACGTCCGGGTGCAACTTGAGCGGCACTTCGTGTTCGCCGGTCGTCTTGATTGGGTGCTCAAGAACAAAGAGATGACGATCGATCTCGCGACCGATCTCGTTTTTGAGGCGCTCCGCGAGATCGTTGGCGGTGATGGAGCCGAAGGCCTTGCCAGTCTCGCCGGTCTGGAGGATGAAAGTGACTTTTAGTTTCCCGATCCGGCGCGCCAGTTCTTCCGCCTCGTTCAATTCGCGCGCTTCGCGCTCCGCCCGCTTGGCTTTCAGGGCATCGAGCTGGCGCATGGCACGGGGCGTGACTTCATGGGCTTTGCCGGTGGGCAGAAGGAAATTCCGGGCATAACCGCGACGCACTTTGACGACGTCTGCCTCGGCGCCAAGACCGGGGACGTTTTCGGTGAGGATAATTTGAGTGGAAGGCATGAGAATTAGGCGGTCGTAGTTGGCGCGAATCATCCGCCCGAAAGAGGGCGACGCGGGTGCGACTATAAAACGTGACCGGCTTGTGTCAACGAAGGAACCATATTTCCTCCGAGCGAAGATAGCGGTTCGACGCGCGGATTATCTCATTGAAGGTCATAGACTTCGACCAACCCTAGCCCCGTTTCGCCGTTCGCCCCGCTGACGATGGCGGTGTAGGCCCCGGCGGGCAAATGGAGAATGATGGCAGATTCAAGGGGATCTGTCGGCGCAAGTCCAATGCTGCTGATATCGTTGGCATAGACGCCATCCTGCCAGTCGTTGTTTGAGGCGAGCGCCGCGCCGTTACTATCGTAAACCGTAAGTGTGGGGTCAGCCAAAGGATTGGCCACGCCAGAGGCCGAGAGAGAAGGGCCAATGGCGCGAACGATAACGGTGGTCTTTTCCATATCGCCCACGATAAAACCAGGAATTAGCACGCTATCACCGGTCCCGACGTTTCCACGGGTGCTAATGTTAGCCAGCTTGGCATCGACTTCCGGCGAAAGATCGTAAACCTCCACCAAGGCAATGCCTACATCCGCGCCTTTACCGGTTCCCACCACGGTGTAGGCACCGGGGGCAAGAGTCTGGATCGTAGCCGCCTCAGAGGGGTCTTTCGGGGCCAGCCCGTTGGCGGTAAGCTCGGCGGCACCGACATCGTCCTGCCAATTGTCATTGGTCGCGATGACCGCTCCAGTAGAATCATGTAAAGTTATGACGGGATCGGCCAAATACTTCGTTAGGTAGGAGATGTTGAGTGAGGGCCCCAGGAGGCGCAGCGCTACTTTCTTTGAGTCAGATCCCGAGACGATGAACCCGCCAATCAGCGCGTCATCTCCGGGGCCAACATTGCCACGGGTGGAAATATTGAGCGGCCGGGCGGCAATGATTGGGTAGGCAGTGTTCTCAAGGTGGATTGGCAGTGCATTGTAGGCAGTGTCACAGAAATTGGTCGGATATTGGTAATAGAAGGCGGTCTCACCAGCGGCATTCAGACCGAGAAGCTGCGCATAAGGCGGCATGGCAGTGAATCCACCCACAAATGCGTAATCGATCAGGTAGTTCAGTGGCGCGTCTTCATAGATACTGCTGCAGATAGGGCTATAGACTGTCTGATTCTGCTCGTAGTTCCACACTTCCGCCGCTGTGCCTGGGTTGCCGCCGACACTTGGATCAGTCAAATTCAACTGATACTTGCGCGGGCTGGAATAAGTGCGGTTGATTCCGGGCGGCATCTGAAAGGTGCTAAAGAAGCCATTGTCGAAAAGCAGCAGATCCTGATCGAAGGTGATAGAAAGAGCATGCTGGCCAATTGGCGGCAGAGTATCGGGCGCCAGCGCCAGTGCGAAATTTGCCAACGAAGGGAATTGATACCAGTGCTTTGTGGTATCTCCCAGGATCCACTTGACCGAACCGGTCGAATAATCAATGGCGACGACAAAGTTTTCCCGGCTGGAAACGATTATGGAATCATCCGCCTTGTTGTAAGTAACTGCGTTATTGTGAAACCAGTCGGTCGGTGCCGGATAAACGAACTGACTGGGATCGTCGCCTCCCGCCGTCATGGCCGCACTGATGCTATCGGCCAATTTCCAAGTCTTAAGCACGGCGCCAGAAAAATCCACTTCCATGATAACGGATTCATAGAATTCGCTGGTATCTGCTTCGAGCAGGAGACCCGTTTTGCCTGGGTCGATGTTGTGATGGAAATTTACAACCCCGTCCCCGCTGTAGTCTCCCAACGTGGTAATGGTGCCGTCGAGGTCCACTCGGCTCAGGGTGGTGCCGCTCGTCACGTAGGCCGCGCCGTTAAAAAAGATAGAGGAAGCGGTAAGGGCGCTGGGGATGCCCATCGTGCTGACCCAGCGGAGGGCTCCGTCCGTATCGAGAATCACAGGCGAGAAGTCGCCGCATCCCGACCTCACAAAGATATAGTCGTAACTCAAATCGGTGCTATCCGTCCTGGCTTGCAGAACCATCGGACTCTTGTAGCCGCACCCCTGGTCGTCGAAGGCAGTAGTGGTGATTGTCGTGGTATCCGTCTTGGACGAGCCATCGAGAAAGTGGTAGGTGAGCGTGATGGCGTTGACGTAATCGTCGTAGAGGCCGTAAACGGGCACAAAAATATCGGTGCTTGGCGGGACCAGATAACCGCGGCTGACCAGGTAATCCTGGGCATAGGTGCCGGACAATGGCAGGGCCACGGCGCCGGCCTTGGGCGCAATCGTGAACTGTATGCTCTTGATTACACTCGTATCGCTCGCCGTGAGCGTCAGTTGACTGATAAAAGGAGTCGGGCCCGCGCTTTGACCGGTAATTGTAATGGTGGTGTCATCTGCCTGGGTCGCAAACGCGCCTCGGGCGAGAAGAGACACGAGACCGACAACGGTGAATAGGAGACGTGATTTCATAAGCCTTTTGTATTTTCAGGGACACTTTTCTTGGACGATCCGCAACATGACAGAAGAGCAGAGGGACTCAAAGAAAAAATGCAAAATCCGGAACCTTTTTTTTGTGCGCGTTTCCGGAACGTAAAGCGGACGGAAGAGAACCAGCTGAAACTGACAATTTGGCAGGGCGCAAGCATCAGCCGCTTGGCGCGCCATAAAACCGCGGCTCCCGTTGTATCCATCACATCGCGCAGCACGGATCTGCCCAATCGGGAGTTTAGTCGGCTGGTGCCTGGAGGTCGTAAAATTCCACCAGGCCGATGCCGGTGTCAGCGCCACTGCTCGAGCTGACGATGGTGGTGTAGGCACCGGCCGGCAGATGAAGCAGGGTGGCGGATTCAGCGGCATCGCTCGGGGCGAAGCCGTTCTGTTCGATGTCGCTGGCGCTTAGGTCATCCTGCCAGTTGTCGTTCGTCGCGATCGAAGTGCCGTTAGCGTCGAAGACCTCCAGGCTCGGATCTGCCAGCGGAGCGGCGATTCCGGTCGCCGCAAGCGAAGGCCCGATGGCGCGCAGGACGACGGTTGTGCTATCAACCTCGCCAACGATGAAGCCGCTGATCAGGACATTGTCGCCTGTGCCGACGAGGCCGCGCGTGCTGATGTTTGCGAGCTTGGAATCAACCAAAGGCGATAAGTCGTAGGCCTCGACCAACGCGATGCCGGGAGTTTCGTCTTTCCCCCTAACGACAAAAGTATAGGCACCAGGATCGAGCGTCTGGACAGTGGCCGCTTCGGCCGAATCCTGCGGCGCAAAACCATCTTCAGTGATCTGCGTCGCGCCGGGATCGGATTCCCAATCGTCGTTGCTGGCAATCTCAGCCCCGTTGGAGTCGTAAATTGTCAGGCTGGGATCGGCCAGGGTGGGAGAATTTCCCACTGTCATCCCGAGTGAAGGCCCCAAGGCGCGGAAGATAATCGTCTGCGGTTCGGTTCCGGTGACGATGAAGCCGCCAATCAGGGCGTCGTCCCCCGGTCCGACATTGCCGCGGGTCGAGATATTGAGGTTACGCGCCGAGACCGTCGGGAAGTTGATGCTCTCGAGATGGAGAGGGATCGAATTATAGGCCGTGTCGCAGAAACGAGTCGGGTACTGGTAATAGAAAATCTTATCGCCGGCCGCATCCAGACCCAGCAGTTGCGCGAAAGGTGTCGTGGCCGCGAAGCCTCCGACGAAGGCATAATCGATGACATAGTTAAGCGGCGCGTCTTCATAAACGCTGCTGCAGATCGGGGAGAGAATCGTCTGGTCCATTTCGTAGTTCCAAACCTCCGTCGCGAGGTTGGAGTCCAAGTCCAAACGATACTTGCGCGGGCTGGCATAACCACGGTTCAGACCCTGCGGCATCTGGAAGATGCTGTTATAACCATTATCCATCAGGAGAAGATGCTGATCGTAGGAGATGGAGAGAGCGTGCTGGCCGATTGGCGGCAAAGTATCGGCCGCGAGATCAAGGGAAAACTGAGCGAGGGAAGGAAACTCATACCAGTGTTTGGTCGTGTCTCCAAGGATCCACTTTATCTGATCAGTCTCGTAATCGATTCCGACGACAAAGTTTTCCCGGCTGGAAACAATAAAAGTGTCAGTAGCCCGGTTGTAAGTGGTGGCGTTATTGTGAAACCAATCGGTCGGCGCCGCATAGACGAACTGACTCGGGTCGTCTCCACCGGCGGTCATCGCGTCGCTGATGATCTGGGAGAGATCCCACGTCTTAATGACATTACCCGCACCATCAACCTCTATGTTGACGGCTTCGATTTGATCGGCCGTGTCCAAATCCAGCAACAGTCCTACCTTGCCGCGGTCGATGTTATGATGGAGGAAGGTGGCGCCGATATCGGCGTAGTCATGGATCAAGGTGATCGTACCATCGAGCTCGACCCGATACAGGGACGTGTCACTGGTTTGATAGATCGCATTATCGAAGAAAGTGGCTGGAATAACGGAAAAGCCGGCCGGGCTGGCCCAGCGCAAGGCGCCATCTGTATCGATGATGACCGGAGTAAAGCCGCCGCCACAGCCGCCCTTCACAAGCATAAAATCGTAGCTAAGGGTGGTGGTATCTGTGCGCGCCTGGAGCACGGTGGGGTTATCCAGGTCGCAGGGATGAGTGAAGGAGTCGGTCGAGATCGTGGTCGAGTCTTGTTTGGACGAACCATCGTTAAAGTAGTAGGTCACCGTGACGGTGTTGGAGAAATCGGAATAGAGACCCCAGACCGGGAGGAAAATATCGCCGCTGGCGGAGTCGAGATAGCCGCGTTCCGTCAAATACTCGTTTGAATAGCTGGCAGCGAGGGGTCGCGTGACTGATCCAGTTTTAGGTTCGATCGAGAATTGGATCCGCTTCATTACCGTTGTGTCGCTGGCATTGAGGGTGAGCTGGCTAATGAACGGCGTCGCCCCGGCTGCGTCTCCGGTAATTGTGATCGTGGTGTCATCAGCCTGTGTAGCCAAGGCGAGATGAGAAGAGATAATCAGAGAAGCGGCAATGAACAGGCGGCTGATGGTTCTCATAAGTAGGTGGTTCTCAGGGTGGTTGGTTAGGGCAAATTATAGATTTCAATCAGGCCAATGCCGGTCCCGCCGTCCGCGGCTTGCACCACCGCGGTATAGGAGCCAGGCACTAAAGTGGTCAAGGTCGCCGCTTCTGCCGGGTCAAGAGGAGCGAGCCCTTGCAACTCGAGTTCGCTGGCTTCCGGATCGTCCTGCCAGTTATCGTTACCGCCGATCTCAGTGCCGTTGCTATCGTAGAGCGTGAGTTTCGGATCGGTGAGAGAGTCGGCCACGCCAAGCGATGGACCGATGGCACGCAGAACGACGTTGGCGTTATTGCGGCTCCCGACAATAAAACCGCCAATCAGAACATTGTCGCCGGTTCCGACGAAACCGCGGGTGCTGAGGTTGCCCAGATCCGAGTTTGAATTGCGTGAGAGATCGTAGGCCTCGACCAAGGCCACGCCGGTTTGGTCATCCGCGCTGCTGACCACGACGGTGTAGGCCCCGGGAGCAAGGTTCTGCAGGATAGCTGCCTCCCGCGCGTTGCCGGGCGCAAGCCCGTTTAACTGGATGGTGGTGGCCGAGGCGTTGTTGGCCCAATCATCGTTGCTCGCCACGATCGCTCCGGTCGAATCGTAGAGAGTTAAGACCGGGTTCGGAAGGCTGCCGCTCACCCCGAGGTCATCCAGCGAAGGCCCGATGGCGCGCAGGACGATGTCTTTCGGGGCGAAACCGGTCACGATGAAGCCGCCGATGAGAACGTTATCACCGCCCAAGACGGTCCCGCGGGTGGAAATATTCAGGGCCTGAGCGGCGGTGGAAAGAGAGAACTGTTCGGCATGCAGCGGAACCGAGTTGTAGGCCGTATTGCAACCGCCAGTAGGATATTCGTAGTCGAAGACCTGATCACCAGCCGCATCCAAGCCGACAAGCTGTGCGGTGGTGGGCAGGTCGCCTTCCGTGATGAACGCGTAGTCGATCAGGTAATTTAGTGGAGCATCCTCGTAAATGCTGCCGCAGAACTGGCTGTAAATGCTCTCGCCCTGAGGGTAATTCCAGACCTCGGTGGCGAGCATGTCGGGGAGGTTAAGTACATATTTTCGCGGGCTGCTGTAGTCGCGATTGATTCCCATCGGCGTCTGGAACTGGCTGTTCCGTCCGTTGTCCATCAGGAGAAGATTGTCGTCGTAGGTGAAAGAGAGAGAGTGCTGGCCAATGGGCGGGAGAGTATCGGGCCCTAGGTCGAGGGAGTATTTTTGAAGCGAGGGAAACTCATACCATTTCTTGGTTGTATCTCCCAAAATCCACTTGATCACATCGGTGTTGTAATCCACCGCGATGACAAAATCTTCGCGGCTGGAGACGACGAGTGAATTATCCGACAGGCGATAGGCGGTGCTGTTGTTATGAAACCAATCGGTCGGCGTAGGATAAACGAACTGGCTCGGATCGTCCCCGTCGGCGGTCATGGCTGCGCTGATAATGTCCGCCAGGTTCCACGTCTTGATGACCGTGCCGGCCCCATCGACTTCCATGTTAATCGTCTCGAAGTAGGTATCGGTGTCCGCGTCCAGGATCATCCCCGTGCTACCCGGGTCGATCTCGTGGTGAAAGTTGATGACGCCCAAACTGGCATAATCGGCCACGGGCGTAATCGTTCCATCCAAATCCACCCGGTTCAAGGTGCTGCCTTCAGTGATATAAACCGCGTGATCGAAAAAGGTCGAAGCCGCGGTCAGGATCCCGTCGGTGGCAAAAGGACTGATCCAGCGGACTGCCCCATCAGTGTCGACGATAACGGGCGAGATCCCACTGCCGCTGCCGCAGGCGCCACGGACTAACATATAGTCATAACTCAGGTCCGTCGTGTCGGTCCTGGCTTTGAGCACGGTCGGCGTGCTGATGCCGCAGAGATCCGTAAAGCTTCCGGTCGGAATGGTAGTAGTGTCTTCTTTCAACGAACCATCGAAAAAATCGTAAGTCAGTGTTACGGAGTTGTCGTACTCGGCATACAGGCCGTAGACCGGTAGGTAGATCTTCCCGGCGGCCGCGTCGAGGTATCCGTGGCTCGTGAGGTAACTGGCAGAAAAGTTTTGCGAGAAAGGACGGACCACCGAGCCGGGTTTCGAGGCGACGGTGAAATGGATCCCTCTCAGGAAGGTCGTGTCGCTCGCGCTTAAGGTGAGTTGCACGATAAGTGCCGTGGGCCCGTCGGCCTGACTATCGATCGTGATCGTTGTGTCATCCGCCTGTGTGGCGGTCGCGCCGTGCGCAAAAGCACCAATGAAAAGAAGGACAAGCAGCAGTGAACGAGGCTTCATATACGATGTTGTTTTTAGGCTGCGTCCTCGAAGATGCAAGGTGTATTTTACGCAAAAGTTTCCGAGGTTTTAATCCGTCGTTACGAACTGTTGTCGCTCATTCCGAGAGTTCGTAAAACTCGACCAAGCCCACTCCGGTCCCGGCATCCGCCCCCCGCACAGTCGCGGTATAGGCGCCGGCCGGTAGGAAAAGCACGGTGGCAGATTCCGCGGCGTCGGTGGGGGCAAGGCCATTACCGCTGATCTCATCCGCCCCGGGATCTTCCTGCCAATTGTCATTGACGGCGATGGAATCGCCGTTGCCATCGAAGATAGTGAGAAGGGGATCGCCCAAGGGTTCGGTTACGCCGGCGGACGCGAGCGACGGTCCCAGTGCGCGCAAGATAACGGTGCTTTGCGCCACTTCCCCGATGATGAAGCCACTGACGAGGACGGAGTCGGATTCGCCCACAAATCCTCGGGTGCTGAGGTTGGCCAGACGAGAGCCGGAATTGGGTGAAAGATCGTAAACCTCGACCAGGCCGATTCCGGACGTGTGGCCCTCTCCGGTCACCACGACGGTATAGGCGGCCGGGGAGAGAGTTAGAAGAGTTGCTGCTTCCGACGAATCCAGCGGCGCCAGGCCAGCGGCCGTGATCTCCGAGGCAGCCGGATCGTCCTGCCAGTCGTCATTCCCGGCGATAAGTGTGCCGGCGGAGTCAAAGACGCCAAGCTTGGGGTTAGCCAAAGCTCCGGAGACGCCGGAGTCGGCCAGAGAAGGTCCGAGGGCTCGCAGTAAGACCTCCTTTGGATTGTCGCCGGTGACGATAAAGCCGCCGATCAACGAGCCATCGCCCGTTTCAACCAAGCCGCGGGTCGAAAGGTTAAGCGCCTGCGGTCCGACTGTTGGAAACGCGGTATTCTCCAGATGAAGCGGCAGCACGTTGAACGCGGTGATGCAAAACACGGTGGGGTATTGGTAGTGGAATATCTTCTCTCCGGCTGCGTCCAACCCCACAAACTCCGCATACTGCACCGGCGCACCCGGCCCGTTCACATCCGCGTAATCGACGAGATAATTCAGCGGCTGATCTTCGTAGACTCCCGAGTAGATACCCGAACGAATTGATTGGTCCATCTCATAATTCCACACTTCCGTCGCCGTCTTCGTAGCCAGATCGATCCGATACTTGCGCGGGCTGGCGTAATCACGCATCTGCCCCACCGGGATTTGGATGTCACTATCCTTTCCGTCATCGAAGACCATCACATGTTGATCATAGGTGATCGAGACCGCGTGCTGGCCAATGGGCGGCAGGCTTCCCGGCGCCATCTCCAATGCGAATGGCGCCAGCGAAGGAAATTGATGCCACTTCTTGGTTGGATCGCCGAGGATCCACTTGATCGCGAGACTCTCGTAGTCAAGGCAAATGACAAAGTTTTCCCGACTCGAGATGAGTAGAGAATCATCCGCCCGATTATAGGCCGTCGCGTTGTTATGAAACCAATCGTCGGAGGAGGGCACGATAAAATCATCCGGGTTATCGTCGCCCGCGCGCATTGCCTCGGAGATGACGTCGACCATATCCCACATCTTGACCACGTTCCCGGCGATATCGACTTCGAGGTTGAGGGATTCCTGATGAGTAGCGGTATTGGCATCCAAAATCAGCCCTCTCTTGCCGCGATCCACATTGTGATGGAAGGAGATGACTCCTATATCTGAGTAGTCATGAAGAAAAGTTACGGTTCCGTCGAGATGCGAGCTGAAAAAGACGACGTGCAGTTGTTCCGGTCATTCTCTTATTGATCAAGTCCCTCTGGGAGTTGCCAAGCCTTTTTATGAACAGCGGTCGGGGCTAGTAGGTAATGATGCTCAGCAGCGCCTGCGATCAACGACCCTACCGCACCGGGACTTGTCAGCGATCCAGTTCGCACCCCGTAGCGTATGCCATTAGAGTAAACGTATGACGACACCACGGTCCGATTCCAAGTGGCCGAAAGAGATTCCAGCGCTCACCGCGGAGCAAATGGAGATCAGCGACGATTGGATGAAGTATTTTCACGAGGTAAACCGCACAAAGTTTTCGGGGGTGGTCGGTTTTAACCATCGCTATGTCGCGCAACATAGTCCTGGCGGATTTTTGTCGACGTTAGATGTGGGCGCTGGCTTGGGAGAACACTTGCAGTACGAGAGTCTCGGGCCGGAGCAATTGCAGAACTATGTCGCATTGGAGATCCGCCCGGAAATGGCGGACACGATAAGGGAAAATTGGCCCACCGTGGTGGTCCACGGGTTCGACTGCCAGAAGACGATGCCTTTCGTCGATGGCGCGTTTGACCGGATTATTGCCATTCACGTGCTGGAGCATTTACCTGACCTGCCTGCGTTTCTCCGAGAGGCGCGCCGGCTTTTACGAAAAGGCACCGGACGTTTGCTGGTGGTGATCCCTTGCGAGGGAGGAATTGGCTACACGCTTGGCCGCAAATTTACGTCCAAGCGAATGTTCGAAGCGCGCTACGGTGTTCCTTATGAACCATTCATCGCAGTGGAGCATGTGAATCAAGCGCGAGAAGTTCTGGAAGAGTTAAAGGCCCTTTTTTGCGTCGAGCACAGGTCTTTCTATCCGCTTCTGGTTCCGTTGGTGGATATCAATCTCTGCATCGGGCTAACGCTGCGACCCCTGTAATAGGGAGAGGGAGAACAGGGAGCACTCTGCACCCGCATGCTAAAGCCGATTCCCTTCTCCGAAACGGCAGATCTCGGGGAAGAGTCGATCGACTAGATCATCCCGAGCTTCATCCGCCCGGCTTCACTGATCATGTTCTGGTTCCAGGGCGGGTCCCAGACGAGCTGGACGTCCGCTTCTTCGACGCCATCGATGCTGAGGATTTTGCTCTGGGCATCATTCGCGATGGCGGGGCCCATCCCGCAGCCCGGTGCAGTTAGCGTCATCTTCACTTCGACCTTGGTGCCGCCGTCCGGCTTTTGCACAAGGCTGCAATCGTAGACCAAACCGAGGTCGACGATATTGACCGGGATTTCCGGGTCGAAGCACTGCTTCAATTGCTCCCAGACCGCCTTCTCATCGACCGGTCCGCCTATTCCCGCTGAATCCGGTTTGTCGCCGTTCTCCGACGCCGGCTTTTCCAGGCCGAGCGCGTCGAGGTCCTTTTCAGCGACGCGAGCCAGACCTTGGTAAGTGGCGATGGTGTAGCTGCCGCCCAGCGTCTGGGTGACAACACCCGGCGTGCCCGCCGGAATCGTCGTTTTGGTGCCGGCCGGGATTTGGATGACTTCGAGGTCGCGAGAAGTGGTGAATTCAGTGTTTTCGTGCATGGGAAAAATTCGTTAGGTCAGGAATCGAGAACGATTTTTAGCTTCTTCGGCGTCGACGCTGCGGGGGAAAAGGAATCCATCAGGGTCGGCGCCTGTGCTGACGGGGAGGCCGGCGCGGGAGCGCCGCTGAGCGCGGAACGGAGCGCGCCTTCCACAAGCTGCGCGCAATGAATCTTCACCGGCGGCAACGCGCCTAACGGCGCGGCCAGCTCTTCGCCCGACAGCGACATCGCTTCGTCGACTGTCTTGCCCGCAAGCATCTCGGTCGCGACGCTGGCGACCGCGATCGCGGTCTGACAGCCAAAAGTCTGGAAAGTCGCGCGATCGATCACCTTGCGCCCGCCTTCTTCCTTGAACTTCACCCACATCCGCAGCATGTCGCCGCAATCGGCGCTGCCGACCGTGCCGATGGCGTCGGCGTTTTCCATCTCGCCCAGGTTTTGCGGGTTCTTCACCGCCGCTTCGATCCGTTTCTCGAGGTCGTCGTTCATTCGTTAGGCGTTTTCCAGGTGGTAGCGGGGCAATTTCGAATCCACCTCCGCGCTCCAGGCATCGATCCCGCCGCGCAGGCTCTTGATTTTCTCAAAGCCGTGCCCTTGAAAATAAGCGGCTGCATCCATGCTGCGCGCGCCCTGATGATCGTAAATGACAACCAGGTCCGAGCGTGACCACTTGGCCAAAATTTCCTGCATGAATTCCTGGGTGAAAAGCTGTGCGCCGGGGATTTTTACGGCGTCGAATTCCTCGCGGGTGCGGATGTCGAGGCGGTGAATCGTTTCGCCGGCGGCGAGTCGATCAGCCAGTTCGCGGGGCTCAATCTGCATCGCGCGGTCAGCGGCGTCACTGGTCTGGATGTGTTCGATGACCTCATCGACATCGAGGTTCTCGTTGCGTTCGCAAACGCCGCCCAAAGTCTCCTCCGGGCTGAAGCCGCAGCTCGCGCAGCCGCCAATGTGATAGCGGCGGAAAAGCGCGCGTTGAGCGCCGGGATACTGCTCGAGCAGCTCATCCATGCGGATCGCGGGATCAATCGTCGGAGTGGAATTCATCAGCTGGCGCAAACTTAAAGGACGGGGGTTGAATCGCAAGGGCGCACCCGGGCCCAACTCCGGGGAGCGCACGCGCCTCGAGTGCCGTTTGCGGCGCCTCGCCGCAAACATTCCCCGCCCGGCATCACAAGCCGTGGGACAGGCCTGTGAGCCGTCCAGGCAATCCGGCGAGGCGCCGGATTGAGCACGCGAGGGCGCGTGCGCTCCCCGGATTAAGTCGCGGCGCTAGAGCTTGTCTGGCGTGCCGAGTAGCTCGGTTACGCGCTGCAGCAGCCGACCGGCGCCCCCGCCGTCGAGGCTGCGGTGATCGAAGCTGAGGGTGAGTTCAGCCTGCGTCGTCGGCACGAACTGCATTTTCTCCTCGCTCCAGGTGGGCGCTTTTTTTCCCGCGCCGAGGCCGAGGAGAAGCGTCTGATCGGGCAGGGGAATGGGCGTGCCCCAGTCCAGCCCAAAGGTGCCGAAGTTTGAAACGGATGCGATGCCGCCCGCGGTCATCTCCGCGGTCACGCGCCGCCGGCGCGCGAGGTCGACTAGCTCGGTGTAGCGACTCGTTAGGTCAGCAAGTGAAGTCTTGTCTGCGCCGCGAATGACCGGAACCATGATGCCGTCCTGCGCTTCCACAGCGACGCCGATGTCGATCGATTCCGAACGCAAAGCGCGGTTGCCGATTAATCGTGCAGCCGCGGCCGGCGTTTCCGCGAGCGCCAAAGCCAGCGCGCGCAAAACATACAGGGCCGGGCCCGGTTTCGGATCGCGTTTTCTGCGATCTTCCAGCACCGGGTCTAGACAAACCGACAGGCCCACCGTCGCGAGCGGGCGCGTCCAGCTCCGCCGCATTGCATCGGCCACGCCGGTGCGAATCGCGCTCGCGTCTTCTGCCGTTTGTTTGTCCAGGCTGCCGAGAAATGTTTCCAAGTCCTTGATCGTCACCCGCCCGGCATTGCCGCTTCCTTGGACGGCTGCGAGATCGGCCTGCGTCAGTTTCAATTCGGCCATCCGCGCCTTCACTCGCGGTGAAAGATAGCCCGCGCCTTTCGCTCCCGCCGGCACCGGCAGGCCGCCGGCTTTATCCGCCTGGGAATACGAGTCCACCTGCGGCAGGCTCGTTTCGTCCACCTGAAAATGGGAGCCGCTGCCGTTTTGCGTTTTCGCCGCCTTGGCTGATTCCTCTTCGCGACCTGGAATCTCCTCCGCTACTTCGCCCTGCGGAGGTGCTGGCGCGTTTTTAGTAAAGCGCGCTGCGTCTGCTTCGCTCGCCTCGATATAGCCGAGCACGGCGCCGACCGCATACACGCCTTTCACTTCTGCATCGATCTTCGCGATCTCGCCGGGGCACGGCGTGGTCACGCCCATGACCGCCTTGTCCGTCTCGACTTCGATGATCTCCTGGTCGGCCGCGACCTTATCTCCGGGCTGAACCTTGATCGCGACGATCGTGGCCTCGGCCATCGATTCGCCGAGCTGTGGCATAGTGATTGGGATTTTCGGCATAATTAAAAGTGTCGGTGCACCGGCAACTTTCCGGTGGGGGAAGCAGGGGTGGGGCCAGGCACGGCCGGTGCGGCAGGCGGGACGCCTACCGTCCACACAGGCAGGATGCCTGTGCTCCGGTCCTGGTGCGCGATGGTCATCATTCGGCTAAAATCCGGCGCGCCTGCGCGGCGATCGATTTCGCGTTCGGGCGATGCTCTGTCCAGAGATTGGGATGATAAGGAATCGGCGTGTCCTTGGCGTTGATCCGCGCCGGCGCCGCATCGAGGAGATGAAAACCTTCCGGCGCGACGCGCGCGATCACTTCCGCCGTCGCACCGCCCCAGGGAAACGACTCGCCCACGCAGAGCAGCCGCCCCGTGCGCGCAACGGAGGCGAGCACGGTCCCGGTATCGAGCGGCTTGATACTGCGCAGATCGACCACTTCGATCTCGACGCCGTTGGCGCTGAATTCCTTCGCCACCGCGAGCGCCTCGTGCACCATCGCGCTGTAGGTCACGATGCTCAGGTCGCGACCTGGCCTAACGATACGCGCCTTCCCGATCGGTAGCCGGTCTTTCGGCAGGGCGTCGGCTTTGAGGTGGTAATAAAGATACTTGTGTTCGCAGTAAACGACCGGGTCATCGATCGCGACCGCATCGATCAACATCGTGTAGGCGTCTTCCACCGTCGCGGGCGTGACCACGACCAAGCCGGGATAATGCGAGTAAATCGCCTCCATGCTCTGACTGTGAAACGGCCCGCTGCCCTTCGTTCCGCCGCTCGGCAGCCGCACCGTGATCGGGCAGGGGATATTCGTCCGGAAATACTGGGTGCCGGCGTTATTCAGAATCTGGTTCAACGCAATGCTGGAGAAATCGGCGAACTGCATCTCCACGATCGGCCGCATCCCTTCCATCGCCGCGCCGATCGCGGTGCCGACCATCGCGTCTTCGCTGATCGGCGTATTTAGGACCCGGCCGGGAAATTTCTCCGCCAATCCTTTCGTCGCCTTGAACGCTCCGCCGAATTTCCCGGCAATATCCTGTCCGTAGAGATAGACGCGCTCGTCCTCGCGCAAGAGATACGCCTGCGCCTCGCGGATCGCTTCGAGGTACGTAACGCTCATGAGATGGGGAAAATCCGAAATCCGAATCTCGAAATCCGAGACAATGTTCGAAGTTCAAAATCCGAAACCAGCCCCGGCGCTAAGACGAGGAACGGGCCTCTCTCGAAAATTCGGTCATTCGGATTTGTTTCGGATTTCGACATTCGAGATTCGGATTTCATCGATTATTCCCGCGCCAGCGCGGGCGAGTCCACCATTCCGCGCGTCGCCATTGCGCACCAATCTTCTTCGCTCGCCACCGGGGCCGCTTCGCGCTGCGCGGTATCGACTGCCTTCCCTACTTCCGCAGAAAGTTCCGCGCGCCATTGCTTCAAGGTCGCGGTATCGAGCCAGCCGTTTTCACTGATCAATTTCTCAGTCGCGAGCACGCAATCCTGCGCCCACGGTTCCTTCTTCATCTCCGGCGGCACATAGCTGGCGTCATCGTGCTCGCCATGTCCCGCCAGTCGTAGAAGCGACGCCACGACCAGTTGCGGCGGACCGCCTTTGCGCGCCCGTTCCACCGCGCCGCCGATTACTTCGAGGCAGTCGGCCAGCTTTGTGCCATCGATTTCATGCCCTTCGTAACCGTAAGCTTTCGCCCGATCAACCAGTTTGGCGCAGGCAAATTGGCGATCGTTTTGGGTCGAATAAGCAAAGTGATTATTCGACGCCACCAGGACGAACGGCGCCTTCTCCACCGCCGCGATATTCATCCCCTCGTGCGTCGCACCGGTCTGCATCCCGCCTTCGCCGATCGTCGTTAGGCCAACGAAATTTTTCTCCCCTTTCATCCGTTTCGCCATCAGCTTGCCGACCACGACCGGGATGAGCGATCCGAGGTGACTGATCATCGCGATCTGCCCGGTCTCGGGCCAGCCGCGGTGAATATTGCCGTCGCGCCCGCGCATCGAGCCCTCGCGCGAGCCCAGATAAGTGCGCGTGACATTCAGCAGCGGCTCGCCCGCGGCGGCGCGTCCCGCCTGGTCGCGAATGAGCGGCCCAAAGACATCGCCCTTTTGCAAAAATAAACCGCAAGCCGTGCTCACCGCCTCCTGCCCACGACCGACATAGACGCCGCCCGTGATCAGGCCGCCGCGATAGAGACTGGTCAGCTTTTCTTCAAGGATGCGGGTCTGGAGCATCCAGCGAAATGCCTCGAGGTAGCGCGGGTGCGGCGGACCTTCTTTGGAGGAAGAGGAGCCGGCACGAGTCGCAGTCTGAAGCATCGGCTGATTTTAGCCAGCAACGTCGCGTGCGCCAAAAAAAGATTTCGCGGGGAGGTATTTCACCGCAGAGGACGCAGAGGACGCAGAGTGGGAAATGGGGATTTTGATTTCAGGCGCATCCAGGTTTTTCCCCGGCGCGCCTCCTCGTTCTCAGGCGCAACCCTCGTTCCCAAGCTCCAGCTTGGCAACGCAGATGTCCGCGAAGCTCCAGCTTCGTCTTGAACCGCCTACCGCCAGGAATCACAGCGCAACCCCGGTTGCGCCGCCGGCAGCCACTCATGCGCCGAGGAGTAGCGCCAATGCTCCGGAGAGGCGACCCATCCCCGCTTCACCGGATTATTGTGCAGATACTCCAGCTTCTGTTCCATCATTTCATCACCCACGATCGCCTGCGGATGCGAACCCTCCTGCCAGATCTGGTGCCTCGTCGCTTTATGCGCCGCGCGGTAATAGCTCAGCTGATTGAGCAGCCAGGCGCGGCCTTCCTGTTCTACCTGCGCGAGGAGCTCCTTTGCGGTGAAGCTCTTGAAGTCGCGCAGCACTGCGGATAGCTCCGGCGCGGCGACAATGGCGTGGAGGTGGGTATCGAGAATCACCCAACCGTAGATTTTCAGCCCCTTCTTCTCCCGACAGAAAGCCAGGGAGCGCACGATAATGTCGCAACACCCGGAGGTGGCCAGGAGCGGGAGCCATTCGACGATCGTCGCAGTAATGAAATGGGCGTGGTGCTTCTCGTGGACCTCGTAGCGAGAGCGCATGGGCCGAGAGTGGGGAAGCAGAGCTTCCAAGACAAGTGCGTTCCCAAGCTGGAGCTTGGGAACGAGGGCGAGAGGCTGGCTTTCCACCGCCGCTCTGCGTCCTCGGCGTCCTCTGCGGTTAAGAAAACGCCTGATCTTTCGCGCCGCAGGGGCGCTTTCCGTTCGCGCAGTCGAGATCGCATGATAATTCTACCGTCTGCCCATGCTGCAACACATTAACGATCTCATCCTGCGCCTCGACAACTGGGGTTATGTGATCGTGTTCCTCATCGTGATGCTGGAATGCCAGGCCTTCCTCGGCTTTTTCATGCCGGGCGAAAGCATGGTGATGGTGGCCGGGTTCCTCGCCGGCCAGGAGTTGCTCGATCTGCGGGTGTTGATCGTGGTGGTGGCGAGTGCGGCGATCGTGGGGGATAGCATCGGCTACGAGTTTGGCCGCCGGCTCGGGCGCGATTGGTTGCGGCTGCATGGCGAGAAATTCTGGCTCCGGCCGGAACGACTCGACCGGATGGACGCATTCTTTCTGCGCTATGGCGGATTGAGCGTGCTCTTCGCGCATTTCCTGCATGTCGGGCGCGCGCTGATGCCGTTCTTCGCCGGCGCGGCGCGGCTGCCTTACGTGCGCTTTCTTATTTTCAACGCCATCGGCTGTGTGCTGTGGGCGACGATTTTCTCCCTGGTCGGTTATGTCTTTGGCCAGAGCTGGCACCTGGTCGATCGCTGGATCGGCCGCGCGGGTGTGATCGGGGCAATCCTCGGCGCGATGGTGGTGGTGACGATCGTGCTCTGGCGCGGCATCACGAGTCGCGAGCTGGAGATTCGGGAATGGTGGCGGCAATTCTGCGCCCGGCCCTGGGTCGTTAGGCTGCGGCTCCGCTTCGCGCGCCAGATCGACTGGCTGCAACAGCGGCTCTCGCCCGATGGTTATCTCGGCATCCATCTCACGATCGGAGTTTTTCTCCTGCTCGCGGCGGTGGCGATCTTTGGCGGTTTGCTCGAAAGGATCGGCACGCGCAGCTGGTTTCTGGCGGCGGACCTGGACGTGGTGCAATGGTTTGCGCACCACTCCGGCGGACCGATGAGCCCGGTGATGAAGTTGATGGCGCATCTCGGCTCGGCCTATTGGCTGGTCGCGCTTTTTTTACTCGCGGTCCTGCTCGGCCGGCACAACCGGCATCGTCTTCGCCTGGTGCTGATCGCCGCGCCCGGCGGGGTAGTGCTCGATTTTATTTTGAAGCTTATTTTTGCCGGCGGGCGCCCGCACTTCGGCCACGGCGCGACGCTGGGCCCGCTCGATGGCGACCTGATGACGAGCACGGTCGTTTACGGCACGCTGGCCTTTGTGCTCGTGCGCACGCTGGAGCGCTGGCCTTGGCGTGTCTTTGTCATCTCGGCAACCGTCCTGCTCGTTTTGCTTATCACGCTGAGCAGTCTCTATCTCGAGGTGACGCTCCTGAGCGATGCCCTGATCGCGATGGTGGAAGGCGTAGCCTGGGTCATGTTTTGCATCAGCGGGGTGGAAATCGTGCGCTGGCGGGAGGCGGCGCGAGAAGGGATTGCTCCTCCCGTGGAGATTCGTTAGGGCAAACCGGGCGCGCCTATTCGCCGATGCGCTCGCGCAAGCTGGCGATGGCATACTCGCGGTTCATTTTCCCGATGAAACTGGCGCTGATCTCGGCCGGGCAAACCGCTTCGCACTCGTAGGTGTTAGTGCAGTTGCCGAAACCTTCCTCATCCATTTGCCGGACCATGCGGAGAACGCGACGCGAACGCTCCGGCTTCCCCTGCGGGAGGAGGGCAAGGTGGGAAATTTTCGCGGAAGTGAAGAGCATGGCAGAAGCGTTCGGGCAGGCCGCTGCGCAGGCGCCGCAACCAATGCAGGCGGCCGCTTCCATGGCGAGATCGGCGTCGTGCTTCGGCACCGGGATCGCGTTCGCTTCCGGCGCGGAACCGGTGCGGGCACTAACGAACCCGCCGGCCTGAACGATGCGGTCGAGGGCGGAGCGATTGATGACGAGATCTTTCACGATCGGGAAAGATCGGGCCCGGAACGGCTCGACCGTGATCGTTTCGCCATCCTTGAACTGGCGCATGTAAAGCTGACAAGCCGCGGCGGGATGCGAGGGTCCGTGCGCTTCCCCGTTGATCGTTAGGCTACAAGTGCCGCAGATGCCTTCCCGGCAATCGGAATCGAACGCGATCGGCTCTTTTTGACCGGTCGTGAGCTGTTCGTTCAGGATGTCGAGCATCTCGAGGAAGGAGGTCGCAGGCGAAATATCGCGCACCTCGTATTCCTCGAGTTTGCCTTTCGCATCGCGCGCCGGTTGACGCCAGATCCGGAGGGAAAAGTTCATGTTGAGAGTTGAGAGTTGAAAGCTGAGAGAATCATTGGTCGGGTGCTAGGAAGAAAGAAGGGATTTGCGCAGGCCGCTCAGCATCTTGCTTTGTTCTTCGGCAGCTTGGTACAAGCGCTGAAATGCGTCTTCGTCGAGAAACTGTTGGCGAAGCCCAATGAACGCTTGCGAAACGACTTCGAAGACGGAGCCGGTGGTGATTTCGACGAAACGCGCGAAATCCGGCTTTGAGCTGCGCGAACAACCTTCCGCGACATTCGACGAAATCGAAACCGCCGCCCGACGCATTTGGTTCGTTAGGCCAAAACGCTCGTCGGCGGGAAACCGTTTGGTTGTTACGTAGACCAAATCGGCGAAATCAATCGCCTTTTGCCAAACCTCGAGCTTTTCAAAGTTAAACATAATTCCTCGCTCTTCCGTCCCTCATCTCTCAACTGAAAACTCTCAACTCTATTTGTAACTGCGGGTGGCGAGGTGGACGGACTCGAAGACGAGCGGTTCGGTGTGAAGTTTTGGTTCCGCGGCCGGTTCGCCCTGATATTCCCAGGCGAAAACATCCGCGAAATTTTCGTCGTTGCGCAACGCTTCGCCCTCCGCGGTTTGATGTTCCTCGCGGAAATGGCCGCCGGCCGATTCGTCGCGCGCCAGCGCGTCGCGGCACATCAGCTCGCCAAACTCGAGGAAGTCGGCCACGCGACCGGCGCGTTCGAGCGATTGGTTAAAGGTTTCGCCGTAACCCGGGACGTTGACGTTGCTCCAGAATTCTTCGCGCAGCTGCGGGATGCGCGCGATCGCTTCCTGCAGGCCGGCGGCGTTGCGGGCCATACCGCATTTATCCCAGAGAAGAAGGCCCAGCTCGCGATGGAAGGAATCGACCGAGCGTTTGCCGTCGATATCGAGCATGCGCTTGGTCCGCTCGCGCACCTCGCTTTCGGCTTTGACGAATTCCGGGTGATCGGTCGCGGGGCGTTTGCCGATCTGCCCGGCGAGATAGTTAGGCAAAGTGTAGGGGAGAACGAAATAGCCGTCGGCCAAGCCCTGCATGAGCGCGCTGGCGCCGAGGCGATTCGCCCCGTGATCGGAGAAATTGGCTTCGCCGATGACGTGCAGGCCGGGGACGTTGCTCATCAAATTGTAGTCCACCCACAGTCCGCCCATGGTGTAATGAACCGCGGGATAAATCCGCATCGGCGCGTGGTAGGCATTGTCGCCGGTGATCTTCTCGTAGATGTCGAAGAGGTTGCCGTAGCGCTCGCGGATGGTCGCTTCGCCGACGCGTGCGATCGCGTCCTTGAAATCGAGGTAAACGCCGCGCCCGCCGGGACCGACCCCGCGGCCTTCATCGCAGACGTCCTTGGCGCTGCGGGAAGAGATGTCGCGCGGGGCGAGGTTGCCGTAGCTCGGGTATTTGCGTTCGAGATAATAATCGCGATCCGCTTCCGGGATGTCGTTAGGCGCTTTCGCGCAATCTTCCTTGCGCTTCGGGACCCAGACGCGGCCGTCATTGCGGAGCGACTCGGACATGAGGGTGAGCTTGGATTGATAATCACCGCTGACCGGGATGCAGGTAGGATGAATCTGGGTGTAGCAGGGGTTGGCGAAGAGGGCGCCCTTCTTGTAGGCGCGATAGGTGGCGGTGACATTGCAGCCGCGGGCGTTAGTCGAGAGGTAAAAGACGTTGCCGTAGCCGCCGGTGGCAAGGACGACGGCGTCGGCCGCGTGCCTAACGATTTCGCCGGTGATGAGGTTGCGGGTGATGATGCCCTTGGCGTGGCCGTCGACCAGGACGAGATCGAGCATCTCGGTCTGCGGGAACATCGTGACCGTGCCGGCGGCGATCTGGCGGCTGAGGGCCTGGTAGGCGCCTAACAAGAGCTGCTGCCCGGTCTGGCCGCGGGCGTAGAAGGTGCGCGAGACCTGGGCGCCGCCAAAGGACCGATTGGCGAGCAAGCCGCCGTACTCGCGGGCGAAGGGCACGCCCTGCTCGACGCATTGGTCGATGATGGAATTAGAAACTTCGGCCAGGCGATAGACGTTTGCTTCGCGGGAACGGAAGTCGCCGCCTTTGATTGTGTCGTAGAAAAGCCGGTAAACGCTGTCGCCGTCGTTAGGGTAATTCTTTGCAGCGTTGATCCCGCCCTGGGCGGCGATGCTGTGGGCGCGGCGCGCGCTGTCCTGATAACAGAACGATTTCACGTTGTAGCCCTGCTCCGCCAGCGTCGCGGCCGCCGAACCGCCGGCCAGGCCAGTCCCGACGATGATCACCTCGAAACGTCGGCGGTTATTTGGGGCGACGAGTTTGGAATTATTCTGGTGCCGCCGCCATTTTTCCGGCAACGGGCCGTCGGGAACCCTGGAGTCGAGCGTCCCGATCATGAATGCCCTTTTAATTTCACCCAGCCGAGCAGGACCGCCGCCGGGATGGAGCTGTAGCCGAGGAAAAGCAGCCAGGCGAAGACCCGTCCCCCCCATGCGAGTCGCGGTGCAAGCTTCTGGTTATTCAAGCCGAGAGATTGGAAGAAACTGGAAGATCCGTGGCTCAAATGCAGCGCGAGCAGAAACATCGCGAGGATGTAAAAGCCGGAGATGAGCGGATTCTGGAAACCAAAGACCATCATAGAATATACGTCGTAATGGCCCAACGGATCCTTCGGGAGCGCAGAAAAACGCGCATCGGTCGTGCGCACGGAAAAGTGGAGCAGGTGATAAACGATGAAAGCAACGAGGACGAGCCCGCTCAACACCATGCTGCGAGACGCGAAGGTTGCCTTGACCGCGTCCTTGCGTCGATAGCGTTCTGGGCGGGCGCGGCGGTTCTCGATCGCGAGGCGGATGGTGTAGTAGATGTGGAGTAGGACCACGAGGAGCAAAATGCCCCGGATGACCCAGAGAAATATTCCCAGCTCGCGCAGATGTTCGGCGTAGCCGTTGATCCATTCCGGCCCGAGGAAAATTTGCAGGTTGCCGAGGAGATGACCGATTACGAAGAGGATCAGGATCACCCCCGTCACCGCCACGATCATTTTTCGGCCGACAGATGAGCGATGGAAAGCGGCGATGTTGGTCACAAGGAAACGCCGCGGTGTCCGCGGACGGTTTACCCTATGAGGCGACCCCACAGTGTCAAGCCGACCGCGCCTACCGAATCGCGGAATTTGGCCGCTTTTTTGGCGAACTAACGCGGCAATGGTGCGATCGCGATTTCTCCGGTGGAAACTCCGGCCGGGCCGGCGGCGCGGAGAAAATACCGAGCTCCAGCCTCGTAGTTTCGAATGTAACCCGCTAATTGCCCGTTGGGCATGCGCCCTCCGTAGAGCAGCCAATTCAGGAACTTGTCCGAGCTGAACGAGCGGGCGACGCCGACGACAGTTCCGGCGGAATCGAGGATGACCATTGTGGATGGCGTCCGTCCTTCGTTGGCAATCAACTGACCGGTAACTTTGACGGCGGTATCCTTATCTCTTCCGCCGGCCAGCCGCTTGAGGTCGGCGTGGCCATGGAATTCTCTTGCGTCGCGCCGCCCGGCGAAGAGCTGCGCGGCCGGTTGACCAATCCAGTCCTGCAAACCTTCCGCGAACATATCGAGCCGGCCAGCTCGCAGTTGGGGGAGAAGGAGGTTCACGAACTCCTGATTGGAAGCGAGGAGCCGGGCCGGATCGAAGACACCGTTAATCATGCTGGTCGCGCTTTCATCCGCTTGAGAACGGGCATACCTCCAGCGGAAACCTTCGTCACGATGTTCTGGCCATGCGGCAATTGGAAAAGCGAGGACGACAAGGATACAGGGCCAACGCAGCCACTGCCGACGGTGCGTGTGGTGGATCGCGACCAATAGTATTCCCGTCCAAAAGAGCGAACTCCAGAAGATGTAGCGCGGGGCCGCCGCTTCGAAAGGCAAAGCCTGGAAGTGCCGGACCCGCCCCGCGGCGGTGAGAACGAGTGCGCAGAGGTTGAGAACGATCAGAGCCAGCCCGATAAACTCGACGCTCCCAGGTTCGAGATCTCGCCGCATCAGGCGCGGGAAAGTGAGGACAGCGGCGAACACAAGCCCGGCGCCGCCTCCCCAAAGCAGCCAGCCGGATGATTGAATGAGGCGAGGGGAGATGGGAGTCTTTTGCAAGGCAGATACGGCGTAAAACAATGGGCTGCCGACGAGCATGCAAAGGTGTTTAAGGGTATCGATCGAGATGAGTCCGGGCGTGTCCGCGCCCCCGCGCAGGACGAGGTTCTTATCAGGGGGCGGGAGCAGGCGATAGATGACTACGACAACAAGCGCAGCGAGGAGCAGAATCACGAGCGATCGCCAGGGCACCCGCAAATACCATCCGAGAAACAAAAGAGTCGGCCAAAGCGCGAGGCCGGTTCCAAAACTAAAGCTGGCGAGGAAACCGGCCAGGAGGATCAGAGTCGTGCTGCGCCAGTTCGGGGGAAAATCGGGTCCCATCCTGGGGAGAAGCAGGAAAGCGATCGCTGCGCCCAATATGACCAGGGAGGTCATGCAGTTGAATCCGCCCGAGGCCGTGATCATGGCTCGGCCCATCCAAAAACCGCCAAGAATCAGGGCGAGAGTGGCGAGGCATTTCCCAGTGAGATCCATCTGACGATCCCGCCAAACCGGCACCGTGAGCAGTGACGTAGTAACTAGCAGAAGCGCCAGCCCAACGATAAAAAGGAGCAGCTGGGACCCGTGAAAAAAACGTAGGTCAGCCAGCCAAATCAGATTTGGAAAAATAACCGAATGGTTGTTGACCTTCAGAAGCGTGCTTTCCAGCCACGAGTAATTCAGGCAGACGTAGTAGATTCGCCAAAAATCCTGCTCGGTCACATTCCAATAAGACAGGCAGAGATAGAGAATGCCGGAGACAAGATAGATCGTCGCCAGCAATAGAGCAGCTACCTGTACGACTCGGTTGGTGAGCTCTGCGAGCCTATCCATCCCGTGTGTGCTCGAGACGTCCCCAAGCCAGCAGGGAAGTGCCAAAAGGCGCCGGGAAGGGCAGAGCCGTTTCGATCTTCATCAGGCTACTGAGCACCAGATTTACGGCTCGGTTTGGCGGCGCAAACCCGAAACGGATGGTCTCTTCCGCCCCCATCGTGCTGAGACAAACCTTGCGCACCAAGAGCACGGGAACCATCGACATTCCCCAGTAGCGCAAGACTTCCGGGCGAAGCCCCGTCTCGCGGAAGACCTTGCTCAAGGTCGCGCTCCGATAGCGGCGGACGTGGCCGGCAACTGTGTCGTAGCGACTGTAGAGTAACATGCTCGCTGGCACATTCACGATCAGCACCCCGCCGGGACGCAAATGGCGCACGGCTGCGGCCAGAAAGGATTTGTCGTCCTCGATATGTTCCAGGACATCGAGGAGGAAGACCGCATCATAGCGACCGAGCATGGAAGGTTCCTGATCGAAGATGTCGTAGAACAAGAGCCGGCCCAAGCCTGGTTGGGCCGTCGTCATCCCGGCGCTGTTCAGGTCGCAACCATCTACCGGCACGCCCAGGTCGCGTTCCAGCATGCCGCGGGCGACGGCGCGGCCGCATCCGATCTCGAGCGCGCGCTGGATTGTAACTCCAGATGACTTGATCGCCCGCAATACTTCGCGCTGGCGCCATTGCATCCAGAAATGATCCTCCGTCGCGATCTCATACCAGTCATCGGCCATCGCGACCGCTCTTGGCGCCGAGAGATTCTCTATTTCACTCATCGGCAGGATGGCGCGGGGGGATATTGACCGTGCGCTCGACGAGGAAGGATGGCCGCCCTTTCACCTCCATGAATATCTGTCCGATATATTCACCGAGCAGGCCGAGATAGAGAAAGACCAGGCCGTTGGAGAAAAGGAGAATGATGACCAGGGTCGAGAAGCCTGGAGCGGCGAGCCGGGTATCGCTGAAGAGGGCGAAGCCGAGGTAAATCATCGCCCCAACCACCGCACCGAGGCAAAGCAGGCTGCCGAAGATAAAGCCGAGCCGGAGCGGCCGGGTGGAAAACGACGTCAGGCCAAAGCCGGCCAGCTTAATCAAGCGGCCTAACGAGTATTGCGGGTCTCCGGCGGCGCGCGCCGGCCGGGAAATGGGGAAGGGCCGGGCGGGCAGGCCGAGCCATGCGCGCAATCCGCGGACGAAGCGGAGCTTCTCGGGCAAAGCGAGGAGGAGAGTCACCGCCCGCCGGCTCATGACGCAGAAATCTCCGCTATCCAGCTGCACCGGACTGTCGGCCAGATAAAGAAAGAGGCGATAGAACAAGAAATAAAAGAGCCGCTTCAGCGGTTGGCCATGACGCCGAGTGCGGACCGCGTAAACGACATCAAGGCGTTCAGTTTGCAGAAGCCGAAACATCTCCAGCAGGATCTCCGGCTCATCTTGCAAGTCCGCGTCCATCACCCCAACGACCTCGCCGCTGGCGAAGGTAAGGCCGGCCGAGACCGCGCTTTGATGGCCAAAATTGCGGGTGAGCTGGATTAGTTTCACCCGCGGGTCGGCCTGCGCCCAGCCGGTGACGACTGCACAACTGCCGTCGGTCGAGCCATCGCTGACGAAAAGAAGCTCCAGATCCGGAATGGCCGGCTGGAGTTTCTCGAGGCGCGCGCGCAGCAGCGGCAGAACCTTTTCCTCGTTAAGGAAAGGAATAACTATACTGAGCGCGGGACGACTCATGAGCGGTGGAGTGGTTTGCGCAAGATCATACACCGGAGGGCGGCTCCACACCTTCCGATAATTGCCCCTGGAGTTTCAAGATTAGCTCATCTTTTCGGGCGGACTCGGACTCCAGCTCCTGGGCCCATCGTTCGCGATCGGCGAATTCTTTTTGCAGCTGGCGGATAAGTCCATCCCGGTGCGCGACTTCATCCTTCAGGACGAGCGCCCATTTTGTGCGGTCGGCAAGTTCATTCTGCATTTCAAGGATGCGTTTATCTTTGGTTTCGCCCTCCTGTTTGAGCCGGAGCGCCCATCTTGTGCGCTCGTCGAACTCATGTTGAAGTTTTCGATGGGCCTGTCGCGTTTGCGCGCAATGCGCATCAAGCTCATAAACATAGGCGACCCGGTTTTCGAATTGCTCTTCCATGGCCGCCGCAGCCTCGGCCAGCGCCTCAGCACGCACCGTGGTTCCGCGGAGCAACTTCCACAAGTCATGCGCTTCGGCGACTTTGGCCGATTCCGTCGCCTGCTCGCGCTTCCGCTCCTCGGCGGCAACATTTGAGCTATTGATTCGTTTTTGCAGTGGTTCGAGGCAGGCGGCGGCCGCGGGCTCGCCGAGGAAGTCGAGAATTTGTTGCATCGCCGCTTCCGGTTCCTTGACCAAATCCTGGTGGAAAACCCGGCAGACCGTCTCAGCGCCAAGGGCATCTTCCGCGATCACGGAGGCGCGCACATAGGCCATCCAGCGCTCGTATCCCTCCTCTTCCGTCTCGACCAGCCGGTTTCCATCGACGCGGTCAAAATTCAGCATCGATGGGACGACGAGATCAGGATGGCGAACGAGATGAATGAAGCGCGCGGCCGGGAAGAGTTTGCGCAGTCCCCCGATCCCGAAGGAATATTCCGGTGTGCCATTGACCCAGCGAGACTTGGGATCGGACTGGTCACGCGAGATCTTGAAAGCCGGGTGATTCTCCGGATTGGAGGGGTTGGCCCGCTGCCGGCGACGATCTTCAAACGCCTCCCGATGGCGCACAATGGAAGCGTTAATACTGAGGCCGATTTCCTGCATGAAGTGATCGCGCTCCATGCCCATGGAGGAAAGCTGCGAGCGTTCCCCACGAGCCGAACCGCGGCGAAACGCCACCGCGAGGTCGACGGCAAAAGGGGCCATCCAGTTCGATTCTTCGAGGCCGAGGAGGTTAGGATGTTGCCCCAGGCACCAGGTCAAAATGCTAGTACCGGAACGTGGTGAGCCCACGATGAAGACTGGCGGACGACAGGGTAAAGAATTAGCTGGCATTGGCTCGGGCCGGGAGGAAACCGGCCAAGTTCTTACATTTCCGAGGCTGAAACAAGCAGAGCGTCAGGCGGCAGCAGGATGCGACAGAGATTGACCTTGCCGCCAGGATCGGGCATGAACGTGCCTGTGAGCGCAGCCTTTTCGGAAAAAGGGCGGTCGCAGATTTTCGCATGCTTCACCATCACCTTCCGCAATCGATTGCGCACCTTGTGTCTGCCGGGCGCCAGGCCCTCTACTATTGCGAGGCGGCGAGCCGGGCCCTGGTCGGCACGCTTTATCGCCTGGAGTCTCCCGGCGACGCTTTCCGGGTCGCGCTTCGACAAGTGCGTTTGCTGCGCCGGCCAGACTTAGCCAATGGAAACTCACACACCAGGCGTGCGAAGCCCTTGCTCATCCACTATCACATTTTCAAGAACGCAGGGACCTCCTTCGAATGGGCGTTGGAGCGTACCTTTGGCGATCGCTTCCGGCGCTATGACTCGCCGAAACCCGGCGGTCTCGTCTCGTCGCGCGAACTGGCGCGTTTGGCCCGCGCTGAGCCGCAACTGATTGCAATCTCGAGTCATCAAGCCGTTCCACCCGCTCCACGCATTCTGGGGCGAAAAGTGCTCACGAGCATTCTCATCCGCGATCCGATTGCCCGCATCGGATCAATCTACGCCTTCGAACGTGGGCAGAAGGTGGAAACACCGGGCGCGCTCAAAGCGAAGGAGCTGGATTTCAAGAGCTACGTGCAATGGCGTCTGGCCAATTGCCCGGCGATGTTCTGCAACTACCAGGTTTATTTTTGTTCGGGCAGAAAACTGCTTTTTGGCGATTGCAGCCAGCGCGACCTGGAGGCGGCGATCATTCGCCTGGATGCGATCGACATTGTCGGAACGGTTAAGCGCTACGCCGAGTGGCTGGCGCTGGCCGAAGTGTTGCTCGGCGAGAATGCCGAGGGACTCACCCTGGAGCGAGTTCATCATAACCGATCCGATTCCAAGTCGTCGGAGTCGGAGTCAGAAATTCATTCGCGGCTCGTCCGCGACCTCGGTTCGGCTCTCACGGCGGAGCTGCTTCGCCGTAATGAATTGGATATGTGTCTGTATCAAGTGGCCGACGCACTGCTTACCCGGCGGTTGGCAGAACGGTCCGTCTCGATCGAGTTACGCAACGCCTACAGTAAGGTGGGCGCTGCTCAGAGATAGACTATGGTGCGGTCTGTAATTCGCGGTTGGCTTTGACGATCAGGTCGACGACGAACGAACGCCCGTTTTGAAAAGTGACGTTCATCGTTCGTTCCTGCTGCGCGTTATCGAAGGTCCAAAAGGCGGAGAGTGGGACGTGATTATCGATGATCGCGCGAAGGTATTCGTTTGTCTGGTCACGATCCCGCGCCGGGAACTCTCCGATAAATAAAGGCTTGCCTGCCTTTGCGGCATACCTTGCGTAACGGGCGATAAACTGACTGACTGTCTCCTGTCCAAAAGGCGAAAGTTTCTGTGACTTCTGGTAGATGTGAACCGAAAGAAGATCCATCGGATCCGGATTCTGCCGCGATAACATGTTGTAAGTCTGACTTTGGCTGTCGCGCTGCCGCGGTTGACCGTTGGCATTATGCCAGGCCGCCGGGCGGGGGATCGTCGTCCCGGAGTCAATCGCCCGCGATGGATCAAGGCTGCGTACCACCCGGGCAAAGGACGAGTACGCGGTTCGCAACTGATCGGTCGTTAGTCTGATTCCTCCATTCTCGGAGATCACCGATGCCCCACCGCGTCGGCCAGAGGGCGATTGATCAACTCCGAGGTTTGCCTCATTTCCAAACTCCCACCCCCAGATCGCCGGGGAATCCTTATAACGATCCACCATCTCCCGGGTGTATTGCTTGATAAACGCGATCGATTTGCTGTTCGGATCGCCGACTCGGCTTGGCGCCTCGCCAACCAGCTCCGAAACCGTTGCCAAACGCCAAAAAAGCGACGGAATCAGCCCGATGTGATGCTGTTCGGCGCAGCGCACCACCTGGTCCATGCGTCGGAAATACTCGGGATGATCCTTCAGATAAAGGTCGGCATTACGTGGCCAGAAGCCGCAGGCGCGAAAGCGGACAAACGGAATTCCCTTGTCACCGAGGAGAGCAAGATTATCGAGCGAAGAGGAGTCGTCCTTATTCTGAAGCAGACGTCCGAAAAGAGTGTCGTAGTTTGCCCCAATTGCGGCATAAGCTTTCCCGGCGCGCATCAACACGCCATTCTGAACGTAAATTCCTTTCGGCTCCGCCGTCGCCGTCGTGGCTAAGGCGGCCAGGAGAAGGCCGAGGCAAACGAGCGTGCCGCGTCGGGAATTCTGCCGCCCCCTCCGCGTTTGCTTTTTTAGCCGATGCTCCAGCATGTTTTCTCCTGACTGGGTCCCGGTCGAGAGTGCCTCTCTTGGGTTAGAGTTTGAAACCCGCCGCGACCGCATCGCGGTGAAACATCAGTACGGTATCCAGGGAAAGCTCCTCCAAGTCCTTGTGGGCGAGCGCGACGGTTTTCTTGAGGATATCGTGCGGCACCGTCACAATGTGGCAGCCACAAGCCGCTGCCTGGTAGACATTCAAGACTTCGCGCACGCTTGCCCACAAGAGTTCCGCTGCCGGCAACGCGGAAACAATCTCGAGCGATTCCTTCATCAGTGGAATCGGATCCACACCAGTGTCGGCCACGCGTCCCGCAAAGACTGAGACCACAGCGGGCACGTCCCGCTCAAGCGCAGCACAGACTGTTGTCACCTGGCGCGGGGTGAGCAGCGCAGTCACATTTAATTTCACTCCCGCGCCGGCCAGGTCACGGATGAGATCAACCGCCGACTCTCCCTTGGTATTAGTGACGGGGATTTTCACGTAGACGTTTTCCTGCCAATCCCGCATTTGCAATGCCTGCCGCCGCATCTCGGGAAACTCGTCGGAAAAAACCTCGAAGGAAATGGGTTTACTGCTTACCTCTGCCAGGACAGAACGCGCGAAGGTCTCGTAATCGGAGATACCGACTTTTCTCATAAGGGTTGGATTTGTCGTCAAACCCTGGATGTAGGGTTTGCGATAGAGATCGATAATCCCTTCGAGATCCGCGCCATCGGCAAAAATCTTTATCGGCAAATCTGCTAGATCGTAAGTCATGCTGGAGAATTGTTCCGTCCCTCAGTCGCGAGAGGAATGTAGCGCAGTGCGTGCGTCGCACAACACCACTTCTGCCGCCTCCGCGAAACTCCCAACCGTGAAATCCGGCGTCGCACGCAGTGGTTCAGCATATCCTCGATCAATAAAAATCGCCCGGCAACCGGCAGCGTGGGCACAATCCACGTCGCGCCAGCGATCACCGATCAGGTAACTGGCCGCAAGATTTATCCCTAGTTCGGTCGCAGCCCGCAGAACCATCCCGGGATGAGGCTTGCGACAGTCGCAGGACTCCCCGTGCTCAGCGCCGGCGTGATAACACACCTCGATCCGGTCGAGGCAAGGCAGAGCCGTTTGCAGTTCATGATGGATGGCCTCTACGTTCGTCCGCGTTTGGGTCCCGCGACCAACGTCCGGTTGGTTTGTCACGACGACGAGAAGAAATCCGGCGGCTTTAAGACGGACCGCGGCCTCCACGACATCGGGATAGAGTTCAAATTCACTCGGACTCGCCGGCGGGTACGGTCGTCCGGCGCGAACGACCGGGCGATTCAAGACGCCGTCGCGGTCGAGGAAAACCGCACGGCCGACTACTTGATGCTCTCCCACTTTGTCTCGCTAACCTTTAAGTCGGGATGGGAGACCAGTAAGTGCCAGACGACTGCCTGAAACGCCTCGCTATGCGGGGTGGTGTTCGCCGGATTGACCGTCGGGATAACGATCGCCACGTCCGCCACCTGCGCGGTATAGCCACCATCGCGTCCGACAATTCCGAGCACTGCGCTCCCTTTTTCCTGCGCTAAGTGCAGAGCAGCGACCAGATTTGGGCTGACGTTATTCTCCAGGTTCCCGCCGCCGACCGAAAGGATGAGCAGAGCATCCTTTTCATTCAAGTGACTTCCCTTAAGCCATTCAGCGAAGACACTGGCCCATCCTTCGTCATTCGTGCGTGCGGTCAGTTCCGAGACGTTGTCCGTCGGCGCATAGCATTCCAAGCCCGCGATCTTTCTGAAATCATTGACCGCATGCGAAGCATTCGCCGCACTGCCTCCCACGCCAAGGATGAAAAGCCGGCCGTTTCGGTCTCTCACTTTGACCAGGAGTTGGACGGCCTTTTCGCACAACTCGGCATCGAGTTGAGAGACGATCTGGGATGTTTCCTCGAGGTGTTGTTCGGCGTAGCTCATGATGTGACAGATCGGTCGCGCAGCAAGGCATCCAGCTCGGCCAGTCCTTCACGCGAGCCAATTTCGTAGAATCTTTCTTTAACTTCGTGGGCAGCCATTTTTCCGCTCTCAACCAACTTCCGGTAAACGTCCGCCAGGTCAAAGACGTCCTGATTGCGAAAACGACCGAACGCGTGCTTGGTGAGCACGCCCAGCCCGTAATCGATGTAATGCATGTCAGGGGTGGACATGGTCTTGTTGTAACAGCGGATTCGGCCTGACTCAAACAAAACGTTGCTTCTATCCCAGTGCCCATCATTCCTGAAGACGGTCATCAAGGCAGGCTTATCTTCCCGCAGGAAGGCCGCGACGACCGCCTCGTAGTCGATCGGAAGATAAGAATCGCCATAAAGGACCACGAAACGTTCACCCAAGAAGCTCATGGCGTGCTTTAAGGCCCCGCCCGTACCCCGGAGCCGGTCTCCATCAAAAGAATAGGCGAGACTCATGCCATAATCTGTCCCGTCCCCTAGTAACGCCTCGATCTGTTCGCCGAGATAACCCAGGCAAAGCACCGCCCGACGAAAACCTGCCTGATGCAAAAGGGCGAGTTGATGCACGATAAAAGGTTGCTCGGCTACTTCCAGAAGTGCTTTGGGAATCGTGCTGGTTTCGGGACGGAGACGAGTCGCCAACCCGCCAGCAAGGATTGCCACCGGCCAGTCGGCCAGGTTCGCGGACCCCGTCATTCGCTGAGTCATTGATTTAGGATCTTGGTGCCTTCGAAATCAAAGCGAAAGCGAACCTCGGCCAGGCCCTGTTCCCGCATCGCCCGGCGAAGTCCGGCTTTATCTCCCGCGTAGAACATGAGGAAGCCGCCGCCGCCGGCACCAATAACCTTGCCACCGAGGGCGCCGTGGGACATCGCGCAATCGTACCAAGCATTGATGCGCTGGTTCGTCATGGCACCGGAGCGCTCTTTTTTGCGCTGCCAATGAACGTCCATCAGACGAGCAAACTCAGAGAGGTCGCCGCGTTCCAACGCGGCTCGACTCTGCAGACCGAGATCCTTCACGAAATGAAGGTTGTCCGCCATCGCTTGGTCGTTCGCTTTGCTCTTATCGTCCTGCTCTTTCAGAATTTCGGAGGCTGAACGCGAGTAACCAGTAAAGAAGAGTAAAAGGTTGTCCTCCAGGTTGAACAAAGTCTCCTCCGAGATCTCCAGCGGCCAAGCCTTAACTTGGCCGTCCGGAAGGAACTCGAAACAAGTGATGCCGCCAAAGGCGGCGATGTACTGATCCTGCTTGCCGATGGGCTCCTGAAGCTTCTCCAGCTCAATGCAGCAGGCCTGTTCCGCCAATTCTGCCGGATGGACCAGGTTCTTCTTGAAGGCGTGCAGGGCTTTGAGCAGCGCGGTGGTGAAGCTGCCGGAAGATCCTAGCCCGGTGCCGGCAGGGATATCGGCCATGCTGGTAATTTCGAGGTTGCGTTGCTGGATGCCAACCAGGCGTATGGCTTCGCGAATAATCGGATGCTTGATCTCATCGACCGTGGCTGCCTCCTCGAGATGAGAATATTTTAGGAGGAAGTTCTGCACGAACCGCTGATGAACATTGATGTAAATGTACTTATCGATTGCCGCGGCAATAAGAAAGCCGCCATACTCACGATAGTAGGACGGAAGGTCGGTGCCACCACCGCCGAGAGAAATCCTGAGTGGAGAGCGCGTGATGATCATGAAAGCAACGACATCTGGCTACGCTTTGTCGCGGGCATCACGCGCTTCGCCATCTCGATCAGAAGGGTGAAGCAGAAAGTTTGAAACCCGACGATGATCAGCAAGAGCCCGAGGATGGCCGAATAGGAAAGACTTTCCAGCCGCAGGCCATGTTGGATATAGCGCCAGACGAGGACTGCGGCGAGACAAAAGCCCGCGAGACAACAGACCGCGGCGATCAGCATTCCTCGATCGTAGGTAAGAAAACCTTCGAAGCGTTTGACCAGGCCTGGCCTTAGCCCGTGCATCATGCGCGAAAGTATTCCGATCTGGAGGCAACTATATCCCAGGGTTGTTAGGGTTACCCCGAGAAGCATCCAGTAAAGACTAAAGACAATGTTTCCGATCTGAAACGGACCATTCGCCAACGAGAAGGAGAGGAGAAGACCAAGCGCCATTAATATCATCCCGGGCTTGAGGAGGAAGGAGTCGGGGGTATAAACCAGCATCGCTTTCAGATTCAACCAGCCCGCGATCCAGGGAGATATCCAACCGAGTCGTTTATGGTGACTGACGCGGCCAGCGCGATCCTTGTAGAACTTGACCGGGACCTCAGCCGTCACCAGCCGGAGACGGGCGGCTTTCAGCACCATTTCACTGGCGTACTCCCATGACTGAGACTTTAGATCGATCTTGTCCAAGGCGGCGCGAGATAAGCCTCGCATCCCGCAATGGATATCGGAATAGCGACTGTGGTAAATACGATTCAGGAGCCAGGTTGTCAGCGGCGTTCCAAAATAACGATGGAGCCCCGGCATGGCTCCCTCTTCGATGCTTCCCTTGAAGCGGCTCCCCATGACGAACTCTGCTCCTTTCCGGAATTTCTCAATGAAGGGCGCGAGCTGTCGAAAATCGTACGTCAGATCCGCGTCTCCCATGACAATCCATTTGCCGCGAATAAACGGGACGGCGTCGATATATGCGCGGCCTAAACCCCGGGGCGGCGTCTGAAGAACCTCTGCCCCATGCTGAAGCGCAATCTCCGGCGTTCGATCGGTGGAGCTGTCGACGATCAGAATCTGTCCCCGCACTCCGGCCTCGGCCAAGCCTTCCTTACACCAGTCGACAAATTCTCCAACGGTCAGTTCCTCATTCATCGCCGGCACGACGACCGACAGCTCCTCGTCGCCAATCACGTGATCGGATGGGAGACGGTGGACTGGTGAATTGTCGTTCATACGGCTCATCGAATAATTGGTTAGATTGTCCGCTCCATGATTTGCGCGATCATCGCTCGAATGGAGTCCCGGACGGCCTGTGCAGATGTCCGGCGCGCCTTCCAACCGTTCGATTTAATCTTAGCGACGTCGAATCGGACAATGGGAACATCACCCTTCCAGCCTCGGTCTCCTCCAGTGAAGTCGTAGCGCACGCTTTCGGCTTCCAGGCCAGATTCTTTAACCGCGATATCGGCGATTTCCTTCACCGTGATGTAATCGTCGGTGGCAACATTATAGATATCAAAGCGCCGGTCAGCCGATGAGCTCGCAATGAAAATGGCCTCCAGAACATCTTCGACGTGGATGTAAGACTTACTTTGGCTGCCGTCCCCCAGGATCCGGAGCTGAGTGGGATCGTTCTTTAAGCGGCGAACAAAGTCATATCCGACTCCATGGGTCTGGCGAGGGCCGACAACGTTGGCAAAACGAAAGGCGCGTCCGAAACAGTCGAACATGTGGCAGTAGGCGGAGATGAGGCCTTCACAGGCAAGTTTGCTCGCACCGTAAGTCGAGATCGGCAGACAAGGTCCATATGTTTCCTTGAATGCGACCGCGGGATCTTCTCCGTAGACACCGCTGCCCGACGTGTAAAAGATCTTCCGAGTCTCGGTCAGGCGCATGGCCTCAAGCACGTTTTGAGTGAGGTAAGTGCCTTCCCAAAAGTCAATGTCAGGCTGGGTCACAGCCTTGGCGATATCGGGGTTCGCTGCCAGGTGGTAGACAACCGACGATCCCTCCATCGCTTGCCGCACGGCCGCGAGATCCTTCAGGTCACCGCGCACCACCTGCAGCCGGGCATCGGAGGTTAGGTCTGCGAGATAGGATTGTTGCCCGGACGAAAAGTTGTCGAAAACGATCACGCCGGTGACCGTTTGGTCTCGCAGCAGACGCCGCACGAGGTGACTGCCGATGAAACCTGCTCCGCCCGAGATAAAAGCTTTCATGAGTTGATCGAAGGACTAGCCGGGAGCGAGCGATGGAAGAGGTACTGCGCAACGAGCGCAAAAAGCAGGATGGTAAGAAAGGACAACGGTTGGAGATAGCGCACACTGGCCGTGACCGCCAGAAGCGAATTTGTCCCGAGGAAAATTGAGCCATGCAAGAAGATCAGGAGCAGGTTTGTCTCACGGAGGAAAAAGAAAAAAGCCCCGCAGAGAAAGGGAAACAAGGCGACGACATAATAGTACGGTCGTGCGAAGAGAAAAAACTTTTGCAGAACGGTGTGCAAACCGGCCGCTTGAGGCGGGGGCGGAACGAGATCAAGGCGCCCGGCCAGTTTTTGTGGGGAGGGCTTGGGCCATTCCCCATTGCCAAGATCGCTTACAGCCTGCTTATGAATCTGAACCGGGTCGAAATAACCCAGAAAGGTGCCTAAGCCGAGGCCGAAAATTGCCACTGGGCGGTGGAGAAGGGCGTGCAAAGCTGTCTGCTTTGCAATTCCATCAGCGCGGGCTGAATCGGGCTCCGTCTCCTTCCAGCGATCGATTAAACAACCCTGTGAATAGAGTTGACTGTTTCTGAGCCGCGCCTCGCGGAGGTGGAACTCGTCGCCTTGGGAGATGATGCGAGCGAGTCTTGGATCTCGGGAGTCGGTGGGCTGCAGGACTGGAGCCCAGGTGGCAAGAATGCTAAGGCCGCTGGAATACAGATACGCAGGGGGTCGGCCGGCGAGATAGCCGTTTACCTGCTTATAAACAAGGTGCAGTGCCAGCATTGCAACAACGCTAAGAGCCAAATGGGCACTCAAGCTTCTTAGGGTGCGCCAGCGAGAAGTAGCTGGGAGACCACGCCGTGAAAAGGGTAGAAAAGCGATGAGCGGGAGGGCAACGGCGGTCGCTTCCACCGTGAGAAGATAGCTGATGCGAAAACTGATTGTGAGGACGCCTAGAACCTGCACGAACACCAGCTGCCACGCCTTTCGACTCCGCAGATAGGACAGGCAAAGCAAAAGCATGGAGACGTAAAGAAAGAGACTGATCGTTTCCGTCATGAGGTAGCGCTCCCAAACGAGTTGCAAAGGGTCGACCGCGCAAATCAAACCCGCGCTGTAGGAGATGCGGGTCGAAAGCCGAAGAAGTACCAGGCAGATATAGGCAAGCAAGATGGCAGTAGCGGCCCCGAGGAATACTTGCAGGACGAGAAGCGAATCCAGGCTCTGGGTTGGGAAAGTCACCCAGCGAATGATGAATCCGTAAAGAAATGAGCGATCGGGTGGGATCCAGCCAGAAATTGCCGTCCAAAGATAACTGCCGGAATCTCCCATGAACATCTGCGGGTGAGGATCAATCCTGAAAAGAGCGAACTTTAGACAGACGATCGAAAGGCAGAAAAGCCACCAACGATAATCGCGGAAGAGGTCGGCTGAGGGAGGTGTCGGCGGATCAGCCGGAGGAGCGGTCATACCGAAGCTAGCGACTGGAGGATGGGTGCATCGCTCGCTCCGAATTGGTCCGCGGACTGGCCAGGTAGTTCTTGATTAGAAAAAAGCCGTCCCAATATTTCCTGTGCCGCTTCCCGGGAAAAAAGGGCGCGGGTTTTCTCAAAACCAGCCTTTGAGATAGTTTCCCAAAGCGGTTGCGACGTATAAAGTTCGATCAGCGCGTGGGCGAAATCTTCCGGAGTATCGGCAACGAGAACGCTCTCCCGATCAACCAATCCCATGCCTTCCACCGCGATCGAGGTGCCAACCACCGGCACGCCAAAGCCCATGCTCTGATTTATCTTCCCTTTCACCCCAGCCCCATAGCGCAGAGGCGCGACCGATAGTCTAACGTTGTCGAAATAAGGACGGACATCCGGCTGTAGTCCGGTAACGATCACAGATTCATCCGCCAATGCGATGACCTCCGGCGGCGCCTTGTCCCCGATGATAAAAAATTTGACTGGCCCCAACTCTTGTCGAACCAACGGAAGGATTTCACGCGCGAAGAAAAGGACGCCGTCGATATTCGGCGGGTGCTGAAAGCTTCCGATAAAGAGGAAGTTCTTGCGCAACGAAAAAGGCGTCGCGGAGCCGGGGACGTCAACGATGTTTGACACAACATGGATGGGTTTGGCCGGGCGCTCCTGCCTGAGCATGGCCTGCTCGACCGTGCTGACCACCCAGGTCTCGTCCGCTTTGTCGATCAAATCGTATTCCATCTCCTCCTTTTCCGCTGCCGCCGCTTTCGTCGCCGGATCGGCGGTGAGCTGCGCCTCGCGATTGGTGCGCAGGAAATGCAGATCAACGGTGTCAAAGATGACCCGGCTCTGCGGGGCGTAGCGGCGGACGTCTGCGATATGTTTGCGGGCAAAATCACAGCGGCTGAGAATAACGGCGTCGAATTGCGGGCCATGATGCTGAAGGTAGTCGGAGATCTTTTTTACATGCGGGTGATGCAGGACTTCGATTCCGCGCTTTCTCAGGTTGTCTGCATAAGGCGGTATGTCGGCCAGATTGTCAGGCAGGAAAGTGACCCGGTGTCCCAAACGCTGAAGGATTGTCAGGATTTGAAACATGCGGAGTGATCCGGAGTCGCGATCTGCCATCGGCAGGTGATGATCGATGACGAGAATTCGTTTCTTCCCGGCCGGAAGGGATTCGTAGGCCGCGATGTCGCCGTTATCCGGTTTCTGAACTAAGACGGAGGCCCAAGTGGAAAGAAAGATAGTGCGATTAATGTCCTGATACTTCTTGGTTCCGGAGGAGATATCAGTCCCGGAAGTTACGCCTTCATAGTGGATGACGACGCTGAGTGGTTGGTAGAGCACTTTGCGGCCGGTGGCAGCGACCTTGAATGCGAGATCCGTGTCTTCGTAATAGGCAGGCGCGTACTTCTGATCAAAGCCGCCGAGTTGATCGAAAAGTGCCTTCGGAATCATGACACTGGCGGCCGAGCAATAATCCACTTTGCGCAGATAGTTATATTCGGGTTGCGCGGGATTTTGGAATTTTCCGCGGTTCCAGCCGGAGCCGTCGCGCCAGATGATGCCGCCGGCTTCCTGGAGTCGACCGTCGGGATAAACCAGCTTAGATCCGACCAGGCCGGCATGGGGTTCAAAGATGAAGGTCTCACGCAAAGCCTCCAGCCACCCCGCGGTCACGGTGGTGTCGTTATTCAGAAAGACCAGATAGGTCCCCCGGGCCGCGGCCGCTCCGCGATTGCAGGCCGCGATAAAGCCGGAGTTCTTTTCCGACCGCAGATAGATGAGACCGGGAATGCTACCGATGACTTCGCGGGTATTATCGGTTGAAGCGTCGTCCACCACGATCACCTCATAAGGCAGGCTGCCGGAATGCTGCTGCACCGCCCCCAAGCAAGCATGAGTAAAGTCGACTTGATTGTAGACGGGGATGACAATGGAAATTTCCACTTTTCCTTCAGGGACAAAGCTTACCGGAGTCTTGGGCGGAGCCGGTTGCGGCGAAGGAGTTGGCTGGCTTTGCGGGCCGGGAGCGACCTGCGTTTCGGCAGGTGAAAGTATTTCGCGCGTTCGCAGAGCCTGAATTTCGTCGGCTAACGAAGCCGTCTCTGGATGGTTCTCTTTCCAGGCCTGATACTTCGCGACGTTCTTGTCGAGATGACCAAAGCCCGGGAGTGTTTTTCCAGTCATCGACGCGAGCACGGCTGCGATAGGATTGGCGAACTTCCAGCGACGCGAGCGGCGGAGGCGATTCGAGGCATCGACAATCTGATCGAGAAAGCGCAGGAGCCGCTTCATTTCCAAAAGTTGCTTCCTCAGACGCTCCG
>JBBPZS010000124.1:0-14469 GCA_038198605.1 Chthoniobacterales bacterium | reverse complement strand
TCCAAAAGCGATCTGGCGCGCAAACTCATGTGCTATCTCCGCGCCTACAACAAGCGGGCGACTCCCTTCCGCTGGACCTACCGCGACATCTCTCGTCGTATCTAACGAGGTGTTCACTTTCCAATGACTCACTGCACTAGCCGCGCGTCCGGCGGCAACGCTCCGGCTTGTGGCCCGATCCTTTCACATCCGTCCCGCCCGCGCCGACGATGCGCCGGAGATCGCGCGCCTCGCGACGGAACTTGGTTACCCCGCCACGCCGGCGGAAATGGAGCCGCGTCTCGCTGCCATCCTGCCGCGAAACGATCGTCTGGTGGCGGTCGCTGAGGATTCCAGCCCGCTCCTGCTCGGCTGGGTTGCAGCCGAGCGCCGGTTGCTTCTGCATTACGATGCGCGGGCGGAATTGATCGGGTTGGTGGTCGGGTCAAACGCACGGCGTCGCGGGGTTGGCCGGGCGCTCGTCTTCACGGCGGAGGAATGGACGGTGGCCCAGGGTTTGCCGGGGATCTTCGTGCGTTCCAGCACCACCCGGATTGAATCGCATCCCTTTTACGAAAGCCTCGGCTATCGCCGGAACAAGACGCAACATTCCTATTTCAAAACCCTGACCGGCAGGTCGCCGGGCGAGTTGGCCTAACGAGTTGAGCGGAGGTCAACGCGCCGCCCGCACTGCTTTTGAGCTGCGCATGGCGGCGCGGAAGCCGCTCGGCCTGGCCACGATCCAGGCCGCGAATTTCGCGATCTCGGGATGGGCGCGCAATTTTGCGACGGTGTTGAATTCGCGTTCGAGTTGTTTCTCGCTCAGCACCTGGTGAATCTGCGTATGACAGGGCCGGCAGATGCCGACCACTTCGCGGACGACTCCCCGGTCGAACTCGCGTTTGTTCCATTTGTTATGGTGCCGCGTGCGCGGGATGAGATGGTGCCGCGTTAGTCGTTCTTCACGTTGGCAGATCGCACAGCGTCCTTGCACGTTGCAGCATTCGACATTTTGCCGCGTGGTTCAACGCTGTAGACGCTTCGCTCTGCGAAGCGCGGGATTGGGCGCGGATGGCAAGACAGGCGTGGCTCGCGTCGCCCAGAGGGGCGACGTCTACAGCGAAGCGCGGACGGGCGCGGATGGCAAGACAGGCGTGGCTCGCGTCGCCCAGAGGGCGACGTCTACACGGAACGCGGGAGGGGCTTGGAGAGTAAAACGGGCGCGGCTCGTGTCGCCCGGAAGGCGGACGTCCGCAGGCAGGATCCGACGCCGGCAAAGCGCGCAGAGGCCGGCTGAGAAGCGAATTCTTTCTACGATGCGCGCGATTTGGAAAGGCAGTATCAGCTTCGGCCTGGTCAACATTCCCATCGCCCTTTACCCGGCGACGCGGCGAGAGAATCTCAAGTTCCGTCTCCTGCGCGACGGCGACCTGAGCCCGGTGAATTACAAACGGGTGGCGGAAAAGGACGGCAAGGAAGTGCCGTGGGAAAAGATCGTCAAAGGCTACGAGTACGAGAAAGGGAAGTTCGTCGTCCTGAGCGAAAAAGATTTTCAGCGGGTCGACCTCGAAGCGACCCAAACGGTCGACATCCAGGATTTCGTCGACGTCGAGGACATCGACCCGATGTATTTCTACAAACCCTACTATCTCGAGCCGCAGAAAGGCGGCGACAAAGCTTACGTCCTCCTGCGCGAGACCTTGGAGAAGACAAAAAAAGTCGGGATTGCCAAGGTCATCATCAAGACCCGCCAATATCTCGCCGGGGTGAAACCGCTCAAGCACGTCCTTGTCCTCGAGCTGATGCATTTCGCCGAGGAACTGGCCGATGGCGAGAAGTTGAACGTCCCGAAAAATTCGTCCGAGCCGGGGAAGCGCGAATCGGATATGGCAAAAGCGCTGGTCGAGAGCATGACCTCGGAATGGGATCCGAAGAAGTACAAGGACGATTACCGCGACGCCCTGATGGACGTGATCGAGGAGAAAGTGGAATCGGGTGGCGAAGAAATCGAAGAGAAACCGAAAGCGAAAAAACCCTCGTCGAAAGTGATCGACCTCGTCGCCGTCCTCCAGCAAAGCCTGGCCGAGACGGAAGGGAAGGGGAAAAAGAAGCGGACGAGCAAGGCGAAGAAAGCGACGGCAAAAAAGGCCGCCTAAGGGAAAAGCGAGATTCAATGGTCGCGCGTGCACGAAGGAGCATGGCGCGCCTCGCCGCACGTTCTTTACGGCATCCTCGGGCAGCAATCTTTGCTCGTGACTTACGCCCAACTTTCAGCTCTTCGCTCTGCTTTGCCTTATCGCCACGCCCCTCGTTTTTTTCTTCAAGAAAGTCCGGCCGGGGAAAACGCCCGCGGGCGTCCACTAGGCAACTCGTTAGGCCAGGTCGCGCAGCGCCGTCTCGACCGCGCCCGGAAGCTTGCGCGGTCCATCGCCGCCGAGCTCGGCGTCGATCGTTTCGAGGCGGCGAATGAGATCGATCACTTCGCGCCGCGCCAGCGGTCCGCCCGCCGCGGCGCAGAAATGAGTGCGGCAGCCGAAAGGCCGATCGGCATAAATCAGGCACCGACCCGATTGGGGCTCGAGCATGGGGCACGCACCGTCCGCAGGGGAGGGGAGTTTGATCCGACCGCTTGCGCGCAAGGCCCGCGCCGCTAGCGTCGCTTCGCCTTTCGTTAGGTAAGGAGTCAGCCCGGTGAGCTTGAACTGGCAGCATTCCGTCCGGCGCAGGCATTGCCGCTCGACCGGACGGGCGGCCAGCTCGGCATAGATCTGGCGCACGGCGGCGAGAGCGTCCGCTGCCGCCACGGCTGAGTGCCTTCGTTTCATTCTTCGCATCATGCCATAAGAATAGGATTGACGCCGCTTCTTCCGCTCGCTACAAGCGCCCCCGATGAAAAGACAATGTTTCCCCTCAGGGATCCTGGCGGGCTGCGCTTTCCTGGCAGCGTTCTTCGTTTCCACTCTCTCGCTCGAGGCGGCGACGGCCTGTGTTTGGCGCGTCACTAATGCGCCGGCGCCGTTTTACCTGATCGGCACCATGCACGCCTTAAGCGGTCGCGATTATCCACTGCCGAAAGCCTACGACCAAGCCTTGCATGATTCGAAACGTCTTTACTTCGAGATCAGCCCGATCGATCCAGACGATAAATTTGGCCAGTCTTTTGCCCGTGCTTCGGCTTATCCGGCAAAGGACGATATCCGACGGCATATCCACCCGCAGACCTGGGATTTCCTGCAGAAGCGATTTCGCCGCTCCAATTACCTCGGAAAAGGCTTTCACATGGGTGACCGCTACGTCAATGGCCTGCAGGAGCTTCGTCCCTGGGCGATCGCTTACTACGTCTGGGGAATTCGCGGTTACAACGACGTCTTTGGCGGGCTCGGGGTGGATAACCACCTTAGCTACCAGGCCGCGCGTCTCGGCAAGGAACGCGGCGGCCTCGAAAGCGTCGAGGAGCACGTCGACGTCCTGCGCGGCATGGCCGATATCGATGCCGAACTCGTTCTGCTCGATACCCTGGTCCGCGGCGACAAACGGCGCGACGACTACAAGGCGATGCGCGAGGGCTGGAAAAAGGGCGACCTCGCTCCGCTCGAGGCCGAACTGAAACGGTCGCGTGACATGAACCTCGGTGGAGAGATTCGCCTCCTCGATTATCGCAACCTGCGCTGGCTTCCAAAAATCATCGGCGCGATCAAAAGCGGCGTGCCCACTTCCATTGTGGTTGGGACCGGTCACTTTTGCGGACCAAACAACGTGCGCGAGTTGCTGGAGAAAAAGGGCTACAAAATCGAGCAGCTCTAGGCTGGCCGGATTCCGCGTGCCGCGTCCTGTTTCAGGAGCGGCGCTGGGTAAATTCTGAACGTTCGACTCCATTCGGGCGTCTTACTTGAGGCTTTTCCTCGGGAAACGTCGCCGGGCGCTCCCGATTTGCCATCGCGGGGCGCAACGCCTATCGCAGTTACTTATTCTTATGATCAAACCCGTCCTTTGCACCGCGCTCAGCCTGCTCTGCGCCGCTTCTCTGCACGCTCAATCCGAGCCGAACGCTTCACCCACCGCGCATGACGCCGCCAATCCCGCCAATGCGCAGGATCCGCCGCCGATCGTCGCTACCCCGCCGGCCGCTCCTCCGGTCGAAGGGGAAAAGGCGCCGGCAAAAAATACACCGCCGATCGATCCGAAAAACATCGATACCGCGGTCAAGCCGCAGGATGACTTCTACAAGTTTGCCAATGGCAATTGGCTCAAGAACAACCCGATCCCGCCGGAGTATTCGCGCTGGGGCAGTTTTAATGAGTTGATCGAGAAAAATAACGACGCTCTGCACCAGATCGCCGAACAGGCGTCCCAGCTTTCCGAGAAATCGGGCCAGTCCAAGATGGAGAAAGCCGACGCCAGCGAGATGCAGAAAGTGGGCGACTTCTACGCCAGCGGCATGAACGAAAAGCAGATCAACTCCGCCCGGCTCCTGCCCTTGAAGGGCGAACTAACGCGGATCGACTCGATCAACGATCTCTCCGCGCTCAGCAAAACGATCGGTCGCCTCCATGGCCTCGGGATCGGCGCTCTCTTCGGCTTCACCTCGGCCCAGGACGATAAGGAAAGCACGAGGGTCATTGCTCAGGCTTTCCAAGGCGGGCTCGGCTTACCCGACCGCGATTATTACACCAAGGATGACGACGCTTCGAAAAAGATCCGGGAAGAGTATGTCGCTCACGTGAAGAAGATGTTTAGCCTCCTCGGCGATAAGCCGGAAGCCGCCGCCGCCCACGCCAAGACGGTGATGGAGATCGAGACCGCCCTGGCCAAGCCCGCCCGCACCCGCGTCGAGCTGCGCGACCCGCAAAAGAACTACAACAAGATGTCGCAAGCCGAGCTGCAAAAGCTCATGCCCGATTTCAAATGGAACGACTACTTCCAGGTCCTCGGCCTGCCTGTGCCGGGCGCAATCAATGTTGGCCAGCCCGACTTTTTCAAGGCCGCGAATGATGTGGTCAAGAACGTCTCTCTTGCTGACTGGAAGACTTATCTCCGCTGGCATCTCATCCACGACACCGCGCCGGCCCTTGGCCAGGATTTTGTGGACGAAAACTTCGCCTTTTTCGGTAAGACCCTCAGTGGGACGGAAAAACTCAAGCCGCGCTGGAAGCGCGTCGTCTCCACGATCGACAACGAGATCGGCGAAGCCCTCGGCAAACTTTATGTCGCGGAGAATTTCCCGCCCGAGGCGAAGCAGCGCGCCCTCGAGATGGTAAATAACCTCAAGGAAGCCCTGGCTGACCGGATCAAGTCAAACGACTGGATGGATGAGCCGACAAAACAGGAGGCGCTCAAGAAACTCGCCGCCTTCACGGTCAAGATCGGTTACCCCGATAAGTGGCGCGATTATTCCACCCTCAAGATCGATCGCGGTCCCTATGTCTTTAACGTGCTGCGGAGCGACCAGTTTGAAGTCGCGCGGGAGATGAAAAAAATCGGCAAGCCAGTCGATCGCGGCGAGTGGGAGCTGAGTCCGCCGACGGTGAACGCCTATTATCACCCGAACCTGAACGAGATCGTTTTCCCGGCCGGCATTTTGCAGCCGCCCTTCTTTAACCCCGATGCCGATGACGCGGTCAATTACGGAGGCATCGGCGCAGTCATTGGCCATGAGATGACGCATGGCTTCGATGACCAGGGCCGGCAATACGATGCCGTGGGCAACCTGCGCGACTGGTGGACCCCGGGTTCGGCCAAGGCTTACAACGAACGGGCCAAGGCAATCATCGATCAATACGCCGCCTACGAGCCGCTCCCCGGTCAGCACATTAACGGCGAGCTTACCCAGGGCGAAAATATCGCCGACATTGGCGGGCTCAAGATCGCCTACGCCGCTTTCCAAAAAGCGATGGCGAAACATCCGGAAGAAGCGAACAAGAAGATCGATGGCTACACTCCCGACCAGCGCTTCTTTCTTGCCTGGGCGCAGATCTGGCGCGCGAATCAGCGCGAACAGGAGACGATGTTGCGGCTCAACACCGACCCGCATTCCCCGGGCCGCTTCCGTTCCAATGGCCCGGTCAGTAACATGCCGGAATTCCAGAAAGCCTTTAACCTGCCGGATGACAGTCCCATGGTTCGCCCGGCCAAGGATCGCGCCAACATCTGGTGACCCGCGACTGAAAGCTCTCCGTTAGGGAGGCAAAAAGCGGCACTTACTTTGCGCCCGACGGAGGACTTGGCGTAAAGCTGAAATAATTGAAACGGTGTAATGCAGCCCTCAAAACTAAGCGTCCACTTATTTCCACGCCGAACGCTTTCGAGCCGAGTAGGCCATTCCTGTCCACTCTTTGAAACTCAATCGTCCATGAAGATGAGCCATGCCGCGGTTATGACTTAGGACTTCGGACTTCCGAAGGTCGGACCGGGCAGTGCTCGCGGATAAAGCCCCAGCGTCCGGGATGGTAGGAGTTTTGTCCGCCCGGCGTTCACATTTTCCCTTTCAACCAAGTCCTGAGCCGCTACGATCCGGCGCATGCGTCCATCCATATACATCCTTCTGCTCGTCGCGGGGAGCATCACCCGCTCCATCGCGCAAACGTCGCCCACGCCCCCGCCCGTGCCGGCCCCGGTTAAACTTCGCGAGCTTCTCTTGTCGGAACTTCATAGCACTCATGATAAAGCGGAATGGTTCACGCCGATGAGGGCCGCGGTCGCCGGGCTTACGGCTGAGCAGGCAAAATGGGTGCCGCAAAATGCCAAGGACAAGCTCGACCCGAAGGCGAATCACTCGGCCGGGATGCTGGCTTATCATCTCGTCTTCTGGAACGAGAATGCGCTGGCGCGCTTGCGCGGGGAAAAGCCCGCTGATCCCGGCAGCAACGACGAAACCTTTAATGATTTCGACGCGGCGCATTGGGACGACATCGTGCAGCGGCTCGATCGGGTAATGCAAAACCTGGAAGCCGAGGTGGAGAAAATGCCGGAAGACAAGCTGGCCAAAGCGGCGCTGACAATTTCGCACATCAGCACACACAACGCCTATCACACCGGGCAGATCCTCTACGTACGCAAGTTGCAGGGCTCCTGGAATCCCGAGAACGGCGTGAAGTAGGCGAACGCGAGCCAGCGGCAGTTTAAAGCTGCCCCGCCCTCGTCGGCATCGAAGTCGCCGGATCAGACTGATGTCGAATGTGATCCGGGTCATTCTTGCCGGTTTCCCTCGATCTGCCGTGAAGTTTGCCTTAGGGATGTCACGGATAAGAAACGGATAACTCGTGCTCACTCGACTTCTTCGCAGATTGCGCCGACCGGCGCCGAGACTGCAGCCGAATCCGTTGCTAGCGACCGCCTTTCGACAATCCATCTGCGAATATTTTTGCGCCCTGGACGGGGCGGGGATTGCGCGCGCGCTGGCGGAGCATCTACCCCCAAGCGCCAGCATGACCGTAGCCTTCGAGACGGCGGCGGTGCGACATCCGATGAGCTGCATCTGGTCGCTGACGAAGGAGCGCGGTTCTCATTTCATCTTTCCCATCCTGCAACCCGGGCAGTTGCTCGAGGTGGTGGTGGAACGCTGGCTCTCGCTCTTTGAGTTGTTTCTCTCTGCGGAACGACTGGGCGCAGATGAAGGCGCGAAGGTGATAATTTTCAATGATCTCGCGGCCGAACCTGGCCTGGCCTTTTGTGGAAACGCTCCGGAGCACATATTGCTGCCCGATTTTGCTTTCCTGCAATCGCGCGGCTACGGCGAAGCGCGGCAATATTTTGCCCGTAATCAGCCAAGGTGGGAGAAGCGATCGGCGCGGGTCTTCTGGCGGGGCAGTTCGGTCGGGCAAAAGCATCATCCGATCCTGGAAATGCCGCGCGCGCGCCTTTGCCTGCTGGCGCAGAGAATGGGCGACGAGTGGGGCGATATCGGTCTGGCTGCGCTCTTCCATATCTCGGAGGCGGACGCGAATGAGTTACAAGATCGACAGCTGATGAAAAAAAAGGTGCGATGGAAAGAGCTAAGCAATTATCGCTTTCACATCGACATCGATGGTCATGCTTCTTCTTTCAGCGGCTTGTTTCGGAAGCTGCTCTCGGGCGGTCTGGTGCTAAAGTTGCAATCGCCTGAAGGCTGCAGACAATGGTATTACGACCAGCTTCTTCCCGGGGTGAATTTCGTGCCGGTCAGCTCCGATTTAAGCGACTTGGTCGACATCGTGAGCTATTACCATGAGCGCCCGCGCCTGGCTGAGAGCATCGCGCAGCGCGGTCGCGCGCTCGCACTCTCTTTGACTTACGAAAAGGAATTTGCCTTTGCCTTGGGGCAAGTGAACCGAGCTTTCGCCGCGGCGAATCCGTGAGCCTTGGACTGCTGGCTTGAATCTGATCGGGCGATCAGGATGTCAGCTGGTCGACCTGCGGCAGGACGAGTTGGAACTCGGTCCATTTCTCATCGGAATGGACGAGCAGGACATCGCCGCCATGGGCGCGCGCGATCTCCCGCGCGATGCTCAGGCCGAGTCCGTGCCCGGGCGTTTCGTTGCTGTGGGAAAAATCGCCGCGGTAGAACCGATCAAAGATGTGTGCAGCCGCTTCGGGCGCGAGACCGGGGCCCGTGTTGCCTATTCTCAGCGTCGCCTCATTGTTGCGGGCAGCGGCTGCGATCGTGACCCGGCCGTGGGGCTGGTTATGTTTGATCGCGTTGTCGATCAGGTTCATCACGGTCCGGGCGAGCAAGCGTCGATCTCCGCGGACGATAACTGGATCGGATAACTCACATTCCAGAACTAACTCCGCGGGCTGAGCCAGGATCTCCGCGTCTTCCATCAGCTCGCGCACCAGCCTAACGAGATCAACCGGTTCCTGCGCCAGGACGAGGCGGCGATCGTCCGCCCGCGAGAGAAGGAGCAAACCGTCGACGATCTGCGAGAGCCGGGAACATTGCTCGCTTAGATCGGACAGGAGCTGGCGTGGCTCGGGTGTAAGGGATTCCGATTTCAACGCGTCCTCCACCTCCGCCTGTATCAGGGCGAGCGGTGTGTTCAATTCGTGCGAAGCGTCGGAGGTGAAGCGGGTGACCTGTTCGAAACTGCGCTGCAGACGATCGAACATTTCGTTCAACACATGCGTAAGACGTCCGATCTCGTCCTGCGCCGGCGGGGGCGGCATTCGCTGGTGCAGGTCGGTCGCGGAAATCTTTTCCGCTTGCGCGATGATCGTCCGGATCGGCGCGACCGCGCGGCCGGCAACGAGCCAGCCGCCGGCGCCGACCGCGAGCACGACCAGGGGAAGGGTGATGAGATAGGAGCGGAGCAAGCCCTCGAGCGCTTCGTCCACCGCCTGCAGATTTTGCCCCAGGGCAAAGGTGATGTTGCCGCGCCGAAAGACCTGAAAACGCACCCGGTGGCCTTGCACTACCAATTCGTTAGGCTGCTTCCGCGGCTCGGGCGGGATTACTTCCATCTTGCCTAACGCCGGCGAGCGATAGAGCAGACGCGAACCGTCCCGTACTTCGGCGTAGGGAAAACGCGGCAAATCTTCCGCCGGGAAAAGGCTCGCATCCTGTCCCGGGCCGGGAGCGCGCTGCTGCTCATTCAACTCGCCCAACTCGTCGCCGAAAGCAGTCGCCTTATCCCGAATCTCCTGGTCGACATTTTCCACCAGTTCGCGCCGAAGATTCCAAGCCGCGCCCGCGCCGAAAAGGGTTACGGCCATGGTCACGACCGCCACGCTCCAAAGCGCGACCCGGGCGCGGAAGGTGAGCCGTTTCATTTCGCCTCCCGCAGCACGTAGCCGGTGCCGCGGACGGTCTGGAGCAATTTGCGCGAATGACCGTCATCGATCTTGCGCCGCAGACGTTGCATGCAGACTTCGACCACGTTAGTGCCGGTGTCGAAATGATGTTCCCAGACGTGCTCGCAGAGCGATGTCTTGGTGATCACGCGGCCCGCGTGCGTCATCAGATATTCGAGCAGGGCAAACTCGCGGTTCGTGAGCTCGACCTTTTGGCCGTCGCGGCTGGCTTCGCGCGTGACTACGTTCAAAGATAGGTCTACCACCTGCATGATGGTGGCGTGTTCACCGGAGGCGCGGCGCAGGAGCGCCCGGACTCGCGCGACGACCTCGGTGATCGAGAACGGCTTTGGCAGGTAATCATCGGCGCCGAGATTCAAGCCTTCGACGCGTTCGTTGAGATGGCCGCGCGCCGAGAGCAAGAGCACCGGCGTGTTAATGTGCTGCCGTCGCATCTCGCGCAGGACGCTGAGTCCGTCGCGTCCCGGGAGCATGATGTCGAGCACGATCGCGTCGTAGGAATGAGTGAGGATTTGATCGAGCGCGACGTCGCCCGCGTGCACCAGATCCACGACGAGGTTTTCCTGCGTGAGTCCTTTGCGCAGGAAACTCCCGAGCTTCTTTTCGTCTTCCACCACCAGCCCCCGCATGCTTTCAATTTAGCCATCCGCCCAGCGGGAAGCCAGAGCCCGGGCGCAGATAACAGATTTGTCAGCGGAGCGAGGGCTTGTTCGACAGCTTTGCCCGCTAGGCTTGACACATGAAAACAACCTATCGAACCCTTCTCACCGAAGTCATTCTCGCTGGCCTGGGCACTTCCACATTGCTCGCCGCCGGCGAGAGCGAAGCAGAATTACTCAGGCAGGCGAAGATTTCCAAGACACAAGCAGCGCAGATCGCCCTGGCCAAAGTCCCTGACGGAAAGATCCAGGGCGCAGAGATTGAGAACGAGCACAACGCCCTCGTCTGGTCCTTCGACATCACGAAGCCCGGAACGAAAGACATCACCGAAGTGCTGGTGAACGCCAAGACCGGGAAGATCGTCGACCTCAGCGTCGAGAATCAGAACGACCAGGCGAAAGAAAAAGCAGCGGACAAAGCGAACGGTCAGCGGTAAGACTTGCCGTCGCGTTCGGCTGGACCGCCGGCCGGGACTAGAGATGCGCAAAATACTCTTCCTGCTCTGCCTCAGTGCGCGCCTTGCCTTCGGGCAGGGCGGGCCGCCGATGCTCACGGACGATCCCGGGACACCGGCCACCGGCCGTTGGGAGACTAATCTCGCGACCGTCTTCTTTCATCTGCCTAACGAATGGGCGCTCGACGCTCCGGCGATCGATTTGAATTATGGCTGGGGCGATCACATCCAGCTCACTCTGCAAACTTCCGCCGCGCTCTTGCAACGGAGCGATCACGGTCTGGTCGGCGGCCTGGGCGGAGCAGAGGCCGCGCTGAAGTGGCGTTTTCTCGACGAGGAGACGAGCGGCGTCGATCTGTCGATGTTCCCGCGCCTTCTCTTCAACGTCCTCCACTCATCGGTCCGACGCGGGTTGGCGGATGACGGGACACGTTTTCAAATTCCGTTTCAGGCGGCTAAGAAAGTAGGGCGATTCGGTCTCGGCGCGGAGTTCGGGCCGCTCATCAGCTCGGTTGGTCGCGGCGAATTGGTTTACGGGGTGATCGCGGGAACGGAAGTAACGAAAACCACCTCGCTCATGGCCGAGGTGCATGCGACTTCCCGGATGGATCTCAGCCGGGATGTGGTCGCTCTTAATGTCGGCTGGCGTCACATTCTGAACGAACACGCCATCTGGATCGGTTCGTTAGGACACGAAATCCATTCGGGCGACCAGCAGTCGCTGGCGTTAATCGGCTACTGCGGCGCGCAGCTCGTCTATTGACGATCGTGGTGCCGCAGGTGAATAGGCATTCCAACTTTTGAAAGTTAACATATGAACAAACACGTATCGGAGGCAGTCGCCAAAGTCCCGCAGGTAACTCTTGTTTTCTGGATCATAAAGATCCTCGCCACCACGCTGGGCGAGACCGGCGGCGATGCCGTCACCATGTCATGGCTGGGCGAGACGACCTCGAGTGGTAATGGCGCTGGTTATCTCATCGGCACCGCCATCTTCGGCGTCATTTTCATTGCCGCCGTGCTCGTGCAGATCATGGCGAAAAAGTTTCACCCCTTCCTTTACTGGTTAACCATCGTTGCGACGACGACGGTCGGGACGACGCTGGCCGATTATTGCACAAGGTCACTAGGCATCGGCTACACCGGTGGCTCGACCATCCTGCTCATTCTCGTGATCGCTTCGTTGCTGACCTGGCGATGGTCGACCGGGAGCATCTCAGTCGAGACCGTGAGCACGCCGAAGGTCGAGATGTTCTACTGGGTCACGATCATGTTCTCGCAGACCCTCGGCACGGCGCTCGGCGACTGGGTCGCGGACACGAATAACATGGGCTATCTCGGCGCGGCCGCCATTTTCGGCGGGCTTCTCGTGGTAACCGCGCTGCTCTACTACTTCACAAGTTTGTCGCACGCGATTTTGTTTTGGGCGGCATTCATTCTCACCCGGCCGCTCGGCGCGGTGGTGGGCGATTTTCTCGACAAACCACACGCGCAAGGCGGCCTGGCGCTGAGCCGTTACAGCGCATCACTCGGGCTCCTGGTTGTGATCGTCGCCCTAATCCTCTTCATTCCGCAAAAGCCGGCGTCGAAGGCGCATTGATTGCGTTGGTGGAGGAAGCGGCGTCGGGCGCAGGCGAGGTCGGGCGGAAAAGCTTCTCTTGTCCGAACTTCATAGCACCCATGATAAAGCGGAGTGACTCACGCCGTTGAAGGCGGCGGCCGCCATGCTCACGGCTAAGCAGGCGAAATAGGCCGCAAACGCCAAGGACCAGCTCAAACCCAAGGCGAATTACATGGTGACAGAGGCGTCTGTGAGATGGAACGTGAAAAATCTTGACAATTACTGCGGCTAACGGTGCAGTCAGATCAAATCCAAATTACTTTAGCGAACTCGGCCAGGATGACTTCCGCTACCAATTAACACTCTCAATGAAACATATCCCACACGTACCCCACTGCGTCTTGCGCCTTGCTTTCCTCTGTCTTGCTTTTCTCCCTCTCGCGTCCTTCGCAACAGGCTCATTTTCCTTCGTGGAAACCGGCCCAGTCGCGACCCCGCGGGCTTATCATACCGCGACGCTACTGCCCGACGGCAGGGTCCTGGCCAGTGGTGGCAACGACGGCGTGGACGTCGCCGCGACCGCTGAGCTTTACGATCCGACCACCGGTATCTGGACGCCAACCGGCAGCATGCGTGACGCACGTTACCGGCACAGCGCGACCCTATTGCCGAACGGGCTCGTGCTCATAGTCGGCGGCTTGGCCGTCAACGACGGGCTTACCTCATCCGAGTTATATGATCCGGCAACGGGAACGTTTAGTGAAACGGGAGAGCTGCACGAGGGCCGGGCTTCCCATAGCGCGACGCTCCTGCCCGATGGCCGCGTGCTTGCCGCCGGTGGCGGCGGCGCGAACGGGAACGGACCAGTCGCGAGCGCGGAACTCTACGACCCGGCAACGGGAGTATGGACTCAGACCATGAATATGTCGGTGCCGCGGTTCCGGCATGAGGCGACCTTGCTGCCAAATGGGCTGGTCCTGGTGAGCGGCGGTAATGGACTGAGCGGTCCAACGGCGAGCGCGGAACTCTATAACCCGGGGACCGGCGTTTGGACTCCAACGGGAGGTATGAGGTTCGCGCGGTTTCGCCATTCGCAAACTTTACTCGTCAACGGCCTGGTCCTCGCGGCCGGAGGCCTCGATGCGAAGCTAAACGTGATTAATACTTCCGAAATTTACGATCCCGCTGCCGGGACGTGGATGCAGACGGCTTCGCTCAATGTCGCGCGCGCGCAGCACACAGCAACGCTGCTGCCAAATGGCCTGGTGGCGGTCGTTGGAGGCGAACACGGCCCCACTCCAACGACCGAGCTTTACGACTCCTCCAATGCGACCTGGTCGCTTAGCGGCAACCTGCTCGAAGCGCGGTCTGCCCATCAAACGGTTCTCCTGCCGAGCGGCGATATTCTCGTCGTTGCCGGCTTTAATGGCGCCCCGCCCTCACAGGATTCGTTGTCTCCGGAATTCGATCATCACTCGCTCACGGATGTTGAAATCGGCACTCTGGCGGGAGATCCGACACCTACGCCCACACCAACCGCGACTCCTACGCCTACGCCAACGGCGACACCAACCCCGACTCCGACCGCGACACCAACGCCAACACCTGCGCCACCGGTTATTACGAAACAACCGAAGGACCAGAGCGTTAGCCTCGGTCAGAGGGCGACTTACCGAGTTGTTGCGACGGGCGTGCCACCCTTGAGTTACCAATGGATGAAGAACGGCAGCGAAATTCCAGGGGCGGTGTCCGCGAAATATAGGACCCCGCCGGCTACCGCGAAAGATGATGGTAGCTTGTTCGCCGTCACCGTATCAAATGCTGGAGGCAGTGTCGTGAGTCGGTCTGCGACTCTTGTCGTGAATCAATCCTCGTCTATCACCCAACCTGCCGGCGCGACCCTTCGCGCGGCCGGTCGGCCAGATTCAGTGTCGTCACAACCGCCACGGTGACTAACACCTTTTGGGGACGACCCGCCTGAGGCGGGTGTCGTCCGAAACTTTGACCGCGGATAACGCGGATTGCACGG
>JBBPZS010000123.1:0-34562 GCA_038198605.1 Chthoniobacterales bacterium | reverse complement strand
CGTTCCCGTCTTGCTGCCAGCAAGACGGGTTTGCGCGCAGCGCAACCGATCGATTCACGGGACCGCTGGCATATTTTCACACGATGCGAGTTTTCAAAAGTTCGCCGGTGCAGACTGCACCGGCCGACGGGCTGGCAGCCCGTGCTCCCCGGAGATCTGGCGCGTCGCTTTCCTGATACTATCACTGTCGTTAGGCGCAACATACGCGCAGGATGCGGTCAGCCCTTCGGAAACGGTCGAGTTGATCGTGAGCGCGACCCGTCTTCCGACGCCGGAAGACGAGGTGCCGGCGAGCGTGAGCGTGGTGACGGCCGAGGATTTCGAGCAGAAACAGATCTTGCGCGTGGCCGATGCCTTGCGCGCCGTACCGGGCCTGTCCGTTGTGCAAAGCGGCACCGCCGGCCAGCTCACCTCCGTCTTCACCCGCGGCCTGCGCAGCGAGCACACCCAGGTCTTGCTCGACGGCGTGCCGATCAACCAGGGCCTGGCCGGTCTCTTCAATTTCGCCGATCTCACGATCGACAACATCGACCGGATCGAAGTGGTGCGCGGCCCGCAGAGCACGATCTACGGCCCGCGCGCGCTCGCCGGCGTGATCCAGCTTTTCACCAAAGTCGGGAGCGAAACCCCCGCCACCAGCCTGAGTTTCGAGGGCGGCGGCTACGGCACTTTCCGCGAATCGGCCGCCAGTTCCGGCAAGATCGGCGCGATCGATTACTCGTTAGGCGCAAGCCGGCTCGATACCGACAACGCGCGGCCGAACAACCAATACCGGCTCTCGAATTTCATCGGCAACCTCGGATGGTCGCCTAACGACCAGTTGCGGATCAGCAATCTCTTCACCTACTCGCTCGCCGACACCGGCAATCCGAACACGATCTTCGATCCGAAACCGGTCGATAATTTCCTGACCGAGCGCTGGCTGATCGCACCCCACCTCGATTGGAAACCTTCCGAGGAGTGGGAGCACAAACTGATCGTGTCCTACGACGAAGAACGGCAGGTAAACGATCCGAACGAGGATGGTTTCGTTGGGCCGACCCGCGCTCTTTTCACTCGCCTAACGATCGATTATCAAAACAACTTCCGTCCGGCGAAGTGGCTCACCCTGACCTCCGGTCTTTTTTACAGTCAGGTCGATGCCGGGCAGGAGCGGCCATTCGTCTCGCAGATTTTCGGGCCGCAGCCGACCTTCATCAGCGATTTCACCGACGAGCGGGCCGTCTTTTTCGAGGCGAGCGCGAAGCCATTGCCCGGTTTGAATCTGGTCGCGGGCGGGCGTTACGATCACTTCAATCAGTTTGGCGGGATCTGGACTTATCGATTCGCCGGGAGCTACCGGATCGCGCCGACCGAAACGACCCTGCACGCCAGCGTCGCGACCGGCTTTAGCCCGCCGAGCAGCCAGGACAAGATTTTCGGGAATAATTTCGGACTCGAGCCGGAGAAAGATCTGGGCTGGGACATTGGGGTAGAGCAGCGCATCTGGGGAGGGCGGGCGAAGGTCGGCGCGACTTTTTTCCATAACGACCTCACGAACCTGATCGGCTTCAACGGTCTTTTCGACACGCTCAATCTTGGCGCGGCGCGCACTCAAGGCGTGGAGGCGGAGCTGGAAGTGCGGCCGATCACGGATCTCGTCTTTGCCGCGAGTTACACTTACCTCGACGCGGAGAAAACTTCAGCGGCCGACATCACGCAGCTCCCGGGCGCGCGGCTGCCGCGGCGGCCGCGACACGAAGTTTACGTTTCGGGAAGCTACCTCTGGTTCCACAAACTGCGCGCGACGGCGGAAGCCAAGTTTGTCAGCGCGCGCGAGGAATTAAATTTCGGCGGGCCAAATTTCGACATCGAAGATTATTCGGTCGCAAACTTCGCCGCGGAATACGTCTGCAATTCGCATCTCACGCTCTTCGGCCGGGTCGATAACCTGACGAACGAGCATTACGCGGAGGTGTTCGGTTTCCCCGCATTGGGAAGAGCGGCCTACGGCGGGTTCCGCGTCTCATTTTGACTCGGCACATTTTCGGTGGCGAGCATTCGGTAGGGCGAGACTCCGTCGAGCCAGGGAAGAACGCTGGTCATGTGATTAAGCGCTCGCGCCCGGCTCGACAGAGTCTCGCCCTACCGAGGGGGAGCCAGACAATCCTTACCGAACCCGCACTTCGCGGCGCTTGAAAATCAGCGCGGCAATGACAAGCACGGCTACGGCGTAGAGCACATTTTCGGTCATGACTTGCAGGTAAATTGCATAGGGCATGTTGAGCAGTTCCTTCGTGAAACTCTGCTCAATAAGGTTGGCCGGCGCGTGGGCAGGAGCGAGGTAGTAGGCAAAAACCGCGAGGATACGGAGGAGAACATTGGGATGCTCCATCGTCTGATGCAGCAGGCTCGGCACGACCACGAGCATGAGCGCGCAGCCACCGGCGAGCACGGGCGGCATGAAGACGCTAAAGGCGAGTCCGACGCCGCTGTAGAAAGTCAGCTCGACTAGATTCTGGGCGAAGCCGAGCCAGATCGCCGGCGTGTAAAAAACATGAAAGGCCGTAGCAAAAATCATGGTGGCTGCGACGCCTGCCAAATAAAAGGCCCAGAGAAAAACAAGCAGCCCGATCCAACGACCGAGCAGGTAGACCCAGCGTTCGATCGGCCGGGAAAGGATGTGAACGATCGTTTTCGAGGAGATCTCGGCCGAGATGCCGATCGCGCCAAGGAAGAGGGCGAGGAAGAAGGCGGCGAAGCCCCAGATGCCAATCATTGCCTGCACCGTCTGGGCGGCAACGCTGGCGGCGATTTTGTTTCCCCGGCTGCCCTCGCCATCTGCAGGAAGACCATCTGTGAGGCGGCAATGCCAAGTATGACGACGGTGAGAAAGAGTACGACATAGAGGACGCGCCGCCGCAGAGTCTCCTGAAGCGCGTTGAGCGCGATGGCGCGCAGCTTAACCACTGGAGGAACCTCCGGCGTGCTGCATATACAAATCCTCAAGTGTCCTGGCCCGCCGCACCGTCCCGATCTCGGCGCCGGTCGCGAGAAGCCGCCGTAGAAGCTCCATCCGCTCGGCCGCACGGCAACGGACGATGGAAGTTCCTTTTGGCTCGTCCTCGATTTCCGCGCCGGCCAGTGCCTCGCGCGCAGCGGGCGTCCAGCTCAGAACTTCGATCTGCCAGCCGTCGGAGGTATCTCGCAGGGCCGACATTTTCTCCGATAGAGCGACTGAACCGTTACGCAGAATAACGAGATGATCGCAGGTGCGTTCCACGTCCGTCAGAATATGGGAGCTAAGAAAAACGGTCGTGCCGCGCGCTTTTTCTTCCAGGATGATATCGGCCACCAGCTTGCGCCCTTCCGGGTCCAGGCCGGTGGTTGGTTCATCGAGGATGAGCAATTCCGGCCGGTGCAGGAGCGCCTGCGCGACGCCAAGGCGCTGAGTCATGCCTTTGGAGAAACCTCCGATCTTGCGCGCGCGCGCCGCGCCCAGCCCGAGACGTTCGAGCTGCTCGGTGATGGCGGCATCGAGGCCTTCGGCAGGCATCTCCGAAAGCAATCCGTAGAAGCGCAGGGCGCGCTCAGCCGTTTTGAAACCGTAGGTGTAAAAGATCTCCGATTGGAAACCGGTCCGGCGCCGGGCTTCGCGGCTGCCGGCTGGCGCCCCGAAAAGACGCACGCTCCCGGCATCCGGTCGAAGCAAGCCGAGGAGCGCGTAGATCGTGGTCGTCTTGCCCGCGCCATTCGGCCCGACGAAGGCCACCACTGTCCCCCGCTCCACTCGGAGAGAGACGTCGCGGACCGCGTTGACTTCGCGGCGGCGAAAACGGCTCCGAAACGTTTTCGTTAGGCCGGTGATCTCGATGATAGGACCGGAAGCAGCGCTCATTTTTTCGCCTTTGTTTCCCGGCGGAGCAAAAGCTCGATCTGATACTCGATGTAAGGCTGGACGCCTTCGAGGACGCGTTCCACCTTCCCATCCGCTCCGACCAGGACGGTGGTCGGAAAGGCGGTGATGCCAAGCCGCTCCGCGAGTTGCTGGTCCCGGTCGATCAGGACCGGAAATGTGACCGGCTTCTCTTTCAAGTAGAGATCGAGTTTGGCCCGTTCCTTATCCTCGTTGATGGCCAGGAGCGTGAATCCCTCCTTCGTCTTCTCGCGAAAGAGTTTTTCGAAACCGGGCATCTCCATCCGGCATGGCGCGCACCAGGTGGCCCAGAAATTGATCGCGACGAGCTTCTTCCCACGAGACAGTTCGCTGAATTTTACCGGTTTGCCGGCGAGATCCTTGACCGTGAAATCCGGCATCGGTTCGTTCAGCTTCAAAGCCGCGATCGGGCTGTGCTCCTGGCGCAGTTCCGTCTTTACGTGAACGCTAAAGAGGGCAAAGCCGCAGAGAAAGAGGAGGAGCAGGAAGGATCTCAGGCGGCTAGTATTCACGGCGGACCGCGCGACGTAAACGGGAAAGCTCGTGACCGGCGGATGGCGCGGGCTGGCGGCTTGAAGACGAGGGACGTTTCCCGTAGTGCAGGGATGTGGAGTTGAATGTCTACCTGCTGGCCGGAATCGGAGTGGCCATCGTTCTTGCCTTGATTGGCTGGGCGTCGTGGCTCCGCCACCGGCGCATCGCGCTGCCTGACGAGAAATCTCTCGCCCAACAATTGCTCGAACGGCTCGACCTTCTCGAGCGGGCGCAGGAACGCGATGCGAAACTTTTCCGCGAAGAATTTTCGCGCAATCGCGAGGAAGCCCGGGCGGCGGCGAAAGCACAACGGGAAGAGCTGGCGTCGACCCTCAAGAATGTGAGCGATTCAACTTTTAAATCCCTCGGGGAAATCTCCGGCATCCTGCGCGGACAGCTCGAGCAGGTCGTCAATCAATCCGGAAAACTGACCGACAAAGTCGACCTGCGCCTGAAGGAATTGCAACAGGACAACGCCCAACAGATCGACAAGATGCGCGCCACGGTGGACGAAAAGTTGCAGGGGACCCTCGAAAAACGCCTCGGCGAATCGTTCAAGATGGTGAGCGAGCGGCTCGAGCAGGTCCATCACGGGCTCGGGACGATGCAGCAGCTCGCGAGCGACGTCGGCGGCTTGCAGCGCGTGCTGACGAACGTGAAATCGCGCGGAGGCTGGGGCGAAGTGCAGCTCGGCGCCTTGCTCGAGCAGGTCCTCACGGCCGAGCAGTTCACGCGGAACGTCAAGACGCGTGAGGGCAGCGGGGAAATGGTCGATTTCGCGATCAAACTGCCTGGAAGTGACGACGGGCTGCCGGTCTGGCTGCCGGTCGACGCCAAGTTTCCGATCGAAGATTATCATCGCCTCGTCGCCGCGCAGGACAGCGCCGATCTCCCGGCGACGGAGGAGGCAATGAAAAGTCTCGAGACGCAACTGCGCAAAAGCGCGAAGGAGATTTGCAGCAAATACATCAACCCGCCGCGCACGACTGATTTTGCGCTGATGTTTTTGCCGACCGAAGGGCTTTATGCCGAAGCCGTCCGGCGGCTCGGGCTGGTCGAGCAGGTGCAACGGGAATGCAAAGTGGTGCTGGTCGGGCCGACCACGCTGGCGGCCTTGCTCAACAGCCTGCAGATGGGTTTTCGCACCCTCGCCATCCAGGAACGTTCGAGCGAAGTCTGGAATTTGCTGGCGGCGGTGAAGACGGAGTTCGGGAGGTTTGGCGGGGTGCTCGACGGGGTGAAAAAGAAGCTCCAGGAAGCGTCGAACAAAATCGACGAAGTGGACGTTCGATCGCGCTCGATCACGAAGAAATTGCGCGCCGTCGAGGAATCGCCTAACAATCCTCAGCCATTGCTGCCCGAGCTGATCGAGCCTGGGGAAGATCTCGAGGAGGATGAGCTGTAGACGCCTCCCTCTGGGAGGTGCGGGCATTACGGGGCAATTCATATCAGCGCTGCCCCATTTTCTCTCGCGTTTCTGTAGACGCCTCCCTCTGGGAGGCGCGGGTATCACGGATCATTTCACCATCAGCGCTGCCGCGCTTTCTCTCGCGTTTCGCAGAGCGAAACGTCTACAACACTGCGCCCCATTTCGCGGAATCCTTGAGCAGGATTTCGCGCAGGAGGCGAAGCGGTGGCGCGCCGTGGTTGAGCATCTCGTTATGGAAGGTCTCGAGCGAGAAACTTTTTCCTTCCTGCGCCTTGTAGTCATCGCGCAGTTTCAGGATCTGGAGTTTGCCTAACGTGTAGTTGAGATAGCCCGGATCGTAGGTTCCGCGCATCGCCTCCGACATCGCCGGCTTGGTTTCGTAGTAGGAGTTGTCTTGGAAAAATTTTGCCCCGTCCGCGACCGACATGCCCTGGGTGTGCATTTTGATCGAGACGCAGAGACGGCAGAGACGAAGGAGCGCTTCATCAGCCTGCGCCATCCGGTATTTTGCCGCCCGCATCTTGTCGGTGGGGCGAGACTCCGTCGAGCCGGAGGGCACGCTCCCGAAACCTTCGTCGAGCATCATTTTTTCTGTGTAATGAGCCCAGCCTTCGACGAAGGCGTAGCTGTCGAAAATCTTTTCCACCTGCGTCGCAGAGGAAGCGTTGAGGTGGAGAAACTGCACGTAATGCCCCGGGTAAGCCTCGTGAATTGAGACGACATCGGCGGTGTAATCATTAAACGCCGTCAGCCACTCGTTCTTTTGTTTTTCGCTCCACGAATCTTCCGTCGGCGTGATGTAATAGTAGGCTTGGGTCGCCTTCTTCTCGAACGGTCCCGGCGTATCCATCGAGGCAAACGTCGTCGCCCGATCGAACTGCGGTGTCTCCGTCACCGTCGCGCGCACGTCGGACGGGATGGCGACGATCTTGTGATCGAGCACCCACTGCCGGATGAGATCGAGATCCTTGGCCACGTGCGGAATCAGCTCGCCCGGCTTCGGGTGTTCGTTCTGGATCTGTTTGAAGACGTCGATCGGCGATTTTTTCGGGTCGATGATCCTGGCCGCGTTCGCGAAAATCTGCTGCTCCTCCTTGAGCCGCTGCAGCCCGATGGCGAGCAGCTTGTCCGGCGGCAGATCGACCAGCTCCGTCGCGGCCAGCATCTTTTGGTATTTGGCCGCGCCGAGCGCGAAATCCGGGATCGCTTTCGGCAGCCTTTCTTTCGTTAGCCAGCCGGCAAAATCCCGCAAAGCAGCGGCCGCTTTCTGGTTCGAGTCGCGGAAGGCGGACATCAACGCCTCGTCCTTCACGTCCTTCAGCGCGGCGGCGAAATCTTTTTCGAGGAAATCGGCCGAGCCATTTGCAATCTGGATCGCTAGCTCGACGTACGGTTTGGGCAGGGCGAGGGCGAGGTTCGTCTTCGCCGCGGTCATGATGTTCGCCGCCTGATCTTCGATCGTGACGATGTCGCGCACCCGATCTTCTAGCGGCTTGAATTCGCGCTTGATGTAGATGTTGACGTCGAGCGCGCCGGCATAGGTCATCGGGTTCTTCTCGAAAATCCCCATGTCAACCAGCTGAAAAAGCTCCTTCGCGATCGCGGCCTGCAGGATGCGGCGATCGATGTCGGCGCCCTTGCTCAATTTACTCGCGTCGAGCTTGCCAAACTCGTCCTGGAAACGCTGGAGACGTTCGATCTCGGCGTCGATCGCGAGCCGGCTGAAGTCGCCAATTTTACCGTCATATTGATGATAACCGAGGGCCCCACCCTGAAGCGGACGAGCCGAGAGGTAGCCGCTGATGAAATCGAGCGCCATCTTGTCAAAATCCGCGTCGGCATCTTTTTTCGCGCCGCTCTCCGCCGCCAGAAGCGGAGCCGCTGTGCCTAACGATAAGGCGAGGAAGAAAAAGAGCTGGCGGAGCGAATTCATCGGCCCAGTGTAAAAGGAGAGGGTGAGCTTGTCATGCGCGCCCATTGGCAAAAGGGAAGGAATGAACGACAATCGGGTCGGTTGCGTCCAAACATGATAATTATGAAGCGTTTTCTGCCCTCTCGCAGGCGCACTCTGCCTCTCGTCGCGGGTCTGATTCTTGTCTTCGGCGCCGGGCTCGTGCGCGCGGCCGATCCGGAACCGGCGCCGGTCACGACGGACGATCGCGGTTACTCCGAGATCGCGACCTTCGCCAAGGCGGTGGAGCTGATTCGGCAGGATTACGTCGACGGGCAAAAGGTCAGCTATCACGACCTGATCTATGCCGCGATGAAAGGCATGCTTTCCTCGCTCGATCCGCACAGTCAGTTCATGGACCCGGACGACTTCAAGGATATGCAGGACGATACCCGGAGCCGTTTCAATGGCCTCGGGGTGGAAGTCGCGATCAGAGACAACCTCCTCACCGTCGTCACCCCAATGGAAGACACGCCCGCGGCCAAGGCCGGGATTCAAGCGGGCGACCAGATTCTGAAAATCAACGGTACCTCGACCGAGAAGCTCGGACTGCAGGATGCGATCAACGTCCTGCGCGGCGAGCCAGGGCAAAAAATCACCCTCACCATCCTGCGCCCCTCCAACAAGGAGATCAAAGATTACGCTCTCGAGCGCAAGGAAATCAAAGTCGCCAGCGTCAAAGGCGGGCAACTCCTCGATGCCGAGCTGACCGGGCCGTTCAAGGTCGGCTACGTGCGGATTGTGCAATTCAACGAACCGACCGCCGACGAGTTCGCTAAGACGCTCGACAATTTGCAGAAGGAGGGAATGCAGGCGCTCGTCCTCGACCTCCGCAATAATCCCGGCGGCCTGCTCAATTCCGCAGTTGAAGTTCTCGGGCAATTCCTGCCGCCGAACACCAAGGTCGTCTCGACTCAAGGCCGCGCCTCTTCGCAAAAACACGAATATTCCACTCCCGGCGGTGGGAAAGAGCGGCCGCATTTTCCGCTCGTCGTGCTCGTGAACGAAGGTAGCGCGAGCGGTTCGGAAATCGTCGCCGGCGCGCTCAAGGATCTGCATCGCGCGATCGTGGTCGGCGAGACGACCTTCGGCAAAGGCTCAGTGCAAAACGTCATGCAGCTGCCGGACGGCTCCGCCCTGCGTTTCACGACCGCGAAATATTACACCCCGAGCATGGCGGTCATCCAGGGCAACGGCGTGACCCCCAACATTCTCGTGCCGCTCACGCCGGAGCAGGATCGCGCGGTCGCGGCCCTGCGCAGCAACGACAAGATCCAGCCGGCCGAAGCGACCGGCATCATCAAGACGAAAGACCTGCAAATGATGCGCGGGATTGACGCGATCAAGGGCGTCATGATCTACGCCCAACAGACCTCGCCTAGAGTCGAGGCGGTAAAAAAATAGCGGTTCTATTTTCTACCGCAGAGATCGCGGAGGAAGAACGGCGAAAATTTGCGACTCCTCTGTGCTCTCTGCGTCCTCTGCGGTTAAATGAATTCCCTGCTGCTTGCGCTCGAAACGTCGTGTGACGAGACGGCCATCGCCGTTCTGCGCGGCCGGGAATTGCTCGCGAGCGAAGTCGCTTCGCAGGTCGAGGCCCATCGACCGTATGGCGGCGTCGTCCCGGAAGTTGCCTCCCGCCAGCACCTGCTGCGCGCGCCCCGCTTGCTGGAGAGCGCGGTGGCAACGGCTGATATTTCGTTAGGCGAAGTCGATGCCTTTGCGGCCACGAGCGGGCCGGGCCTGGCCAGTTCGCTCATGATCGGCGCCTCGCTTGCGAAGGGGCTCGCTCTCGGCTTCGGCAAACCTTATCTCGCGATCAACCACCTCGAGGGCCACCTCCTCTCGCCCTTTTTTGCCGGAGAAGGCGAAGTTGCGCCTAACGTTTCTCTCATCGTCAGCGGAGGTCACACTCTCCTCGTCGCGGTCGAGGGCGTGGGGAAATATCGCATTCTCGGCCGGACGATGGACGACGCCGCGGGGGAGGCGTTCGACAAGGTGGGCAAGATGCTTGGGCTGGGCTACCCGGGAGGGCCGGAGATTGAGCGCTGTGCGCGGAATGGCAACCCCACGCGCTTCACTCTGCCGCGCAGCATGCTTCACTCCGGTGACGCCAACTTTAGTTTCAGCGGATTGAAAACGGCCGTCCGTTATTTGCTTCCCAAGACCACCGGCGACGACCAGACCGATCTCTGCGCCTCGTTCCAGGCCGCGGTTGTGGAGGTGCTGGTGGCCAAGACCCTCGCCGCCGCGCGCGCGACCCGGCGTGCGCTGGTGACGGTGAGCGGCGGTGTCAGCTGCAATGGCGAACTGCGTCGGCAACTGTCGTTAGGCTGCGAGCGGGCGGGTCTGGAGCTGCGCTTCGCGACGCCCGCGCTCTGCACCGATAACGCCGCCATGATCGGTTTCGCCGCCCAGCTCCACCTGGAGCGCGGAGACTCCACGCCGCTTTCTACCGAAATCGATCCCAATCTGGCGCTCGCGTAGTTTTCTTTCCGGGGAGCACAGGCCGCGGGCCTGTTGGTTTTGGCGGTTCGCCAAAACAGGCTTTTCGAAAGTTGGCTCTTCCGCGCGGCGCGGCCGCTCCTTTGCGCACGTGATGCCGGCGAGCCGCCGGCATCGACAGGCCAGCGGCCTGTGCTCCCCGGAGAAGACGCTCAATACTCGCGCTCCAGCAGGTAGTTCGCGAGCGCCCGCAGCGTCTCAGCTTTTTTGCCTAACGGTTTCAAAGCGGAGTGCGCCTGACGCGTCAAACGGCCAGCTTCGACGCGCGATTTTTCCAGACCAAGGACCGAGGGGTAAGTGGCCTTGTTCGCCGCGACATCTTTCCCGGCGCTTTTTCCCAGCTTCTCGCTCGTCTGGGTGACGTCGAGAATATCGTCGATCACCTGGAAGGCCAGCCCGAGAGCTTGACCGAAATCGCTGATCGCCGAGAGTTGGGTTGGAGTGGCGTTGGCGCTCATCGCTCCGAGCCGGACCGAGATGGTGAGCAGGGCCGCGGTTTTGTTTTCGTGAATGTAACGGAGCTGCGCGCGGTTGATCGGTTTGCCTTCGCCCTCGAGATCGGCCACCTGACCGGCGATGAGTTTGCGGCTGCCGGCGGCGACCGCGATCTCGCGCAAAATCGCGCGCATGTCGTAGCGCGGCCATGTCTCCGCGGTGGCGGCGATTTCAAAGGCGATCGTGAGCAGGGCATCGCCCGCCAGGACCGCGATGCCGTCGCCGAAAACTTTGTGGCAGGTCGGGCGCCCGCGCCGGAAGTCGTCGTTGTCCATGCTCGGGAGATCGTCGTGGATAAGGGAGTAGGTGTGGATGCACTCGAGGGCGCAGGCGAGGGGGAGGGCGCTTTTCGTTAGGCCAGCGCAAGCCTCGCCCGCGGCCAGGCAGAGGATCGGGCGAAGCCGCTTCCCGCCCGCGAAGAGCGAGTATCGCATCGCCTTGTGAATGGTCGCCGGCTTGGTCGAGGCTTTCGGCAAAAACCGGTCAAGCGCGCGGTCGACCTCTTTTTGGCGGGCGGTGAGATAGCGTTTCAGCTCCACAGTGCCGCGAATCTGGGAAGGAGCGTGCACTCGCGCAATGCAAAAGTTCTAGCCGCCGACGGCCTGGTAGTGTCCGAGTCCGCGTTTCCACATCAGGTTGGCCGCGGCCCACATCGCCAGCATCCAGCCGCATTGGATGGCGAGCGCCCCCCACATCTCGGGGCCGCTCAGGCGGCCTTGAAAGATCGCGATCGGGCAAAAGAGTTCGTAATAAAAGGGCAGCCATTTCATGACCGCCTGGACTGCAGGCGGCATGATATCGAGCGGAAACATCTGGCCACCGAGGAAATATTCGAAGCTGTAAACGATGAAAACGATGGTCGAAATCTCGAGAATCCAGAAAGCCATCATGGAAAGCGCGTAGGTCAGAAAGAACTGGATGAAGGCCGACATAACGAGCGAAACAAAGGCCGTTAGCCAGATCACCGGGTCGTTAGGCAAAATAATGAAGCGCCGGAAATAAAGGAAGATGGCGGCGATCGGGAGGATGGTGACCGCGGTGTAAACCAGCCGGCCGCTCAGGAAAATGCTGAAGCGATAGCCGAGGTAATTCATCGGCTTGGTCAGGAAAGAATTGATCTGGCCTTCGCGAATGTCGGCCGCGATCTGCCATTCGTCCTCGGTCGGAGTGACGAGATTGCTGACCAGGATGGTGAGCAGATAATAATAAATCATCGACCCGTAGTCGTAGCCGCGCATGCCGCCTCCGCTTTCCTTGAAGATGGCGCGCCAGAGGAAAACGGTGCCGACAAGCGGGATGATGCCGAAGATCGCGCGCAGCAGGTAATTCCAGCGATACACGAACGTGTTCTGGATCCCGAGGTTGAAAACGGTCAGGTATTTCTGCGGCTGCATCTAGATTTCAACCACGGATTACACGGATGGCTTGGGCACCTTCGGTGCTCCACTGGCTGCGAGTAACATCCGTGTCATCCGTGTCGTCCGTGTCATCCGTGGTCCAACTCTCTTCACCACCTACTCGGCAATTGCCGCATCTGACGATCCTGCCAGCGGCTCATCAGGAGCAGTGCGCAAAAAGCGCCGACGAGGGCCATGAACATGTCGGTTTGCGTGTCCCAGACATCGCCCTGCGTCCCGAGAAAGGCCTCCGCGGCTTCGCCCGAAATGAGTGCTGTGGCCCATTCCAGCAATTCGTAGAGCGCGCTGATCCCCATGCAGATCAGGATGACGATGGCAAAGCGCCAGCCGGCGGCATTCACAACGCGCAGCCGAATGAAAAGCTCGCGCGCGATCAGGGCCGGGACGAAGCCCTGCATGAAGTGCCCCAGTCGATCGAAATGGTTTCGGTGCCAGCCAAAGTAGGGCTCGAGCCAGGTGAAAAACGGCACCCGGGCGTAAGTGTAATGGCCGCCCACGCAGAGGAGCATGATGTGGAGCGCGATCAGGCTGTAAACCAGCGTTGTGAAACGGAAACTTGAATAGGTAAGGATGAGAAGGACGGCGCCAATGATCCCCGGCGCAACCTCGAGCCACCATGTCACGCGATCGTAAGGTTGCCAGGCAGACCAGGCGAAAACCAGGCCGGTTGCAAGAAGCAATGCGAGATGGAGAGGCGAGATTCGATCACTCATCTTTTGTCGAAGCGCGCCCGGCGAGTTCCACTGCGAGACGGATGGCGGCGAGCATGCTGTCGGGACGGGCAATGTTTTTCCCGGCAATGTCGAAGGCCGTGCCGTGGTCGGGGCTGGTGCGTGGGAACGGGAGTCCGAGCGTGACATTCACTCCTTCATGAAATGCGTGCAGCTTGAGCGGAATCAACCCTTGATCGTGATACATGCAAAGGACGGCGTCGAATTCTCCGGCGACGGCGCGATGGAAGACCGTGTCGGGCGAGTGCGGACCGGAGAAAGGAAGTGACGAGTGTCGAGTGACGAGTGACGTGCCATTCAGTTGCGCGATCGCCGGGGCGATGAGTTCGATTTCTTCGCGGCCGAGCGCGCCGCCTTCGCCCGCGTGCGGGTTGATCCCGGCGACTGCGATTCGTGCCCCTGTTTTGCCTGAAAGAAAATCGGCCAGCAGCAATCCGACGCGCACGATTTCGGAAGTTTGCAGCCGTTGCGTCACCTCGCGTAGCGGGATGTGCGTCGTCACCAGCGCCACGGTCAGGCCCGCGCCGGTCAGGAGCATGGCGAAGTTTTCTACCCTGCAACGGGCGGCGAAAAATTCTGTTTGGCCGGGAAACTCAAATCCTACTTCATACATCCGCGCTTTATGGATCGGCCCGGTCACGACGGCGTCGATCTCACCGGCGAGGGCGAGACGGGCAGATTCCTCGAGCGCGGTCCGGGCGGCGCGGGCGCTGTCCGGGTTCCGCTCGCCTAACGAAAAGCCTTCAGTTTCACCAAGGACGCGGTAATCCGCCTCGGGCAATGTTCCCGAAGCTAGCGCCGCCTCTACGATCTCCGGTCCAATCCCGCTGGGATCGCCTAACGTGATCCCAATGCGTTTGCGCACGGCAGAAGTGGTCCGGTCGGCGGGCTGAAGAATGAACCCTGCTAGAAGGTCTTGATGTAAGCCTTTGAGCGCAGGCTGGCGAGCCAGTGTTCCTGAAGTTCCTGGGCCTGTTCCTGCCGCAGCCGGGCTTCGATCTCGTTCCGCATGTCCTTGAGCGGCTTCGCTTCGCCGCCCTGACGCGCTTCTACTTTCAGGATGTAATGGTTGCCGCCAACGTTGACGACTTTGCTGATCTCGCCGGGCTTGAGGCTGAAAGCGACCTGCGACAATTCCGGCGCGAGTGTTTTGTCATCGATCCAGCCCCAATCGCCTCCGAGATCGCGCGTGCTATCTTCCGAATACATCTGGGCCATTTTGTCGAAATCTGCGCCGGTGATGAGCTTGGCCCGAATCTCATCAACCATCGAGGTTTGAGCCGCGCCGCCGCCCGAGTCGGGGTGCCCCGGGATCATGATCATGCGGAGTTTGACCTGCGCCTTGTTCGAAAAAAGCTCCTTATGTTTGCGGTAATATTCCTCCACCTTGCCCGGCGGAATGAGGAGGTTGGAGGTCACGTTCTTGGAGCGCATCGCCTGGACGATGATCTTCTGCCGCTCGAGATCGCGGAACTTCGACATGGTGTATTTCTGCGCCTCCATTGTCTTGATAAAGGCATGGCGATCGCCGCCGAAATTTTCCTTGATCACCTGATCGACCCGCTCGTCGATGAAGTGCGGCGGGATTTGAAGTTTATCTTTCTCAAAAGCCTGGATGATGAGCTGGCGATCGATCAAATCCTGCAACGCCGCCTTGCGCAGCTCGGTGATTTTTTTCACCAGCTCCGGGCCGGAATACTGCGAACGCAGGAGCCGTTCGCGCGGTGACACCACCTCGCGCACTTCGGAATAGGTGATGACCTTGTCGTTCACGACCGCGGCGATGCCGTTGACCGACTCGGCCCCGCGCGTGGGTGAAGCGGTCGCGGCCACCCCGAAACAGGAAAAAGCAAGCAGCGCCACCGTTGGGTAACGCCAAATGAGGTTTAAAGTTGCTTTAACCATTGCCACACCTCAGGGAGATTGAGATCGATTCTACCGAAAGTTAAACGAGGAAATTTGCCACCGACAAGGATAAAGTCGCCCCGTCGAGTGAGCATCAATTTGCTCTCGCGCACCTCGACCCGGCTGACGCGAGCCCGGGCGGCGGAAAGCTTGATTTCGCTGAGAGTGAGCAAGTTGTCAACCGCTTCCGGCCATTTCCCGAAGCGGTCGCGCCAGTCCCGCCGCAGGCGCTGGAGCTGTTCGGCGGTGGTGATTTCGGCCAGGGCCCGGTAGGCCTGGATGCGAAGGGTGGCGTCGCTGATGTAACTCGTCGGAATGAAAGCGGGCACGAGCTTTTCCGGGCCGGCCGCGAGAAATTCGCCTTCGTTAGTCGCGAGGAAATCGAGCCGCACATCCACCTCGAGCCGCGGCCGGATTTTTTCGCCCTTCAATTGCGCGACCGCCTGCTTCAGCAGCTGGCAGTAAAGATCGAACCCCACCGCGACGATGTGCCCGCTCTGGGCCGTCCCGAGGATGCTGCCGGCTCCGCGAATTTCCAGGTCGCGCATCGCGATCCGAAAACCTGCGCCTAACGAGCTGTATTGCTGGATGGCGTTGATCCTTTTGCGGGCGGCGCCGCCGGTCACCATCTCGCGCGGCAGAAGAAGATAAGCATAAGCCTTGTGCTCGGCCCGCCCAACCCGCCCGCGCAGTTGATACAGATCAGCCAGTCCAAAACGATCGGCCCGATCGATGATGATGGTATTCGCGTTCGGAATATCGAGCCCGCTCTCGATGATCGTGGTGCAGACCAGGACGTCGATTTTTCCCGCGACGAAGCGCCGCATCACGCCTTCCAGCTCGTCCGCATCCATTTGCCCATGGCCAATCTCGACCCGCGCGCCCGGGCAAAGCTCCGCGATCCGGTCGCGGGTTTTCTGGATCGACATGACGCGGTTATGCAGGAAGTAAACCTGGCCCTGGCGTTCGAGCTCGCGGTTGATTGCGTCCCGGATGATCCGCTCGTCATAGCCGCAGATGACGGTCTCGACCGGCAGGCGATTGAGCGGCGGCGTCTCGATCGTCGACATGTCTTTGACCCCGACTAACGACAGGTAAAGGGTGCGCGGAATCGGCGTGGCCGAGAGGGTGAGGACGTCGACGAGCTTGAAGAGCTCCTTGAATTTCTCCTTGTGCAGGACGCCGAAGCGCTGCTCCTCGTCGATCACGACCAGGCCGAGATCCTTGAAGATGACGTCGCCGGAGATGAGGCGATGAGTCCCGACGACGACGTCGACGCCGCCCTCGCGCAGTTGCTCGAGCACCTTGCGCTGTTCCGATTGGGAACGGAAGCGGCTGAGCATTTCGATCCGGACCGGGTAATCGAGCATGCGCTGGCGAAAGGTCTCGAAGTGGTGCTGCGCGAGGACGGTTGTCGGAGTGAGGACGGCGACTTGTTTGCCTTCCATGACGGCCTTGAACGCCGCGCGAATCGCCACTTCGGTTTTGCCAAAGCCGACGTCGCCGCAGATCAGCCGATCCATCGAGCGCGGCTCTTCCATGTCGGCCTTGGTCTCGGCGATGGCTTTGAACTGGTCGGGCGTTTCGCGATAAGGAAAAGAATGCTCGAATTCGACCTGCCATTTCGTGTCGCTGCCGAAAGCGTGGCCGAGCTGAGTCTCGCGCTCGGCCTGCAGGGCGAGCATTTTGCCGGCGTAATCGAAAATCGAGGCGGCGGCGTTTTTCTTCGCCCGACTCCATTTGGCGTCGGCCAGGGAACTGAGCGGCGGCGATTTTTTTCCGACCCCGACATAACGCGAAACCATGAAGGCCTGCTCGAGCGGGACGTAGAGCTTTGCGTCCTCTGCAAACTCCAGCACCAGCACTTCGCCGGTCTCGGCTTCGCCGATTTTTTGCAAGCCTAGAAAGCGCCCGATGCCCTGCTCGAGATGCACCACCAGATCGCCTTCGTTGAGATCGCTGAAATCGATCTGCGCGCGGTGGGTGCCGAATTTGGCCGTGCGCTGCAGGCGGCGCCGGCCGTGAGTCGGGGCGCGCCCGAAAAGTTCTGCCGCGGCCAGGACGACGAGCTGGGCGGCCGGGAAACAAAAGCCACGCCCGAGGGTCCCTTCGAGAAGTCCGATCCCGCCTAACGAGACTTTCGCCTCCGCCATGATCTCGCGGAAACGTTCGATCTCCCCTTCGGTCTGGAAATAAATCGCGATCCGCGCCCCGCTTTCCCGCCAATTGTTCAAACGGGCGAAGAACTGCTGCCGTTTCGCTTCCGCGATGATGAACTCGCCGGTGTCGAACTCGCCGATCTCACAATCGACAAAGGCGCCGCTGAAATCTTCCACCGCTTCATCGCGCGATCCCTCGGTCACGATGACGTCGGCCGCCTCATCATCCTCCGGCTCGATCACGACCCGGAGATGTTTCGGCGCGATGTAGTCCTCGACTTTCCCCTTTTGTTCCTCGACTGCGCCGAGCAACAACTCGGTTTCGTTCAGGTTGCGCTGCGAGGTCTGGGTATCGAGATCGAATTCGCGGAGCGATTCAATCTCGTCCCCGAAAAATTCCGCCCGGATCGGGGCCGTGGCCTGCCAGGAGTAGACGTCGAGGATTCCGCCGCGAACGGCAAACTGGCCGCGGGTCGTGACCTGTGCGACCCGCTCATAGCCGGCTTCGCCTAACGACTCGATAATTCGTTCCCGCGCTTCGCTCGCGCCGCGGCGCAGGCGAAGTGCGGCCGAACGAAGGCTGCCACGCTTCGGCGCCGGTTGCGCGAGGCTGGCCCGGGTGGCGACGATGACCAGCCGCCGCCGTGCCTCTTCCACCTGGCTGAGGAGTGCGAGGCGCTCGGCGGCGATCTCTTGGTCGGGCAATATATTTTCGACGGCGAGAAATTCAGCCTCGGGCAGAAAGAGCGCGTCGGGGAGCCAGTTGGTCAGGCTTTCGTGAAGCAGCTCCTGGGTGCGGACGCTGGGGCAGATGATCCATAGCGTCTCGCGCGTTTCCAGCGCCAGGGTCGCGACGAGGAAAGCCCGCGCGGAATCGATGACGTGGGAAAAAACAATCGGCCGCGCCCCGGCTCGCAAGGCCTCTAACTGCCGCGCGATCGGCTTCGCCTGAGCGACAATTTGCAGGAGCTCGGCCCCGGTCGATTTTTCCACGTCATGCTCTCGCCGAAAGGCGAAAGAAGTTCAATCGATCGCGCTTCGCTACAGTTCGCGCCCGACCGCCTCGGCCACGGCGCGGATTCGCCTAACGAGATCGTGAAAAACTTCCGGGCGAAGTGCCTGTTCGCCGTCGCTGCGAGCGCGCTCGGGTTCGTCGTGGACTTCGACCATGACCGCGTCCGCACCGGCGGCGACTGCGGCCAGCGCCATCTGCGGAATGTATTCGCGCAAACCGATTCCGTGCGTCGGATCGACCACCACCGGCAGCCGCGTTTTGGCTTTCAAGATCGGGACCGCATTCAAATCGAGAGTGTTGCGGGTCATCGTCTCGAAAGTGCGGATGCCGCGCTCGCAGAGGAGGACGTTGGGGTTTCCTTCGCTCAGGATGTATTCCGCGCTCATGATGAGATCGTTGATCGTGGCGCTGAAGCCGCGTTTCAGCAGGACGGGCAGCCGGCTCCGGCCAACTTCCTTGAGGAGGGCGAAGTTCTGCATGTTGCGCGAGCCGATCTGGAGGCAATCGGTGTATTTCTCGATCATCGCCAGGTCGCGCGTATCCATGATCTCGGTCGTGATCGGGAGACCGGTCTCGGCCCGGACTTCAGCGAGGAGGCGAAGCCCGTCTTCACCCAAACCCTGGAAGCTGTAGGGCGAAGTGCGGGGCTTAAAAGCTCCGCCGCGCAGGATGCGCGCGCCCGATTTTTTCACCGACTTCGCAATGGCAAGGAGCTGTTCCTTGCTCTCGACCGAGCAGGGGCCGGAGATGAGCACGAGGCGCTGGCCGGTCCCAAACTTCACGTCGCCGATCGAGACGGGCGGGGGCAGGCCGCCGTTTTTCTGCGCAACCAGTTTGTAGGGTTTCACCACCGGCACGACTGACTCGACGCCCGGTATCGCGGCGATGGGTTTTTCGCGAATGAGCTCGTCCGGTCCGAGGACGCCAATCACGACCCGCGAATCGCCGCGCATGACCTGCGAGCGGAGACCGAACTCCTCGATCCGCGCCACGATGTGGTCGATCTGCGCCTCGGTCACAGAGGGTTGGGTAATGATGATCATGTCGCGAAGAGCAGGAGTGTAACCCCTGCGCACCGACGGGCAACCCTGCGGATGCGGCCCAGAGCGGAAGCCTAGGGCTCGATCGTGACCGGGGTGCCGTTGTCGACGTTTTTGAAAAAATCCTCGGCCATGAATTCCGGCATGCGAATGCAACCATGCGAAGCCGGGTAACCGGGCAAATATCCGGCGTGCATGCCGACGCCGCCGACGATGCGCATAAAGTAAGGCATGGGCGCACCCTTGTATTTTGTCCCGGGCGGTTTGGGATCCTTTTCGTTGTCGATATTTGGGACGACGACGTTGTCGTTCGCGTCCACGTAATCGCCGTAACGGCTGGAGGCGTGGCCGATATCCTTCTGCGAAATTTTGTAGGTGCCGACTGGGGTATCGAGCCCTTCCCGTCCGGTCGAGAGCTGCGAGACCCCCACGAGCTGGCCGCTTTTGTAGAAATAAGCGCGCTGCTCTCCGATACGGATTTTAATCGAGGACTTCCCGGGCACGCCTTCGCCATCCCAGTAGGAGACGTTATCGGTCGGCGCGGTCGAGGCGACCGGGGCATCTCCGTAAACGCCACCAAGATATTGCGTCTCGCCGTACACCAGCCGCGGGTCATCTTCGGCGCAGCCAACAAACGCCGACAGGGCGAGGGCGGCGACGGCGAAAAATGAGTATGGACGAGAGCGAAAGAGAGACATTTTGAGGAAGGGAAGCGCAAGTAACGCGGCTGAGTTTGGAAAGTCAAGGCGCCCGGGCGGAGGAGGGCACCTCATGGTGCGGCTTGAATTCTGCTTAATTTTGCTGACACTGGGCATCATCCGACCATGACAAGCTGAATCCATGCCCACCTACGAATACGCTTGTCAAAAGTGCGGGCAAAACTTCGATGCATTCCAATCGATGCGTGATGAGCCGTTTCAGGTTTGCCCGAAGGAACTCTGCCGGCAGGCGCAGTGGGGCAAGGGCAAAGTCAAGCGCCAGCTCGGGACGGGAGCGGGCCTGATCTTTAAGGGATCTGGTTTCTACATCACCGATTACCGGAGTAATTCCTACAAGGAAGGCGCGAAGAAAGAATCCGGCGGGAGCGAAAAGAGCGGGGGCGAAAGTGGCGGCGGAAAAACGGAAACCAAACCCGCCCCGGTGAAGAAAACCGAAACCAAAACGAAGAAAGAATCCGGTTCATGATCAAGTTGATTTGTCCGGATTGTCAGCACGAAAACGAGACGGAGAGAATCTACTGCCACAATTGCGGGGCGCGGCTTGATCGGACCGGGTTGGCGAAAGAAAAAGTCGAGGAAGGCCCGGCGGAGCAAAGGGCGCAACAACATCTGAAGAAGATGTTTGATCCCAATCGGGGGAAGGCAAAACAGATTGCCTTCAAATTGTTGAAGGTAGTGCTGGGCGCAGTTGCCGTTGCCGCGGTGATCGTGATGGTTCTTCCGCCCAATCTTCCGGCCGCGCCGAAAAACTACGATTTTGCGCCCTTGATCAACATGGACATGGTCTCCGCGCTCTCCAGCCACGAGCCGTCCAGTCTGCGTTACGAGGAGAATCAGGTGAATAGCTACCTGGCTGCGACCCTTCGGCGCAAGGACAGCCCGTCGCAGACGGGTTTCTTCCCCTTAAAGCGCGTCTTCGTTCAATTTCAGGAGGGGCAGTGCGTCATTCATATTGAGCGCCGCTTGCTCAAGCTCTCGATTTACAGCGGGAGCTCCTATCGGGTGACAATCGCGAACGGCAAGATCGGGGGTCAAAGCACGGGAGGTTATATCGGCCGGATGCCGATCCATCCCGCGATAATGAAGTATGCCGATGTCATTTTCGGTAAAGCCTGGGATAGCCTGGCCCGCGAGCGCAATTCCTTCTCGCGCCTCGCCGGGGTCGAGTTCCATCCTCAGGCCGTGACCCTGCTCGTGACACGTTAAACAAACGCGCCCTTTACCCTAACGACTCGGCGGGCGCCTAGCCCAGACCCATGGTCGAGAGCAGTTGATCGTCGATCTGTCCATCAACCCGCAGGCCATTATCGCGCTCATAGCTGCGAATCGCCCGGCGTGTGCCGTCGCCGATCACGCCGTCAATTGCACCCCGGTAGTAACCGCCTGCCGCAAGCTGGCGCTGCACCCGCGCGGCCATGGAGACGTCTTTGCCCCCGCCGTCGTTGGTGGTGTTGCGTTCAGGATTCGCCACTCGTCCCTCATAGACGCCGCGTGGGTCGTATCGGTAGTAGGCGTTGCCGGGATAGCCGTAGCCGTAACCGTAGCCATATGGGTAGCCGTAGGAGGGAAAGGCGTAATACGGGTAGCCGTAGTAATATGGATAGCCAAAGGCGCCGAAGTAAAAATTCACCTGGCCGCCGTTATGGAAACGGGAATGGCCATTATTGAAATTCCCGCGGTTCCCCTGGCCCATGTTGGATCCGCCCCGGATGCCGCCGCGGCGCTGCGCCTCGGCCGGTGCGGCCAGCGCGAGCAGACCGCCGATCACCGCCATCATCGTTAAAGTTCTGGTTATTTTCATAATTAGTTCCTTTGCTTTACCGGCAGGAAACATAGCATAGCAGCCGCGAACTTTCCGCTCCTTTTCTCGGCAGATCGCGTATTCTCCGCCTCGCTTCGCTCATGTCGTCCGCCGCCAAAGTCTCGCTGCTCCTCTTCGTCGCATTTTGCCTAACGATCGGCGCGATGCTTGCCGCGGGTAAACCCCGCAGCATCAGCACCTCGCGGCAGTTCCTCGTTTACGGCGCCGACGTCCGGGTGCGGGGGGCGATGTGCGACTTGGCGGAACGGACAAAGGCGAACCTGCTTCGGCTACTCGGTCAGCGCGACAACTGGAAGACGCCGCTGGTCGTGAATCTCGATTATCCGCGCGCAAATTTTCCCGATGCCTCGGTCGCGCAACTCGATTTCAGCCAGCTCGGCTACGGCTTGAAGTTGCAGCTAAACCTCCTTCTGACCCGGGAAATGAAGGGCCGCGGCGTGCAGCGCGAACTGCTCCGGGCCATTCTGGTCGAGATGATGTATCGCAACCGGCCCAACATCGCGGCCGGCACGCCTTACATTACACCGCCGGACTGGCTGGTCGAAGGCGTGCTCGCGTTGGAGCCGGGAGGCGAGGCGAGCGAAGACGCCGACCTCTTGCGCTCGATGGTGTCGGCGAAAACGATCGCGCCGCTGGAGGAGATTGTGAGCCAACGGCGGGCCCAGCTCGACGCCTCCTCGCGCCGGCTGCACACAGCCTATTCGCGGGCCCTGGTCCAATTGCTCCTCGGCGCGCCCGGCGGGAACTCGCAGCTGACCGGTTTCATCAACGATCTGCCGGACGCGCCTAACGACGCCCTGGCCGACCTGCGGGTGCATTTCCCGGAAACGCTCGGGCGCGCGCCCGGGAAGTGGTGGGCCCTGAGCGTAGCCGGGCTCTCCGCGGTCGATCGCTTCCGGATGCTGAGCGCGGCCGAGACCGGGCGCCGGCTCGACCAGGCGCTGCGCTTTTCCCTCCCGGGGAAGGACGGGACGGCGCGGGAGTATTCGTTAGGCGAATATGAGGTTTACCGCAAACTGCCGGCCCACCGCGATGCGCTCGGGCAGGTGGGACAGCAATTGCAGCTCCTCGGGGCCCAGGCCCACCCCTCCTACCGCCCGATCGTGCAGGAAGTTTATGAGCTGACGGAACTGCTGGCGCGCGGCCGGACGCAGGGCGTGACGGCGCGCCTCAACCGGGTCACGAGTTATCGCGCGGTCATCGAAGCGCAGGGGACCGCGATCGACGATTACCTGAACTGGTTCGAGGCCACGCAAAGTAAAACCAGCAGCGGAATTTTTTCGCAGATTCTCGAAGCCAACCGCAAGGCCGAGGAAGCGTTTCCGCGCCGGCGCGACCCGATCTCGGTTTATCTCGATACGATCGAGATGGAAACGAACTAGAGCCGGTCGGCCTGCGCCTGGAGCTTCCGCTTCAGGCCATCATGCCGAACGTCGACGATCTTGTTCAGGAACTGCCGGGCCCCGTCGGCGTCGCCGCGTTTCAGGCTCACCCGCGCGAGTTGCAGATAAACGAAATCACTCTGGGGTGAGAGACTCAGGACATGTTTCCAGGCCGCCTCGGCGTCATCCCAATTCGCCTCCGGAATCCCGTAGAAAGTCTCGGCATAGGCGCGGGCATATTCGATATCGTTAGGCGAAAGCCGGCTCGCTTCGCGAAATTCCTTCAGGGCACGCCGCAGCACTTCCGGCATTTCCATTTTCCAGGCCGCGGTCAGGTCGTGCCGGAGCATGAATTCGACGTTGGCGAGGTTGAAATGATAAGCCGCGTTGCTGCGATCGAGTCCGATGGCGCGGGCAAACTCGGCCGCCGAGGTGGCCGCCTTGCCCATCCGGAGATAGGCGCCGCCAAGCGCGTTCGCGATCGCGGCATTGTCCGGGTCGAGCTGCTGCGCGGTCCGCCAATGGGCAATGGCGGCCCGGAGATTGTTATGCTCCGAAAGAAAATCGGCGTAGCTGATGTGGGCGGCAGCGGAGCTCGGATGTTCCTGGAGGAACTTCTCGTGCCGAAGCTGTTCGCGTTGCTCGCTGGCCGCGAGCGGACGATCGTTGGCGGGCGCGGCCGTGGTGAGGAGGGCGCAGAAAAGGAGGAGGAGAACGAGGCGCATATAAGAACCCTACACTATTTGCTCACGGCGAGGTTGCTGATTATCATAGCGCTCGCTCCTCCTTGAGCAGCTCCCTTGCCATGCAAAAAATTGGATTTGCCGAAGCACTCGACTCCATCGTCGCAACCGACCAGCGTTATCACCGCGACGCGTATGTCTTTTTGCGCGACGCGCTCGATTACACGACCAAGCAGCAGAAGAAATCCAAGGGCGCCGCAGTCCGGCACGTGGCCGGCCCGGAATTGCTCGAAGGAGTGCGGCTTTACGCGCTGAAGGAGTTTGGCCCGATGGCGCTGACGGTCTTCTCCTACTGGGGCGTGGAACGCTGCGAGGATATTGGGCAGATGGTTTTCAATCTTATCGGTGCCGGAATTTTCGGGAAAACGGAGCAGGATTCGCTGGAGGATTTCAAGTCGGTCTACACCTTCCACGACGCCTTTGTGAAACCGTTCCTGCCCGAGATAGCGCGCCCGCCGGCGACGCTGCCTCCGGCTCTGCCTGCTCCGAAAACTTCATGAACGGGCCGGCTCCGGCCGCGCGTTCCAGTTTATTGCCATGCTGACCACCACCCGACTCCAGACCACCGCGCCCGGCAGCTCCGCCGCCATTTCCTTTCCGCCGGTCACGGCCCAGCACTGGACCCTGCCTAACGGTCTCACGATTATCGTGCAGGCCGACCGGAGCGCGCCGGTCGCGAGCGTGCAGGCTTGGTGCGGAACTGGCAGCATCGACGAGGGGCGTCATCTCGGCGCCGGCCTTTCCCACATTCTCGAGCACATGCTTTTCAAAGGGACAAAGACGCGCTCGCCCAATGCCATCGCGCAAAGCGTGCAGGACGAGGGCGGCTACATCAACGCCTACACTTCCTTTGATCGGACGGTTTACTGGATCGACGTCCCGCGGGAAGGCGTCGTCAGCGCGCTCGACATTCTGGCCGACGCGACGATGAACTCGACCCTGCCGGTGGAGGAATACAGCAAGGAACAGGAAGTCATCCGGCGCGAACTGGCGATGTGCCACGACGATCCCGACCGCATGATGGGACAGCTCCTGTTCAAGACGGCCTATCAACGCCACCCCTATCGCCTGCCGGTCATCGGCGAGAGCCAGATTTTCGATCAACTGACGCAGCAGGACGTGCTGGAATATTACCGGTCGCGTTACGTGCCTAACAATCTCACCTTCGTCGTCGTCGGCGACGTCGACGCGGGCGAAGTCTACCGCCAGCTGGAGAAATATTTCGCCGCCTATCCGGCGCGCTCGCTCCCGCCGCCGTATATCGCGCAGGAGCCTGCGCAGCAGGGCCGGCGCGAAGTGAACGAAGAATTCCCGACCGAGCTGACCCGGCTGGCACTGGCCTGGCACGTGCCCGAGATCACTCATCCCGATGTCCCGGCGCTCGATTTGCTCTCGACCATCCTCGGCGACGGCCGCAGCTCGCGGCTCTATCGGCGGGTGCGCGAGGAAGCGGGCGTGGTCTTCGGCATTTCCGCCTTCTCCTACACGCCGGGCGATCCCGGACTGCTCGGGATCGATGCCACGCTCGAGCCGGAGCACCGGGTGGAAACGGAGAAGCTGATCCTCGCGATCATCGCGGAATTGCAGGACGCGGGCGTGACCGCGGCTGAACTGGCCAAGGCGAAAAAAATCTCGCTTGGCCATTCGTTAGGCTCGCTCACCACCATGCGCGGGCAGGCCTCCGACCTTGGCTCGAACTGGCTCGTCGCGCGCAACCTCAATTTTACCCGCGATTATCTTGAAGCGCTGCAGAAGGTCACGCTCGAGGACGTGCAGCGCGTCGTCCGGCGTTATCTGGTCGAGGACAACCTGACCGTGGTTTCGTTAAACCCGCGCGGCACCCTCGCCCCGAAGGCGACGGAAGCGGTCGCGGTCTCGGCGGGGGAGGTGGAGAAATTTGTGCTCTCGAACGGGTTGCGCCTTCTCGTTAGGGAAGATCCGCGCCTCCCGCTCGTCTCGATGGTGGCGTCGTTTCGCGGCGGTCTTTTGGCCGAGTCGGGCGCCGTGAATGGCGTCACCCGGCTGATGGCGAAGGTGATGGTGAAAGGCACGACGACGCGCACGGCCGAGCAGATCGCGGACACGATCGAAGCAGTCGGCGGCAACCTCGGCAGCGACGCAGGTAACAACAGCTTCAGTATTTCACTCGACGTCACCCGGCCCGATCTGCGACTGGGCGCTGAGTTGCTGAGCGACATTCTGCTCAACGCCATCATGCCGCCGAAAGCGGTCGCGCGGGAAAAGGAAGTGCAACTGGCCCAGGTCCGCGATGACGAGGAACAGCTCACGACCGTGGCCCGTAACATTTTGCGCAGCGCGCTCTTTGGCGAGCATCCGTATGCGCTTCGCGGCAAGGGCTCGGCGGAATCGGTCAGCCGGCTGACGCAGCGCGACTTGCTCGCGTTTCGCGATCGCCACGTAGTGGCGAAGAACTGTGTGGTGTCGATTTTCGGCAACGTCGATGCCGCCGAGGTGCGAGACCTTTTCGAACAATTATTCGCCGGGATGAAGGAGGGCGAACTCGCCCTGCAAGAGGCCGCGCCCGTGCCGGTCCTGGCGCAGACGCAGGCGGTGGAAGCGTTGAAGGACAAGGCGCAGGCCGTCCTCATGGTGGGCTATCGCGGGGCCGATATGTTCAGTGCCGATCGTTATGCGCTGGAGCTGATCGACGAGGCGAGCAGCGATCTGAGTTCGCGCTTTTTCGTCCGCATCCGCGAAGAGATGGGACTTGCCTATTACGTAGGGGCCAGCCAGATGCAGGGATTGGTCTCCGGGCTTTTCGCTTTTTATCTCGGGACCGACCCGGGCAAACTGGAGCTCGTCCGGGCCGCGCTCCTCGATGAAATCGCCAAGCTGGCCGCGACCGGCCTAACGAATGAGGAATTGAGCCGGGCGAAGAAAAAACTGATCGGCCAGCAGCGGATCGCGAACCAGAGCAACGATTCCTTTGGCTACATGGCGGCGCTCGACGAACTTTACGGGCTCGGGTTCGACCATTACAAAAAACTCGAAGCCGAGATCGAGAAAATCACCGCGGACGATATCCGGCGGGTAGCGTCGAAATATTTTCAGCAACCTTATGTGCTGGCGACGGTTCGCCCTGCGCCTAAGCTTTAGTCACCGCTTCTTCAGAGGCACTTAACTCACCCACATCTTATGGCCGAAGTTCAAACCACCACTCAATCGGGAGAAATGACTCAGCGCTTTATCGAATTTGTCATGATGCAGGCGCAAAACGCCGCGCTGTTTCTGGGGCAAATCCCCAACCCGCAAACCGGGCAGGCGGAAGTGAACCTGGAAGTCGCCCGCATGTTTATCGATCAGCTCGTCATGATTCAGGAGAAGACCCGCGGCAACCTGACGACCGATGAGTCCACCGTCCTGCGCAACGCGCTCGCCAGTTTGCAAATGGCCTATGTCGAGGCCTCGCAAGGCGGGCACTCTGTCGCCGCACCAAAGGAGACTGTCGAAGCCACGCCCGCGCCCACGCCCGAGTCCGCTCCGGCTTCGGCGGAGGCGGAGTCTGCTACTTCAAGCAGCTCACCCGCCGCCGCCCCGGAACCGGAATCGAAAAAGAAGTTTACCAAGTCCTACGGCGCCTGACCGCCCTGGCGACGCGTCAGTTGCTCGTGAGGTTGTAGACTTCGACCAGCGCGACCCCTTGCGCCGCAGCCGCGTCGCGCACCAGAGCGGTGTAGTTACCCGGTTCGAGCGTCGCGACGATGGCGGATTCCCGATCGTTAGTCGGCGCGAGACCGGTATTAATAATTTGATCGGCCTGGCTGGAGCGCCAGTCGTCGTTGGAGAAAATGAGCGAGCCATTGCCGTCGTAGAGTTCGAGCGCCGGATCGGGCAGCGGATTGGGAATATTGGCCGCCGCGAGCGACGGACCGATCGCACGCACGATGACGCTGGTCGGTTCATCGCCGCCGATGATGAATCCCCCGATCATGGCGTCGCCGCCGAGATTGACCTGGCCGCGAGTCGAGATGTTGATGATCTGCGAACTGGCGGGATCGAGGTCGTAGAGTTCGATGAGACCGACGCCGGTGGCACCATTCGCGCCCCGTAATACCGCCGTGTAGGTCCCTTCCGCGAGGGTTGCGGAGATGAGGGATTCGTGGCCGTCCACCGGTTTCAATCCGGTTGGGATACGGTCGGGCGCGAGCGACGAGACGTTGTCGTTTTGCGCGACGAGAGTGCCGGCGGAGTCATACAATTCCAGCACCGGGTCGCTCAACGCGTCGGTCACTCCCGCTTCCGCGAGGGAAGGTCCGATCGCGCGGAGGACCACTTGTTTCGGCAGATCGCCGGTGATGATGAAACCGCCGATCATGACCGAAGTTCCGCTCTGCACGCCGACGCGGGTGGAAACATTGAGGAGCACCTTCGAAGGTGTCGGAGCCTTGGCGGGCGGCGGAGTGGGCGAGCCTGTCGGTTCTGGCGTTGCGGTCGGCGTGGCTGTCGGCGATGGCGTCGCGCTCGGACTTGGGGATGGGCTCGGCGTTGGCGTCGGCAGCGGACGCGGCGGCTCGCCGGCAAATCCCGCGGCGAGGAACGCGATGGCATCATCTTTAACCGCCGGCCAGTTGGCGAAGGCATGAGCCCAGCCCGGGAAGGTCACGGCCTGATAATTGGTTACTCCCAAGGCATCGAGCGCGGCGGTCATGTCGCCCTGCTGACTGAAGGGCATTGGATCGTCCTCACTGTGGACAAGGAAGAGCGGGGAGATGTAGGCGTCCACGAGGTAGGCCGGGGAAGCGGCGCGCAACTCTTCGGTGTCATATTGTGTGACTCCGACGTAGTTCGTTGCGTTGTTGATGAAGGCGTTGATCCCCGGGGAGGAACTGAAATCAGAAAGATCGAAACAACCGGAAAGGCTGACGCCGACATCGATACGGTCGTAGCCGGGGGTGCCGGTGCCGGCCATGAAAGCGGTTTGATAACCGCCGCCGGAACCGCCGACGGAACCGACCTGGCCGTTGCCGCGGGGATCGTTCCGCGCCGCAATCACCGCCAGCCTGACATCGTCGGACTGATCCGGGAAACGGCCCTCGCTCACCTGGCCGGGAAGATACCCGGGCGGGGCGAGCCGAGTTTCAATCGAGAGTGCAAGAAAGCCGGCTGCCGCCAGGTCGCGCCCGCAATTGACCGATTGCACGGAGCTGGTCGGGGTGCCGCCTTTGAAACCGCCGCCGTGAATCACGAGAACGACGGGCCAGGGGCCGCTGCCGGCGGGAGTGTAAACGACCCAGTGGAGCGGAGTGCCATCCGAAGCGTTGGCGAACCATTCGGTCGGCTCCGCGTCGGCCGCATGAGCGCGGGCCGAGAAGATGGAAAAGAGAGCGGCCAGCAGGAGCAGGGCCTTGCAGAAGCGGGAGTAGTTTCTATGGGTCATTCTATAATTTATGGAAATTATAGCAATCGCCATGCCGCTTCTGACGAGGCGTGCTTGGTTTGGCCCAGCGGCGGAGCGCGCCGGGATTAGTTTGGGTAAAACGGTGCGCTTATCGGGAAACGATAAGCCCTCTGTTTGAGGGGCAGCCTGCGGAAAGGTATTTCTCCACGCCGCCTTCCCGGTTTTTCGCGCCCTGCGCTATTTGTGGCGCTGACGTTCGACCAGCGTCTTGAGCTGGCGCTCCATCGTCTTAAAGGCGTCGTTGATGACCTTGCTCAACGACTCATGCATCTCGTGCGCGCCCTGTTTTTCGTCGGCGACGAGTTCGTGTCCTGGGGGAACGGTGACATCAATCCGCACCCGGAAGGGGTTTCCGGAATGCTGGGAGTGGTTCGGGTGCTCGACCACGATATCGCAGCGGCTGATGTGATCGCAGAAACGATCAAGGCGCGCGGCTTTGTCACGGATGAGCAGTTCGAGCTGATCTGATTTCTCGACGCCCCGATAGGAAATTTCGACCGGTAATTGCATGCCCGACTATATCGCAGAAATCAGAGCGGCTGAAGCGATCGAAAATGAGTCGACAATTTTGCCGGCTCGATTTTAACCAAGTCGGACTTCACGTGCTCGACGACGCGATTGCGGAGGGAGGCGGGCAGCAGCCCGGTCACGCTGGCATGAATCGAGGCCGGCGCGGCGAAGGACCAGCCCTCGGCCGCTTCACGTTTCACCACCTCGGTGATGTGTTCCGCGAGCTGCTTGCAGATGCGGCGATCGCCTTCGATTTCGAGCGCGGTCCGTTCCGCGATGGCGTTGGCATGGCGCCCGTTACCATCGCTCACTGGGAAACGCCCGGCCTGGTCGGTCAACTTGTCGTCGTAACGCTGGTGGGCGTCGGTGATGTCGAAGGCCTGGACCAGCTGCAGACTCGCCCCGCGCGTGGGCGTTTCGTTGACTCGATATGCTTTGATTCCGCCGCGATCGGCGACAACGATGAGTGAAGTCGGTGTCATGGTTTACCATAACACTATCGTGCGCCGCGACGCACTCGCTCTCACTCTTTGGCTGCGACGGTCGCACTTTTTTCGTCTGCTTTCTCCGGCTTGTTTTTACCGCTATGCGGGGCGGAGAACTGCCGTTTCTTCCACGACTCTTGAGTGGCCTGCGAAGTCGAGCCGGTGACGAGTTTGAGCAGCATGGTGGCGCGGCCCTTGATCTCGACTTCATCGCCCGCGATGTGCTTTTGCGAAGCTTGCGCGAAGCCCTCGGGCGAGGCGGTATCGAGCACGAGTTCCCACTCCACCTCTTTCTTACCCGGTAAAACAAACTGCAGCGGCTCATGATGGGCGTTGATCAGAAGCAGGAAAGTCGTATCCCGAATCGGCTCGCCTTCAAAAGTCTGGACGTCGATCGTGTCGCCGCTCAGCAGCATCCCGAGGCAACGAACAAAGGGCGAGTTCCATTCGTCGTCGCTCATTTCATTCCCGCCGGGGTTGAACCAAATCACGTCGCGAATCTCCGAGCCGCGAATCCGTCGGCCCTGAAAAAATTTCGGGCGCCGAAAAACGGGATGGTCGTGGCGCAGTTGGATGAGGCGTTTGGTGAAATCGAAGAGCGCCTTCTGTTCGTCGTCCAGGTTCCAGTTCAGCCAGCTGATTTCGTTATCCTGGCAATAGGCGTTGTTGTTGCCTTCTTGGGTGCGGGCCCATTCGTCGCCCGCGGTCAACATCGGGACGCCCTGGGAAAGGAACAGGGTGGTGAGGAAATTGCGGCGCTGTTGCAGGCGCAGTTGCTTGATCTCGGGATCGTCGGACGGTCCTTCCGCGCCGTGGTTCCAAGAGTGGTTGTTATTGTCGCCGTCGCGATTGTCTTCGCCGTTCGCTTCGTTGTGCTTGTCGTTGTAGCTGACGAGATCGTTCAGGGTGAAACCGTCGTGCGCGGTGATGAAATTGATGCTGGCGTAGGGGCGGCGGCCGCTGTGCTGGTAGAGATCGGGACTGCCCGTCAGGCGATAGGCCAGTTCCCTGATCTTGCCTTCGTCGCCTTTCCAGAAACTGCGGACCGAATCGCGATATTTTCCATTCCACTCCGCCCACAGGACTGGGAAATTGCCGACCTGATAGCCGCCTTCGCCCACGTCCCAGGGCTCGGCGATGAGCTTCGCCTGCGAAATGACCGGGTCCTGGTGAATGATCTCGAAAAAGGCGTGCAGCTTGTTCACGCCGTTGGCGTCGCGCGCCAGGGTGGAGGCGAGGTCGAACCGGAAACCATCGACGTGCATGTCGTTGATCCAATAGCGCAGGCTATCCATGACCAGCTGGAGCGTGCGCGTGTGGAGCAGGTTAAAGGTGTTGCCGGTGCCGGTGAAATCTAGGTAGAAACGCGGGTCCTCCGGCATGAGGCGGTAATAGGCCTGGTTATCAATCCCGCGGAAGCTCAGGGTTGGGCCGAGATGGTTGCCTTCGGCGGTATGGTTATAAACCACGTCGAGGATGACCTCGATCCCGGCGGCGTGAAGGTTGCGCACCATTTCCTTGAACTCGGTCACCTGTCCGCCAGTCGCGCCGGTCGAGGAAAATTTCGGGTCGGGGGCAAAAAAGCCGATCGTGTTATAGCCCCAATAGTTCGTTAGGCCGCGATCGACCAGGGCCTTGTCGTTGACGTGGTGATGGACCGGGAGCAATTCCACCGCGGTGACGCCGAGCTCCTTGAGGTAGGCGATGGAAGCCTCGTGGCCGATCCCGGCGAACTTGCCCCGCACTTCTTCGGGCAGCTTCTCGTTCAGCATCGTGAAACCCTTGGTGTGCATCTCGTAGATGACGGTGCTGTGGAGCGCGATGCGCGGCGCCTTGTCGTCGCCCCAGTCAAAGGTGTTGTCGATCACGACCGCCTTCGGCATTCCCCAGGCGTCGTCGCGGAAATCGCGCGCCATGTCTTCTGCTTCACCGCCGACGACGTAGCCAAACATTTCCTCCGACCAATTGATCCGGCCGGAAATTGCTTTGGCGTAGGGATCGAGCAGCAGCTTCGAACTGTTGAAGCGCAGACCGCGGTCGGGATCGTAGGGGCCGAAGACGCGAAAGCCATAGAGCTGCCCCGGTCTTACGTCCGGCAAAAAAATGTGCCAGACCTGGTCGGTATGCTCCGTCATCGGGATGCGGATGTTTTCCTGGCGGGCATCGGGCGAATCGAAAAGACAAAGGTCGACCGAGGCGGCGGACTCGGAGAAAATGGCGAAATTGACCCCGTTCCCAAGCCAGGTGGCGCCGAGAGGGTAGGGATAGCCGAGCCAAACTTTAATTGGAGTCATAAAAGAGAAGCGTGTTTATCCCATTCGAGGGGGGCAGAATCAAGGAAGGCAAAGAATTTGCGACGGGGGCTTGTGTAGCGGCGGCCGTGTCGGCCGCTATGGGTGGATGCTGCGACGGGATCTGCCGGAGGAATGCGGGCGACACGCCCGCCGCTACACTAGGCGCCGAACGCCTGTCGAGCTTCGGCGAAAACGAGCGGCCAGCGCTCACGGCTTGGCGGCGGCTTTCGGCATGACCCCGACCTTTTGGGCGAAGGCGATGAAGCGCGGGTCGTCCTTGTAGGCGCGCAGGAAAGGATTGCTCAGCAGTTCGGTCACACCCGAGTCGTGCGTCGTCCAGGCGTGCTCCAGCCACTAGAACATCTTCTCCGGTTCTTTGCGCAGGGCATAGACTTCGGCGATCTGGCTGCCGGCGTCGTCGGCGTCTTCGTCGAGCAGTTTTTTCAGGGCCGCGTCGGCCTCGGCGCGGTCGCCCTTGGCGAACTGGGCCAGCGCCAGTGCGTAGGTGCGCCAGAACGGGTCGGTTTCCTGTTTGGCCAATTCCACTGCGGCGCCGGCTTTGCCGCGCAGAATCTGAATGATCGCCAGTTGCGTGTGGTTATTGGCGGACTGCGGCTGCAGCGAGATGGCCTTGCGCTCCGCCGCCTCGGCCTCGTCGTAGCGGCCGAGGGCGATGAGATACAACGCGAGGTTGGAGTGGGCTGCGGTGCGTAACGGCTCGAGCGCAATCGCTCGCTGCGAGAGTGCGACAGCTTCGTCGAGCCGGCCAAGTAAGGACAGCAGGTTCGCGAGATTTGCCGTTGCCGCCGCATTCTGCGGCGCCAGCTCGACGGCGCGGCGGAGTTCCGCTTCCGCGGCGGCGAAATTGAAATCGACGTCCCTCAGGATCGCGCCTTGTATCGAATGCGCCTCGGGGAGATTCGAATCGAGATCGAGCGCTTTCTCTGCCGCGGCGCGCGCTCCTGCGATTAGCTCTTCTTTTTCTTTTGCTGTGATACCGGCGCCGACGGCTACAGTTACCCTCACGAGCGACAACTTCGCATAGGCGAGCGCGTAATGCGGATCGAGCCGGATCGCCTCTTCGTAGTAGCCGATCGCCTTCCGGACGTCCTTAGCGGTGCTGCGTTCTTTGTAAAAATTTCCCTGCAACAGGGCGTTATAGGCCGCGACGTTCTGGTTCGAAGGCGTGCCCGTGGTGGTCAACGGCGCCGCCTGCCCGTTGCTCCCGAGCAGCGCGACCTTGAGTTCCTTCGCCACCGCGCCGGCAATCTCCGATTGCACCGCGAAGATGTCCTTCAGTTCCCGGTCGTAGGTCTCGGACCAGACATTGGCGCCGTCGCCGGATTTGATCAGCGCCACCGCGATGCGGACCCGATCGGCCGACTTACGCACGCTGCCTTCGAGCAGATAATAGACGCCGAGTTTCTCGCCGATCGTCTTGCTGTCGTCCGTCTTGCCTTTGAACTGAAAAGACGAGGTCCGTCCGACGACCTTCAGGTCCGGCAGACGCGAGAGCGAGGAGATGAATTCTTCCGACATCCCATCGGAGAAGTACTCGTTCGTCGGGTCGCCGGTGGAATTGACCATCGGCAGGACCGCGATCGATTTTTCAGGAACAGGGGCGCGCTTTGTCGCTCCTTGATGGGACATGAAATAAAATGCCGCTCCCGCCGCAAGGATCGCGATGACCGCGAGGGCGGCAATCAATCCGCCTTTGCTCCTGCGTTGTGCTGATTTAGCAGTGGCGAATTTCTTCGGCAGCGTCGAATTGCCCAGTGGATCCGCGTAGAGATTCACCAAGTGCAGCCGCACGCCATGCTTCACTTCGCATTCGCCGAGGTCGTGCAGACGCGGCGCCCATTGCCTAAACCCCATCAGGTCATCGGCCACATGTTGCGAGAGCAGGATGTGCCCGGCATCGCCGCAGTCCATCACTCGCTGCGCCATGTTAATCCCGGCCCCGGCGAGGTTGGTGCGTCCGCTCACATCGGTCACTTCGCTTACCGGACCGCTGTGAATGCCCATCCGGACCGGAAGCTCAGGATGCTTCCGGAGCGCTTCCGCGATCTCGAGCGCGCACCGGGCGGGTT
>JBBPZS010000122.1:0-13941 GCA_038198605.1 Chthoniobacterales bacterium | reverse complement strand
CTATGGCCAGATGAATGAGCCCCCCGGCGCGCGTCTCCGCGTCGCGCTCAGCGCGCTCGCGATGACGGAATACTACAGCGACGAACGCAACCAGGACGTGCTTCTTTTCAACGACAACAACTTTCGTGTCTCGCAGGCCGGCGCGGAAGTTTCGGCATTGTTAGGCCGGACCCCGAGCGCGGTCGGTTATCAGCCGACGCTGGCGGCCGAGATGGGCGATCTCCAGGAGCGCATCACCTCGACCAACAAAGGCTCGATCACTTCGGTGCAGGCGGTTTACGTCCCGGCGGACGATCTGACCGATCCGGCCCCGGCGAACACTTTCGCGCACCTCGATTCGACGATCGTGCTCGAACGCTCCATCGCGGAGCTTGGAATCTATCCGGCGGTGGACCCGCTCGCTTCTACCTCGAAGGCGCTTGCGCCCGACATCGTGGGTGAAGAACACTACAACGTCGCCCGCGGCGTGCAGAAGGTGCTCCAGCGCTACAAGGATTTGCAGGACATCATCGCGATTCTGGGCATGGATGAGCTCAGCCCGGAAGATAAGCTGACCGTCTTCCGCGCCCGCAGGATTCAGCGTTTCCTCAGCCAGCCCTTCCACGTCGCCGAAGTCTTCACCGGCACGGCCGGCGAATACGTTTCGATTGCCGAAACCGTTCGCGGCTTCAAAGAAATCCTCGAAGGCAAACATGACGATGTCGCCGAACAGAATTTCTACATGAAGGGCGGCATCGACATGATCAAGGAATAGCGATGGCGAAAACTCTTCGCCTGGAAATCGTGACCCCGGAGGCGAAAGCCTACTCCGAGGATGTCGAGATGGTCGTGCTCCCCGGCACCGACGGTGAGCTTGGCGTTTATCCGCAGCACGTCCCGGTTTTGACCACGCTCAAGCCCGGCGAGCTGCGGGTTTTCAAGGGTGGCAAGGAAACTTCTCTTGCCGTCGGCGAAGGCTTTGCCGAGATCACCGGCGACGCGATTTCTGTCCTGACCGATATGGCGCTGGAATCGACCGCGATCGACGAGGGCGCGGCCGAAGCCGCGGTTGCTCGGGCGCAGGCGGCGATGAAAGAAGATCTCGGTAGCGAAGAAGTTGCCGCCGTTCAGGCCTCGCTGCAAAAGGCCCTGGCACAATTGCACGTCAAACGTCGCCGCCGTAATTAGGTCACTTCCCAAACGAAAACGGCCGCCCTCCATCGCGAAAGACGGCCGTTATCGGGGCGATGAGTCGTTGATCAGGCTTCCGAGGAATCTTTCGCGAGGGCCACTTGGCGCCGGCGCCGGAGGAAGTGGGTGGAACCGACCGCTGCCAACAGGCCAGCAATTGGGAACAACGCGCTCATCTCGGGGACCGGGGACATGTTATTGACCAAGGACCATTCCTCGAATCCGCCCTCTGTGGTACCGTCAGCCGAGACCTGATCGCCGAAGCGGCTAAACATATAAATATAGTCAGAGCTGGCGACTCCGGCAAAGGATGACGCCGGGATGTAAGCATACATGTCGCCCGATCCGCTGCCGCTGTTGCGCGAGGCATCCAGGAGGATGTAGCTATCGCCCGCTCCATCGAGGCTCCAGCGCAACGTGCCGAGCGCGGCAAGATCAGTGGTGGTCTTGCTGCCTACCGCCGAGGTGTAGAACTGCAACTGGTCGAGAGAGATGATGGACTTGCTCCCACCCGGCTCATTCACGTCCAGAAGCAGCTGGAAGTATTGCGTGCCGTTGATGGTGACCGCCGTCGACTGCAAATCTGAAAACTGGATGTCGTGAGTCCAGATGCCGGCCTTGTCGTCGAAAGGCGTGCCGCCTGAAGTATTGTAGCCTTGCTCGTTGTCGTTCGCTTGCACCCGCAGGAAAGGGTCAATCACTCCAGTTCCGGTGGGTTGGGTAGCCGTCCAATCGAATTGGGCGCCGTTGGCGGCGCCGCTGTTGTTGCTGCCAGTCAGGTCGATGACCGTCGCTTCGGCTATGGGGCCCAAGGCAAAGGCACCGGCGACTAAGAGCATGGTGGAGATTTTGTTCAGATTCCGTTTTTTCATGGCTTTTTTCATTAATTATTCAGTGCTGCCCAGATTATCCTCACAGATGAGTCTCATTGTATATGAAAATTATGGCTACTATAAAAAGCGAGCGCTGTGTTTTTGCCGAACCCCAAGGGGTAAAGCTCTTCGTGGCCGCGATATTTTAAAATTCTTGCCTAGCTTGGCACGACAGTCGCTACGGAGTACCAAAGATCGATCGATCCCTCGGCTGAGTCATTTCCGGGGAATCCCCACGCCCCCGGATCCTTCACTGCTCGGTGCTGGGGCGAGGCTTGTGAACCACCGCGGACCTCAGGCCGCAGGAGACAACTCAATTTCCCTGCTTTTCTCGACGGACGGATTCTGCGCTATTTTACGCACATGGAAAAACCAGACGCGCTCGGGATCATTGCCGGCAGTGGAGTCTATCCGCTCCTTCTCGCCGATGCCGCGCGCGTCGCCGGCGTGAAGAAAATCATCGTCGCAGCCTTCAGCGACGAGACTTCTCCCGAGATCACGAACCGTGCTGACGAGATCGAGTGGCTGCGCGTCGGCCAGCTCGGCAAGCTGCTCAATTTTTTCCGCGCGGCGAACCTGCGCCACGCCGTCATGGCCGGGCAGATCGCGCCCGATAACCTCTTCAGCCTGCGCCCGGACTTCAAGGCGATGTTCCTCCTCGCCCGGCTGAAGCAGCGCAACGCGGAGTCGATCTTCGGCGCGATCGCGGATCAGCTGGCCGAGGTCGGGGTTGAGCTTCTCCCGGCCACGACTTTCCTCGATCATCTCCTCGCCCCCGCCGGACACATCGCCGGGCCCAAACTGAAGGAGCGTGAAGAAGCCGACATCACTTTCGGCTTCGAGATCGCGAAGCAACTCAGCGCGCTCGATGTCGGTCAGACCATCGTGGTCAAGAATGGCACGGTGCTCGCGGTCGAAGCGTTCGAGGGCACGAACGAAGCCATCCGGCGCGGCGGTTCGTTAGGCAAAAAGAACGCGATCGTGATCAAGGTCACCAAGCCCGACCAGGACATGCGTTTCGATGTGCCGGTCATCGGCACGGGGACGCTGCAGGTCGCGGCCGAGGCGAAGGTGCGCGTGATCGCGGTCGAGGCCGGCCGCACTCTCCTGCTCGAGAAGGCTGCGTTGATCCGGGATGCCGAGGGCGAAAAGATCACCATTGTCGGTCGTTAGCCGGCGGCTTTTTCCGTCGGCTGGAGGCTAAAAATTGGGGGCCGCTGGCCCGGTAATCGCTGTCTCCAGCCGTGATGACAAACGACACGGTGGAATCTCCTTCGAGCCCGCGGCCGCGGCTCGTCCCGCTCTTCCTTTTCGGCTCGGGCTTCTGTGCGCTGATTTACCAGACGACGTGGCTGCGGGAGTTTCGGCTCATTTTCGGCCGGTCAACCGCTGCTTCGGCCGCGGTCTGTGGAGTTTTCATGGCGGGCCTAGGCTTTGGCGGGATCATCCTGGGGCGACGCTCGGAAAACAAGGAGCGGCCGCTGGCCTTCTACGCGCAACTCGAATTGCTCATCGCCCTCAGCGCCGCGCTCTCGCCGCTGCTCATTCTGGCCGCGCGGCATTTTTATATCGGGGTGGGCGGGACGGCGGCGCTCAGCCTGACGATGGGAACGATGGTCCGGTTGGTCCTGGCCGCGGTCATCATGGGGGTCCCAACATTTTTTTTCATGGGCGGCACGCTCCCCGCCGCAGCGCGCGCAGTGATCCAGCCTAACGACATCGCGCGCCGGTCGCTCGGGACGCTCTACGGCTGCAATACGATCGGAGCGGTCGTGGGCGCGCTCGCCGGGACGTTTTATCTTTTCGAGAATTTTGGGAATCGCATCACGCTCTGGTGGGCGGGGGATTGAATGTGGTCATCGCGCTTTGCGCGTGGCGCGTCGCGGCCGCCGCGCGGCAACCAGTGCGCGTGGAAAGCGCGCCGGAAGACGACGCCTCCTCGGCGCGTCCCGTTTTTGTTTTCGTCGTCGCCGGCTCGTCGGCTTCGCTTTTTTCCTAATGGAAATCGTCTGGTATCGCATGCTCGCGCCGCTCCTCGGCGGCTCGACCTTTTCCTTCGGGCTCATCCTCGCCTGCGCGCTTCTCGGGATCGGGCTCGGGGGCGTGGCCTATGCGTTCTTCGACCTGAAACGAACGGCGTCCCTGCGGTTTTTCGCGCTGACCTGTGCGGCCGAGGCCTTCTTCATCGCCCTGCCTTATGCGCTGGGCGATCGCATCGCGATGGCCACGATGTTGCTGCGGCCGCTCGGAACGCTCGGCTTCCATGGGCACGTCATCGCCTGGTCGGCCATTTGCTTCCTCGTCATTTTTCCCGCGGCCTTTATCTCGGGTCTGCAATTTCCGCTCCTCATCGCACTTCTCGGCTCGGGGCAAAAGAGTGTCGGCTCGCAGACCGGCGCGGCCTATGCGTGGAATACAGTTGGCGCGCTGGCCGGTTTGTTTGCCGGCGAGTTTGGGTTTCTCCCGATGTTTTCGGCGCCCGGCGTGTGGAAGATGGTGGTGGTGCTGCTCTCAGCCGTCGCGGTCGCAGCGGCGTTTTTGGATTTAACGCGCGAGCGCCGCTGGATCCGGCTACTCCCGCCTTTTGCGACGGTGGCCGGCGCCCTCGCGTTACTCCTCGCCATCGGCCCGACGGCTTTCTGGCGACACAGCCAGATCGGCGTTGGTTACCTGCGCCAATACCAGGGTTCGCCTAACGAGATGCACGAGCTGGTGAACCGGATTCGCCGCCGGGTGCTCTGGGAAACCGATGGCATCGAGAGCAGCGTCGCCCTCGCGAATCCCGATGGCGCGGCCTTCGTGGTCAACGGCAAATCCGATGGCAACGCGAAGATGGATGCCGCGACTCAGATCATGTCGGGCCTGATCGGCGCGGCCCTTCATCCGCATCCGGAAAAGACGATGGTCATCGGCCTGGGCACCGGGAGCACCGCGGGCTGGCTCGCCGCCGTGCCGAGCATGCAGCGGGTCGACGTCGTGGAACTGGAACGCTCGATCATCAAGGTCGCGCAGGATTGTGCCCCGGTGAATCACAACGCCCTGACCAATCCCAAGCTTCATCTCAGTGTCGGCGACGGGCGTGAAAGTCTGCTCACGACGCGGGAGCGTTATGACCTCGTCGTCTCAGAGCCCTCCAATCCGTACCGCGCCGGCGTGGCGAATCTTTTCACCCGCGATTTTTATCTCTCGGTGCAGGACCGGCTGCGGCCCGGTGGACTCTTCCTGCAATGGATCCAGACCTACGACATCGACGATCGCACGATCGAAATTCTCTACAAAACGCTGGGGTCGGTCTTTCCGAACGTCGACACCTGGCAGACGCAGGAAGGCGACCTGTTGCTCCTCGCTTCGAAGCAAGCCTTGCCGATCGACATCGATTTCCTGCGGCAACGTCTCGCGCAGGAGCCGTTCAAGACCGCCCTGCGCGTCGCTTGGTCGGCGACCAGCGTGGAGGATTTCCTCGCCCGTCACATCGCCAATCCCGAAGTGGCGGCGACCCTGCAGCAGATCGAACCGTGGCCGTTGAACACGGACGATCGCACCGTGATTGAGTTTGCGATTGCGCGCAGTCTCAGCACCGCCAATGCCTTTGGCATCGGCAACCGGCGCGCGAGCGCGCACGCCACCGGGCACGACCGGCCGGCTATTTTGCACGGTGACGTTGACTGGTCGCGGGTGGAGGAGGCGCGCCTCTCGGCGTGGAACCTCAGCGCGGCTGAAGCGCAGGCGTTGACGACCGGGCAGCGGACGCGGGCACTGGCCCTCGCGGCCTACGACCACGGTGATTTGAGCGGGGCGCTGCGGCTCTGGCATTCACAGCGGGAGGAACCGGAGACCTTGCCGGAACTGCGCCTGCTGGCCGAGTCGCTGGCCAGTGCGGGCGATCCCGCGGCCGACACCTATCTCGAGTCGTTAGGCAAGATCGCCCCGGCGGAGGCCCTGGCCATTCGCTCCGAGCTGGACTTGAGACTCGGGCGGATGCTGGAAGCCCGGACCAGCCTCGAGAAATTCTTCCGCGCGGCGCACGAAGATCCGTGGCCAGACCATGGGGTGTTGAGTCGCTCCCTCTCGCGGGCGGAACTAATCGCCGCGGCTGATCGATCCCTGCGGACCGCGACCCGTTTCCACGAACTCCTGCGCACGCCGTTTTCGATCTGGAATTGCGAATCGCAGCGCCGCGTCGGCTTGCTTGTTCTCGCGACGCAACTCGAACGCGGGCACCCGGGCGCGCGGACGGCGGCGGCGCTGCAGGCGTTCGAGCCTCACGCGAGCTGGAATCGCAAATTCCTCGAAGTGAGGCAGGCCTGTTACCGGGCGACGAAGGATTCTCGCCTCGACGAGGCCACGAGCGATCTCGAGGATTTTCTCAACAACGAAGCGGTGACCGCCGACACCAGGGTCCTGGCGCGATTGATCGACAAATCCTTCGAGCCACTCGCGCCAAAAGATCGTCCGCGCGTTTCCGCGCGCTGAGGCGCCCATCGCGCGGCCAGCCTGGCCCAATCCGCGGCGCAACTTCTCGTTGCAAATCGGCACACCCCACCCGAAAATCGAACCTCTCCCGCGGGGTCTTAGCTCAGTTGGTAGAGCGCCTCAATGGCATTGAGGAGGTCAGGGGTTCGAATCCCCTAGGCTCCAGGAATTTTCAGACCGCCCGCGGCGGCGATTGGCGCCGGAGCGTGACCAGATAATAGATCGTCCCGACCGCGCCCAGGGTACTGGCGGTGATGAAATTCACTCCCGGTCCATACATCCAAAGCAAAGCGCCGGCCAGGGCGCCCAGACTAACGATAAGATCGCGCACTAAATAATACGCCCCAATCATTTGCCCGCGGCGCTGCGGATCGCTGTAGCCGATGATGAGCGCCTTGCGCGAGGTATCGCCAAATTCCTTGAGCCCGCGACTCGCGAACGCCAGCACGAGCATGGCGAAGCTTCCCGACAACCAGAGCGTTACCGGGAAAAGCGTGAACATGATGAAGGTGACAAAGACGAACGGTTCGCGCCCATATTTATCGGCAAAATGAGAGGCCGGGATGATGCACAGAGTGGCAGCGAGCATCTCGACCGTGGTCAGAAGACCGACGCCCTTGGCATCCGTCCCAAGATAATCCATGACGTAAATCACGACCCAGGCAAACGGGATGCGTTCGCAAAAGCGGATGAGAATGTCGCTCAAAAGAAGGCGGCGGAGAGGCGCGTTGAAGTTCGTTAGGCTGCGCCAGAATCCCCAGCGCTCCGCCTTCGCGAGCGCGGCCGGCGGCGCGGTGCGCAACTGCCGTTGCACGCCGATGGTGGCGAGGGAGAAGATGATGGAGACGGCCAGGCCGATGCGGACACCGGTGATGATGCCGAAGCGATCGATCAGGACGCCGCCAAGGAAGGGCGCGATCATGATCGGCAGCCGCTTGATCACCGATTGCATCCCGATTCCCATCGAGTGGCGGTTGGCTTCGAGCGTTTCGGCGATCAGGGAAAACGTCGCCGGCAGCGAAAAACAGGTCCAGGAAAGAAAGAGAAACATCGCGCAGAGGACCGCGCCCCAATGCGGAATGGCGAGCACGACCGCGTAACCGATGATGGAGAGAATATTGAAGGCGATGAAAGCGTGGCGGAATCCCCAGCGATCCACCACCAGGCCGCCGGGATAGGCGTAGATCGCGCCGAGCAGGGTGCGCAACGCGTCAAAGGTGCCGATGATGAAAACCGTCGCGCCGAGCGCCTGGAGATATTTCGGAATGAAACGCATCCAGAGTTCCTCGCCCGCCCCAATGGCGAAGATCGCGAGGAGAAGAATGACGAGGTTACGGCGCAGGCCAAAGAATTCCACCCATCCGCGCCGGTCTTTCACTTCGCCAGTTTTCTCTCAACGGAGAGAAAGTCCAAGCCCGCGAATGTGGGAAATGTGGGAGGGGCCTTTGCGCCCCGATGGAGCGACGTTGCGACTGGGGGGATCGGGGCGCAAAGGCCCCTCCCACATTCGCGCTTGCCGCGATTCCCGGCCCTTCGCTAACCTGCGGCTGAGCTTCCCCACATGAAACCGATTGTCCTCATTCACGGCTACAGCTCGGAAAGTCCGACCGCGGATCCGACTTCGATCGCCAACATCTACGGCGACCTGCCCCAGCGCCTGCGCGACAGCTACGACGTGGTCGAGATCGACCTCTCGCGTTACATCTCGCTCAACGATTCCGTCTCGATCGCCGACATCGCCCGCGCCCTGAACCGCGCTCTGCTCGAGCAGCACCCGGAGCTGCTGAAAGATGGTTTCCATGTCGTCATTCACAGCACCGGCGCGCTCGTTATCCGGACGTGGATTCGACTTTTCAGCCCGCAACCTTCGCCCGTGCGCAACCTGGTTTACCTGGCGGGAGCGAACCTCGGGAGCGGCTGGGCCAGCATCGGGCAAGGACAGGTCGCGCGCTGGGGTCGCTTCGTTTTCGAACGCGGTTCACAGCGCGGGGTGAAAGTGCTTCAGTCCCTCGAAATCGGTGCCGGACCGACGATTGATCTCCATCTTTCCTTTGCTGAGACCGGCCAGCGCATGCTGGAGGATTTTCAGGTCCAGGAATTCATCGTCATCGGCACGCAGGCCGATCCCGGCTGGTTCACATTTCCGATTCGTTATGCGCATGAGGACGGCTCCGATGGCGTCGTGCGCGTCGCTGCGGCCAATCTCAATTTCAATCATCTCGTGATCGAGCCAAAGGCCGATGCCGCGCTCCTCCCCTGGACGGCGATCGACGTTGCGGTCAAGGCGGCCGCGGCCAAGGCGGATTTCCCGGAATATTATACGCTCAAAGCCCAGTCCTTCGCCGGGAAGGATCGGCCGTTCGTGCCCTGCGGCATTCCTTATCGCTGCGCGCATTCCGGCGACAAGATGGGCATCGTCTCCGGCTCGATTCCGCGCGAGCAGGTCGATCGGATGATCAAGCTCGCGCTCGACACACCCGAACGCACCACCGCCGCCTACCAACGCGCGGTCAACGCTTTCGATCGCGAAACAGCCGCGACTTACGAGTCGGCGCGCACGATGCAGAACCCGGGCCTGTTCAATTTCCTGAACGATCCGCGCAATCAATACGATCCCCACGCCCAGGTCATCTTTCGCCTGCGCGATCAGGACGGGCTGCCCATCCCGATTGGCAGCTCGGACATTTTTTTCGTTTCGGAGCAGGGAGAAAAAGGAACGATCCCGATCCAGACGATCATCGAGCACACCACGGTGAGCGGCGTTTCGCCTAACGTCATTACCTTCTATCTCCGAACGCAAAGGTTCGAGCGGCGGGCGAAGGGTTGGGTCGACCAGCTCGCAAACGTGAGCGACTTCGAACTCGAGATCACCGCGATCGAACCGGCTGCGCCGACCCAGAATCCGCTCATCTCTTATCTGCCGTTGCGGATCCCGCTTTCCGGCAAACAGGTAAAGAACCTGATTCAGCCGCACCGCACCACCATCATCGACGTCACCCTGCTGCGGCTGCCATCGCCGGACCTGTATCAAATGATCAAGTTCTAACGAAGCTTCGCCTCAGACCATCCAGTCCCGGGTAGGGTGGGCGTCCCGCCCGCCGGTGCCTGCATCCTGCAGGCACGAACTTTGATTGCTTCGGACGAATGCAAAAGTCCGTCGCCGCGGGACGCTGCGCCCGGCGGGCGAGACGCCCACCCTACCCGGGAGATCGAACACGCGCGTCTGGTGACCTGTCGATTTGACTCACCCCCGGTCTCCGTCTCCTGTTTACCGGAGTTGGCGATCGCCAATTTCTCGTCTCTCGGTTCAGTCCACTTCCATTCTTATTATGATTTCACCTTTTTCACTCTCTCTGCGCGCCGCCGCCGGCCTTGCTTTCGTCTCTTCCTTTGCCCTCGCGCCCGTTTCCCGCGGCGCGGAAAAGGAAGTTCAATTTCCCGACGCCAGCCAGCACGCCACGATCACACAACGCATCGGCCTGACCGATGTCTCGGTCGATTACTCGCGGCCTAACGTGCGCGAACGCGAAATCTTCGGCGGCCTGGTTCCCTACGACACAGTCTGGCGCACCGGCGCGAACGCCGCGACCCGGATCAAGTTCAGCGACGCGGTTAAAGTCGGCGGCAAGGATCTGGCTGCGGGCGAATACGCCTTCTTCACCATTCCGGGCAAGGAGAAGTGGACCATCATCTTTTCCAAGAATGTAAAAACGTGGGGCGCCTACGATTACAAACAGGATACCGACGCGCTCCGTGTCGAAGTCCAGCCGACCACGCTGGCCAACCAAGTGGAGTCTTTCACGATCGACTTCGACGATTTGAAAGATAATGGCGCCACCATCGCGCTGGAATGGGACAAGACGCGGGTGCCGGTCGAGATCACGACCAACACCATGGAGAAAGTAGAACAGGAGATCGCAACGGCGCTCAAGTCGCCCGGCTCGCTCGATCCGATGTTCTATTACCAGGCGGCCAGCTTCTATTACGATCACGACAAGGATCTGGAAAAGGCGGCGAAGTGGGTCGACCAGGCGATCGAGAAGCAGAAACCCGAGCGCTATTTCGTCTATTACAAAAAGGCGCAGATCGAGGCCAAGCTTGGCCACAAGGATGCAGCCAAAGCGGCCGCCGAAAAATCGATCGAGCTCCTGAAAGCCGGGGAAAATCCCGACGCAGCGGCCATTCGCAACAGCCAGTTACTGATCGACGGCCTGAAGTAGCAGCCGACGACCGGCCGGGTATTTCTGCGCAGCCTCATGGTTCCGTTGTTGCGTTGTCTCATCGTGTGCGCGCTCGTTAGCCTAACGAGCGGGGCGCGCGCGGCGGAAGCACCCACGGTGATGGACTCGGCCCGGATTCGGCTCGCGCTTGAGAAACTGAATGTGCTCGGGCGCGTTCTTTACGTGGCGGCGCATCCCGACGACGAGAACACGCGGCTGATTTCCTACTGGGCGAACGGCGCGCTCTACGACACCGCTTATCTCTCGCTCACCCGCGGCGACGGCGGCCAGAACCTAATCGGGCCGGAACTGCGCGATCAGCTCGGCGTCATTCGCACCCAGGAGCTGCTGGCCGCGCGCCGGATCGATCACGGACAGCAATTTTTCACCCGCGCGAACGATTTCGGTTTCTCGAAATCAGCTGAGGAAACGCTGCGCATCTGGGACCGGGAGAAAATTCTCGCCGACGTCGTCTGGGTCATCCGAAAATTCCGCCCCGATCTGGTGGTGACGCGTTTCCCGACCGACGACAAGGAAACGCACGGACATCACACCGCCTCGGCAATCCTGGCCGGGGAAGCGTTTCGCGCCGCGGCCGATCCGAAGCGGTTTTCCGAGCAGCTTAAGTATGTCGAGCCGTGGCAACCGAAGCGTTTGCTTTGGAATTCCTGGGCTGCTTTTCGCGCACAGCAGCGCAAGGAGCCGATCGACGTCGCCGGTTTGATTCCGCTCGAGGCGGGCGGCTACCAGCCGCTCCTCGGCATGTCTTATCCGGAGATTGCCGCGGCCAGCCGCAGCATGCACAAAAGCCAGGGTTTCGGAGTCGAGATCGAGCGCGGCGAGCGGAAGGAATATTTCAAGTTTCTCGACGGCGAACCGGTCAAGGAGGGCGGCGGCATTTCCGACGGCATCGACCAGACTTGGGCGCGCGTTCCGCAGGCTGCGGAGGTGCGGGACACGATCCAGAAAATCCTCAGCGACTTCGACGCCACCCTGCCGTCCGCCTCCGTCCCCGCAATACTCGCACTTCGCAAAAGCCTGCGCGCTCTCGGCGACAATGGATGGGCACCGGAAAAGCTATCCGACCTCGACGAAATCATCGCCGCCTGCCTCGGTTTGCATCTCGAGGCGATCACGGAAAAGGCGATGGCGCAGCCGGGCGAAAATCTGGCGCTCCAGATTGAAGTGATCAATCGCTCGCCGGTGCCGGTGAAATTCGAATCACTGCGCATTCTGCCGGGCGGCACCTCGGTTGCGGTAGGAAAGGATCTACCGCCTAACGAACTCTTCACCCAGGAGACGAGCGTCGCGCTGCCGAAGGATCTGCCCTTTTCTCAGCCTTATTGGCTGCGCCAGCAGGGCACCACCGGCACTTACGCCGTCGCTGACCAGACCCTCATCGGCCGGCCTGAGAATCCGACAGCTGTTCCGGTCGATGTGAGTCTTCAGGTTGGCGACCAGACCATCACCTATTCGCTGTCCCCGCGTTTCCGCAAAGTCGATCGCGTGGCCGGCGAAATGAGCGAGCCGCTCGTCATCGCACCCGCCGCCTTCGCTGAGTTGCCGCGTCCGGTTTTCGTTTTCGGCAGCGCGCAATCCAAGACGATCAACGTCCGCGTCGTTTCCGCGGCGGAAAAGTTCAGCAGCAACATTTCTCTCGCGGTCCCAGCGGGCTGGAAGGTCGAGCCTGTGTCGATCCCAGTGCAACTCGAAGGCGTGGAAAGCGAAGCGAACTGCGTCTTCCAGGTCACGCCGCCGGCCGGAGAAAGTGAAGGAGTGCTGCGCGCCGTTTTCATGTCGACGGGCGAACGCACCGAGGCCTACAGCCGGCAGCGAATCGACTACGCCCACATCGAGCCGCAGACGCTGATCTCCCCGGCCCAGGCTAAACTCGTTAGGGCGAAAATCGAAAACAAGGCGCCGGCGGTCGGTTATATCCCGGGCGCAGGCGACGCCATCCCGGAGAGCCTGCGCGAGATCGGCTCGGAGGTAAAAATTCTCGCCGACCAGGATGTGAAAGCGGCCAGCCTTGCGCCATTTGACGCCGTCGTGCTCGGCGTCCGCGCCTACAACGTGCATCCGGAACGCGTCGGCGCCTGGTATCCGGAACTGCTCGCCTACGCCAAACAGGGCGGCGTTGTCGTCATCCAATACAACACCACGCCCGGACCCAAACCTAACGAGTTGCCGCACCCGTTGCAGGTTTCGCGCGACCGGGTGACGGACGAAAACGCCGAGGTCCGCCTGATCGCGCCCGATCATCCGCTCCTGAACTTCCCGAATAAAATTACCGCGCAGGATTTCGCCGGCTGGGTGCAGGAACGCGGACTCTATTTTCCCGAGCAGTGGGATGGGGCTTGGACGCCGATCCTTTCCAGCAATGACCCGGGCGAACCGCCGCGTGACGGCGGCCTGCTCGTGACCCGAGTCGAGAAAGGCTGGTTCATCTATACCGGTTACTCCTGGTTCCGGGAATTGCCCGCCGGCGTCTCCGGCGCCTACCGGATCTTCGCCAACATGATTTCGTTAGGAAAGAGCCGACCATAGGAGGATCTGGAAGTCGCTTGATCGCTTGACATCATGAGATCAAAGTATCAGCGTATCACATGCGCACGACGCTTTCATTGGACGACGACATCTTCCAGGCGGCGCAAAGTCTGGCCCGCTCTACTGGGAAGAACCTGGGACAGGTGGTCTCGCGTCTGGTCCGGCAAGCCTTGCAAAGAGAAGCGGCTACGTCGCGCAAGAACGGCTTGCCTGTTTTTCAGGTTGATGCGGATGCGCCGATTATTCCCGGCGACCGTGCGCAAAAGCTGCTCGCGGAAGATTCCCTATGAAAGTAGGGCTGCTCGATACCAACGTGCTCGTGGCGCTCGTTTGGCCCAATCATCAATTTCATGCCGCTGCTCATCGCTGGTTTGCTGCTGAAGCCAAGCATGGATGGGCGACGTGCGCCCTTACGCAACTGGGCTTTGTGCGGCTTTCCTCTAATCCAGCTTTCACCTCCAGGGCGGTGCGCCCGCCCGAGGTCGCAGCGCTTCTTTCCAAGCTCGTCAGCGATCAACGTCATCGCTTTTGGCCCTCCCCCGAGGCGCGGAGGCCCAGCGTCTTTCTGCAGACGTTAGGCCATCAGCAGGTGAACGATGCGTATCTTGTGGCTCTCTCCCAGATGCAAAAGGGCCGGTTCATCACGTTCGACACCCGCG